>SLFU01000239.1 GCA_007124095.1 Gemmatimonadota bacterium
CGGGGGTCATCTCCTCGGAGACGGATCGCGATGGGAAGGCCAGCGCCGGTGATCGCACGGAGGTGCCGGCCTCACGTTTCCCGACCCGCAAGAGGTCGGTACGTGAGATCATCCCGACCAGGGTGTCTCCTTCCGTCACGGCAAGGGATGAAATGCCCCGATCCGACATCACTTGGTAGGCGGTGTCCAGGGAGTCCGATGGGAGGACGGTGATGACGGGGGAGGTCATATACAGCTTCACGGGGACCTGGTAGCTCGGCATATTCCGGACTGCTCCTCATGGGTGGTTGCGTGCGGCCGCAGGGCGACCGACGAAGATTGTAGCGCCCGCTGATCTCCTGTGATACGAAGAATCGTGGCAGACGGCAAAGGTCAGTGGATTCGGGCTGAGGGCCGGAATCGGATCCGGCACTCCAGAGCGGTGTCGACCGTGGACCCCGAGAGTCGAGGGAAGGTCCGACTCCCGCGACATTGTCTGAAACGGACCCTCGACGACGACCCGTCCAACCCGTGCGAGAACCCCATGAATCTCTTTGGAGTCCGCAAGCCGCTCTTCGTCCTGGTAGCGATCATTCTGGCCGTCCCTGCCTGGGGTTGTGCACCTGACCACGGCCCGGCACTGGATCGCGAGGTCGATTTGAGCGAGTGGTTTGAAGGCGTCGAACCGGCCGACGCCACCTTCGTGGTCCTCGGCGGCGAAACAGGTGGTACGATCCGGTTCAACTCCGCCAGGGCGAGGGAGGGGTTCCTTCCGGCCTCCACCTTCAAGATTCCCAACACCTTGATCGCTCTGGAGTCCGGGGTGGCGGACGGGCCCGAGTTCGCTCTTGAGTGGGACGGCGAGGTGCCGGAGGAAGGGTTCTGGACAGAGGCCTGGTCGCAGGATCACACCCTCGCGTCGGCGATGTCAGGCTCGGTGGTCTGGTTCTACCGGGAGCTGGCCCGGAGGATCGGAGCGGACCGGATGGAATCCTATCTGGAGCGGTTCCACTACGGGAACGCGACCGTGGGGGACGATCCGGATGGGTTCTGGCTGGGGGGCGACCTGCGTATCTCCGCGGAGGAGCAGGTGAGATTCCTCCGCGACCTGTACGAGGGAAATCTGGAGGTGTCCGAGGACGTGGTTGAGGTTCTGAAGGACCTCATCGTCCTGGAGGATGGTGCCCAGTACCGCATCAGCGGAAAGACTGGGACCTCCACCGTAACCGCCGGACGCGAGCTGGCCTGGCTCGTCGGGTGGGTGGAAACGCCGGGCGAGCGGGTGTCCTACTTCGCCCTGAACATGGAGGGGGAGGAGGTCTGGGAGCGCTGGGGTCCGCTAGAAGTTCGACTGGATCTCGCGCGGACCCTGCTAAGAGAGGTAGGGGCGCTCCCGCAGGACTAGGGGTACTCCCGCAGGACTGAGGGGCTCTCCCGCAGGGCTGAGGGGACCGAGTGGATCAGAACCTCGAGCAAAGCCTCCCGAGCGGCCCGCTTCAGGTAGGTGCGGCCGTGGACGAAACAGACCGTTCGAGCGGGGGCCGGGGCCTCGAAGGGACGCACCCGGCTTCGCTCCTCGTCAGTGAGCCCGCGCACGGCAAGGCCAGGAAGAAGCGTCATTCCACCCCCCCCGTCCACTAGGCGCTTCAGCGTGTCCAGATTTCCGCTTTCGAAGCTGAGGGAGCGGGGCGTGCCCGTGGGGGGTGTGAGGTCGGAGCAGAGGTCGAGGACCTGGTCCCGGAAGCAATGCCCCTCTTGCAGGAGCCAGAGATCGGCCAGTTTCAGATCTTCCCGCCGGAGCCGGGTGCGGTCGGCGAGCCGGTGTTCCGGGGAGAGATAGCCGAAGAACGGCTCCTCGAAAAGCGGGCGATAGTCCAGGTCCGCCAGGTCCGAAGGTGTGGCGACGAGCCCCGCATCGAGACGATCGCTTCGGAGTCGCTCCAACAACTCCGAGGTCTTGAGCTCCTCTACCACCAGGGAAAGTTTCGGATGTCGGGCGACCAAGGCCGGAAGGGCGGGGGGAAGCACCCAAGGGCCCACCGTCGGGATCACGCCCAACCTCAATTCCCCGGCTACCTCCCCGTCGGCCTTCCTGGGCCATTCCCGCAACCGGCTGGCCTCCCGGAGCACGATTCGGGCCTGTTCGACGATCTCGCGCCCGATATCGGTCGGCCGGACCCGCATTCGGGTTCGATGAAAGATCTGCACCCCCAGGGCCCTCTCCAGCTTGCGGATCTGTGAGCTGAGAGTGGGCTGGGTCACACCACATTCCTCGGCGGCCTTCGTGAAATGTCGGGTTCGATCCACCGCCACCACGTATCGGAGTTGTCTGAGGGTCATGAGCCGCAGGCGGGGCGGGGGTCGATTGACACAATCAATGGTCCCATAATAACCATCGATTTGACTTATGTCACGGGTCCGGGATAGGATTCAATCCCGTTCCGCAGATCTCTCCCGCGGACCTGCGAGGTCGAAGGGCCCTGGGGTCCCGAGGAGGAGCCGGAACGGCACCCGATTTCATCGACTGAGCCGACCCTAGGGAGGGAATACCGTGGCGAAGAAAGGCCGTGAGCGCACAACTACCGACGCCGGGATCCCGGTAGCCAGCGACGAGCACTCACTCACTGTGGGGCCCAACGGCCCGATCCTCTTGCACGATCACTACCTGATCGAGCAGATGGCGAACTTCAACCGCGAACGGATCCCCGAGCGTCAGCCCCACGCGAAGGGCGGCGGGGCCTTCGGGACCTTCCGGGTGACCAACGATGTCTCCGAGTACACGAAGGCCACCCTCTTCCAGCCGAATGCCGTCACGGACCTCTTGCAGCGCTTTTCCTCGGTGGCTGGGGAGCGAGGGAGTCCGGACACCTGGAGGGACCCCCGCGGGTTCGCGGTGAAGTTTTACACGAGAGAAGGAAACTACGACCTGGTCGGCAACAACACGCCGGTCTTCTTCATCCGCGACCCCATGAAGTTCCAGCATTTCATCCGCTCCCAGAAGCGGCGAGCGGACAGCAACCTTCGGGACCACGACATGCAGTGGGACTTCTGGACCCTTTCCCCCGAGTCGGCCCACCAGGTGGCGTGGCTGATGGGAGATCGAGGGATCCCTCGGACGTGGCGCCACATGAACGGGTATTCCAGCCACACGTACATGTGGGTGAACGAGAAGGGGCAGAAGTTCTGGGTGAAGTACCACTTCAAGACGAACCAGGGCATCGAGACGCTCACTCAAGGGGACGCCGATCGGCTCGCCGGTACGGATGGGGACTATCACACCCGCGATCTTTTCGAGGCCATCGAGGCAGGAGACCATCCGAGTTGGACGCTCCATGTCCAGGTGATGCCCTTCTCCGAGGCCGAAACGTACCGGTTCAATCCGTTCGACCTCACGAAGGTCTGGCCCCACGGTGACTACCCGCTCATCGAGGTGGGTGAGCTCACACTGAACCGGAACCCCACCGACTATCATACCGAGATCGAGCAGGCTGCCTTCGAGCCGAACAATCTGGTGCCGGGCGTGGGAGTGAGCCCTGACAAGATGCTCCTGGCCCGAGTCTTCTCCTACGCGGATGCCCACCGGGCTCGCCTCGGAGTGAACTACAAGCAGATCCCGGTGAATGCCCCCAGGTGCCCGGTCCACTCCTACAGCAAGGACGGGGCGATGCGCGTGCAGAACGTGAAGGATCCCGTGTACGCACCCAACTCGAAGGGTGGCCCTGAGGCTGACCCCGAGCGCTACCCCGAGGATGCGACCTGGCAGGCGGAAGGGGAGTTCGTGCGTGCCGCGTATACACCTCGAGAGGACGACGACGATTTCGTGCAGGCCAACGCGCTCGTGCGTGAGGTGATGGACGCCGACCAGCGTGACCGCCTGGTGTCCACGGTCGCCGGCCATCTGAGCCAGGGGGTCACCGAGCCGGTTCTGGAGCGGGCACTCGAGTACTGGCGGAAGATCGACAGGGAGGTGGGGAACCGCATCGCCGAAGGTGTAGGCACCGGCTGAGGCATTCCTGCGTCGTCCCCTGGCTCACTTTGGCTCACTTCGGATCACTTCGGGGACCACGGCGACCAGCTCGGACACGCTGTTGGGGGCACACATGCGACCCGGGCGGCTCGCCGGCGGTCGGGAGGTCAGCTGTCCGCCGACGCTGGGCCCGCCCGGGAAGAGCCCCCTTCGGGAGCCATCGCCCCTGCGAGGGAGGCCCGCACCGCCTCCCGGCCGCGTTCCAAGGTGGCCGGATCTCGGTAGAGCGTCGTGAGAAAGTTCGCCAGCTCCAATGGGGCGTAGAGCTCGAACGCCAGCTGCCCGGAGTCGACCTCCGGGTCGAGCTCCCCTCGCTCCTGCGCAGTGGTGATCAGCTCCTCCAGGAGTCCCACCCAGCCTCGCTGGAGGGCGGCGACCTCGTCATGGATCGGGCCGGTCCGTGCGTCGAACTCCCCGAGGAGGTGGGCGAAGAAGCACCCACCGGGGAAGACCCCTCGCTCGATGTACGATAGGTAGGCCTCGCACAGGCTCGCGACCCTGGCTACGCCTTCCGGGGCGGCCAACCCCGGCTCGAGAACCTCCCGCTCGAAGACCCTGCGGGCCGCCTCTACCGTCTCTTGCTGGAGTCGCTCTTTCGAGCGGAAGTGAGCGAAGACCCCGCTCTTGCTGATGTCGACCTCTCGCGCCAGCCGGCCGATGGTGAGGCCGCCGAGCCCCTCGATCGAGGCCAGCCGCATGGCCGCCTCGAGGATCGTCGTGTGGGTTTCCTCACCGTCCGATCGCCGTGGTCGCGTTCCGCTCCCGCTCTTCTGGTTTGCCATGCTTGACAAGATAACACGACCGTGCCACTTTGTGGTCTAGATAGCACGATCGTTCTATCTTCGTGCAGGCCAAGATTCAGCCACCAAGACGCAGGAGTCACCCCAGGAGTCACCCCAGGACTCACCTCGAGAGTCACCCAAGAGTTACCGAAGGAGGCACCCATGGACGACGATCGAATCCACCGAGCGATCTCCGACGACGGGACCGAAATTGCGGCACGTGTGCAAGGAGAGGGTCCGCCACTCGTCTGTCTCCATGCCGGTCTGGGCGATGGGGAAGTCGACTGGCAGGCTGCGGTGCCGTGGCTCCGTGATCGGTTTACCTGCCATCTCATGAGCTACCGGGGCCGGGGACTGAGCGCTTCCAATCCCGATCGTTCGCCCAATCGGCTCGTGCAGGATGTCGTCGCGTACGCGGAGATCCTCGGTGGGCCGCTGGGCCTGGTAGGCCCATCGGGAGGGGGCATGTTCGTGCTCGCAGCCGCGGCGCGCACCTCGGTGGTCTCGGCCGTCGCGGTCTACGAGCCGATCGTCTTCGAAGTCCTCAGTGAGGACGAGGGCGCGGGCTTCCAGCGGGCATTGGAACACATGGCCGGGCTTTCCGGGGAGGGCAGGCTGGTCGAGGCAGCCCGGGACTGGATCGGATTCTTCGCCGCCGACCACGAGATGGTCGCCCTCTCGGCATCGGGATACTTCGAGGAAAGCGCGCCCTACGTCCCGGTCCTGCTCGAGGAGATCGAGCATGCCCTCGCGTCGAAGGAACCCGGTCCGACAGACCCGTCGATCCTTTCGGAGATCGCAGCGCCGGTGTTGATTCTTCAGGGTTCGCGAAGCACTCTGGACTGGTACCGCGACGGCGTCCGACATGTGGCCGACCACGTGCCGGAGACCACTGTGCGCGAGCTGCCAGGATCGGGACACTTCGGCGTCTGGGTCGAGCCAAGGAAGGTGGCCCACGAACTCACCCGTTTCTTTCAGGCGGTCCCGGCTTTCACCTGATTCCGCCCCTGGAGTCCCGATCCCGGCGGTGAGGCTCACTTTCTTGTGGATCCCGCCTCTTTGAGGTCGTCCGCCTTCGGCCCCCGAGTGACTGACCAGGTCCGAGGCCGATCGGTTGCCAGCCCGACGCCGTTTCCGCAGAATTCAGTCGAGCATACCCTACAGACCGGGACGGCCGGATGGACCCAGGAGGAGGTGGAGCGTCCCGAGACGCTCCGGGCCGATCGGGCCGACAAGCGCCGATGACTCGGATCCTCCACGTGGACATGGACGCCTTCTACGCGTCGGTGGAGCAACGGGACGACCCCGAGCTCAAGGGGTGCCCCGTCGTCGTGGGAGGAACCTCCCGGCGGGGCGTCGTGGCGGCGGCGAGCTACGAGGCACGGCGGTACGGGGTTCGCTCCGCCATGCCTTCCCACGAGGCGGCTCGACGGTGCCCGGGGCTCATCTTCAGGAAGGCGCGATTCGATGTCTACCGGGCGGTAGCTGAACGGATTCGGGAGATCTTTCGTCGCTACACGGACCTGGTCGAACCCCTGTCGCTGGACGAAGCCTACCTGGACGTGACCGAGCCCAGGATCGGCCCTCCCTCCGGGACGCTCCTGGCCCGCGCGATCAAGGACGAGATCCTCCGGGAAACGCGACTGACGGCCTCGGCCGGGGTGGCCACCTCCAAGTTCCTGGCGAAAGTGGCGAGCGCCCATGAGAAACCCGATGGGCTCACCGTCATCCCTCCGTCGGAGGCGCTTCGCTTCATCGCCCGCCTCCCGATCGAGAGCTTTCCGGGCGTGGGGCCCAGAACGGCCGAGGCCATGCGGAGTGTGGAAATCGTCACTGGTGCCGACCTCCGATCGCGGTCCGAGGAGGAGTTGGTTCGACGGTTTGGAAAGCGAGGGCGGTTCTTCCATAGACTGGCCCACGACCGGGATCGACGGCCGGTCCAGGCGCACCGGGAGCGAAAGTCGATCGGCGCCGAACGCACCTTCGACGTGGATCTCGAGGAGGTCGGCGTTATGCGTCGAACGCTGGAGGAGATCGCGACCAAGGTGGCGGATCGAATGGATCGAGTCGGCGCCCGGGGACGCACCGTGACCCTCAAGTTGAAGGACTCGGCGTTCCGGGTGACGACCCGCCAGACGACCCTCGAACGGCCGGTGAGAAAGGCAGAGGAGCTGTCTCGGATCGCCGCCGGGTTGCTCGAAAATCCGGGAGCTCCAGCCGGTGCGGTAAGGCTCCTTGGGATCACCGTCTCCTCACTACAGGATTCCGAGGAGCCCTACCTTCAACTCTCCCTTCCGTTTCCAGCCCCCTGGTGAGACGCTGGTGGTGCTCCCGGTGACCGAGGGCGATCCACAAAACAAAGGCCCCGATATCTTCCCTCACTCCAGGTTCGAAGGTGTCCCCTCCGCCACGATCCGGTAGACCGTACCTCCCTCGCTCGACAACATGTAGAGTTCTCCTCGGGCGTCCTGGCCCATCGAGAGGATCCGGCCGACATGACCCACGTTCCACTCTCGCTCATCCACGACCGCACCACCCTCGATCCGGAAGCTCCGCAGCCATCCTCCGCACCAGTCCGAGTAGAAGTAGTGGCCTTCGACCTCCGGGATATCCTCCCCTCGATAGACATCGCCGCCGACCACGGCGCACCCCTCAGGTCCGGTCCGGTAGGTCATCACCGGTAGCGTGAGGTCCGACGGGTTGCATTCCTGGCTGTCGAAACACTCCTCTCCCTCCATGACGTTCCACCCGTAGTTCAGCCCCGGAGCGTCTGCGGATTCTGCGTTCACCTCTTCCCAGCGGTGCTGACCCACGTCCGCTATGTAGAGGGTCCCCGATGGCTCGTCGAAGGAGATGCGCCAGGGATTCCGAAGCCCGATGGCCCAGATCTCGTCCCGGGCGGACGGCTCATCCACGAATGGGTTGTCCGGAGGGATTCCGTAGGGCTGTCCACCGTCCACATCTATGCGGAGGAGGGCACCGAGCAGCGTGCCCGTATCCTGGCCGCTCCCCAGTGGGTCCCCGCTGCCGCCCCCGTCACCCATGGCGACATAGAGCTTCCCGTCCGGGCCGAAGGCGATGTGGCCCCCGTTGTGGTTCGGAAAAGGTTGCTCCACGTGGAGGAGCGTTTCGGCGCTCTCCGCATCCGCCCGGTCGGAATCGGAGGAGGCCAGGAAGCCCACGACCCGGGTGTCTCCAGCATCGTCCGTGTAGTTCACGTAGAAACGGCCGTTCACCTCGTATTCGGGATGGAAGGCCATGGAAAGGAGCCCCCGCTCTCCTCCGCTCGAGACGAACTCCTGGAGGTCGAGGAAAGGCGCTTCCAACAGCTCTCCGTCCCGGACCACCCAAATGCGCCCGGACTGCTCCACCACGAACAGCCGGTCGTCTCCAGGAGGGGCGGTGAGGTGTACGGGGTCCGGGACCCCGGAAACCACCTCGCTCAGCGCGAGCCCCCCCGCTGGATCCGGGAATCCGTTTTCCGGGCCCGCCGGACCATCGGAGCAGCTCGAGAAAAAGAGGGGGACGGCGGCGAGAAGGAGGGCGAACGAGCGCCGTGAGGTCTGCATGGTCCTCCCTGCCGGAGCCACGTGGACGGATTCGGGTTGCTGCTGGCATCGCTCGGGCCGGTGGTCCCACACAGCATTATCCGTCGGATCCCTGACGAGCAAGCTACATCCGACGCGACCTCCTTCGCATCCTCCCTGTGCTTCGGAGCCGGTGAGGACGCCGGGTCGCCACCGGCCCGGAACTCGGAGATGGTGACGCGGGGACCAGAGCGCCTCTATTGTTGGGGTCGAATCCGACTGGTGGGGAGTAGGCGCTGGACGGCCCGCCCCGCCTTCCTCCCACAAGTCGGGAATCTGCCAACCGTCCCTCGTGGGGTTGATGTCACATGCGGCCCGAAGAGCTGACCCGGTCTCCGAACCTGCTTGCCGAGCACTACACCCATTTCCGGGTCTCGGAGCGGATGCTTCTTACCGGCCACTCCCATCAGGCCTGGCCCGACCGCGCGCTCGAAGGCTACCGTCTCGCCTGGAGAGATGCCGCGGCGATGGCGGATCGGAAGTGGGGGCCGGCCTTTGAGAAGGCGGAGCGAGTTCGCCGGGGATACGCCGAGCTCCTGGTCGACGATCCCGGGAACTTCGCGCTGGCGCAGAATACCCACGAGCTCCTCGTCCGATTCCTCTCGGCGCTTCCGCTCCAGCGGCGTCCGCGGGTGGTGACCACCACGGGTGAATTCCACACCATTCGCCGCCAGCTCGGTCGACTGGAGGAGGAAGGACTCGAGGTCGTTCGGGTTCCTACCGAACCCACCGATGCGCTCACGGAACGACTCGCCGATCAGGTAGATGATCGCACCGCCGCCGTTTTGGTCTCGTCCGTACTTTTCGAGAATGCCGCTATCGTCCCGGGCCTCAACCGGGTTGCCGCAGCCTGCCACCGGAGCGGGGTCCCTCTCTTGGTCGACGGATACCACCACCTGAACGTGGTTCCGTTTTCCGTGCGGGAGATGGGGCTGGAGGACGCGTATGTCGTGGGCGGCGGCTACAAGTACTGCCAGCTCGGCGAGGGGAACGCCTTTCTGCGCTTTCCTCCGGACACCTCGCTTCGCCCTGTGGTCACGGGATGGTTCGCCGAATTCGGCGTTGTAGTGGAGGGTGGGGCGGCCGCCGAAGGTGAACGAGGTGCGGAGGTAGCCGGCCCGAAGCCGGTGCCCTACGGAGAGGGTCCCGTCCGCTTTGCCGGTGCGACCTATGACCCCGTGAGCCACTACCGAGCGGCCGAGGTTTTCGACTTCTTTCAGAAGGAAGGGCTCGATCCCGGCCTCCTCCGGAAGGTGAGCCAGCATCAGGTGGGCCTCCTGGTGCGACGCTTCGACGAGCTCGACGCCGATCCCAACGTGGTTGCCCGTGACGGGTCCATCTCCCTCTCCGGGACCGCCGGCTTCCTCGCACTCCGCTCCCCGTACGCCGGTCGGCTGGTCGAGCTCCTTCGCGAGGCAGGTGTCCACTCGGATCACCGGGGCGAGATCCTCCGCCTGGGTCCCGCGCCCTACCTTTCTGATCGTCAACTGGAGTCGGCGATCACAGCGTTGGACGAGGCGCTGAGCCGGTTGTAGGCCGGGAGGTCCCCGGTCCGGACCGGCTGCCGTGGTCAGCGTCGGGATGGGTCTCCAGCTAAGCTGTTCGGGCTACCGCGGTGAGGAGTTGCCGCTCCGGATCCAGATGCTCCACCTGGAGGTCCAGGAATCCCGCGTCCCGGAACCAAGCTCGGTGATCTTCCAGAGTGTAGGTATTTCCGCCCTCGGTTCGAAGCAGCATGGTCATGGCGAAGCGGGTCGCGCGTGGGCTCAGCCCCCGAACGAAATCGGCTACCGCCACTACGGCCCCCGGAGCGGCCACTTCTCCTGCCTTTTCCAACAAGACCCGGGCCCCTTCCGGGGGGAGCATGTGGAGGATATTGCTCAGGAGCAGGATGTCGAAGGGGCCGGTCGGCAATGGGTCTTCCAGGAAGTCGGCGCCCACGGTACGCAGGCCGGTGATCGCGTCCAGCCCGTACTCCTCTCGCACGAACTCCACCACTTCAGGACGATCCACGAGGGTTGCCTTCAGCCCCTGCTCCACGAAAGCACGGCTGATGTGGCCCGGGCCCCCTCCCAGGTCCAAGAGGGTCCGGGCTTCCGGCCGGCGAGCCAGGACCCCGTCCACCAGTTTTCGGATTCGCTCCTCGGGTGCTGCGGCCATACCGGCCATGAATCGGGAGATCCGCTCCCGCTGGGTCCGTGAATCGTCCTCCGTTTCCTGGTCCCCGATGGGTTCTCCGGTCTTCAGAGCCTCGGGGAGCCGGGTCCACGCCTCCAGGTTGCTCAGCCAGAGAGGCAGCCCACCGGCCGCGTACTCCGGAGCTCCGGAATCGATGAGCTCCCGCTGGGCTCGTGGGGTCGGCTGGTAGCCGCCTTCCCTGCCTTCCACCAGCCCGAGCTCCTCCAGGAGGGGGAGAAGGATCCCCACGGCGCGAGGGTCCAGCTCCAATCGCCGAGCCAGCTTCTCCGGGGTCGCCTCTTCCTCGTCGAGAGCGGTAAAGATTCCGGCCGTGGTGGCGGCGGCCACGGTGGCCATGGACTCGCTCAGGTCCCGCAGGTCGGTCAGGGAGAGGTCCTGAAATCTCACGGGAGTCATCTCCTTCGTGTTACGGCACGCGCTTCTCGCACCGTGTTGCAGTGGATCTCTACGGTGTCCCGCTCTCGGAGGGCGTATCCTCCCGCGAGAAGCACGACCACCGGCACCTCCGTTCGCCGACACGCCTCCAGCGCCCGTCGATCCCGCTCCCTGAGCCCCTCGATGGTGAGTCGGAGCCCGCCGAGCTGATCTTCCAGGAAGGGGTCGGCTCCGGCCAGGAAGAGGACCAGCTCGGGGCGATGATCCTCGAGGATCCGAGGAAGGTGCTCGTCCATGAGGGACAGATAGGCTTCGTCTCCCACCCCGTCGGCCAGCCCGACGTCCAGGTCTCCGGCGGGCTTGATCGCAGGGTAGTTTCGTTCCTGATGCATCGAGAAGGTGAAGACCCGGGGGTCCCGCTGAAAGATGGCCGCAGTACCGTTCCCATGATGCACGTCCAGGTCGACCACTGCTACCGCCTCCAGAGCGCCCTCCTCTTGAAGGACCCGCACCGCTACCGCCACATCGTTGAAGAGGCAGAACCCCTCTCCGTGATCCGAGAAGGCGTGATGGAAGCCGCCGCCCAGGTGGACCGCCACTCCGCGCACCAGGGCCAGGCGGGCCGCTGTGAGGGTTCCTCCGCAGAAGAGGAGGAAGGCGTCGCGGAGCTCCTCTGAAAAGGGCAGTTCCAGGAGGCGTTCCTCGGAAGGGGAGAGGCGCCCCTCCATGACTCGCTCCAGGTAAGCCGGGGCGTGGGCGAGGGAGAGCTCCTCGATTCCCAGAGGTCGGGGTCGATGGAGGTGGGCGGGCTCGAGGGTGCCCTCCTCGAGGAGACGCTCCTTGACCAGCCGGTACTTCATGGTTGGAAAGACGTGCGCCCCGATGTCCATCTCGTACTCCGGCGCCCATACCGCCGGGAGGGCTTCGGTCCCCACCCGAACCGGCTACTCCGAACCGGGGGGGCCTGCGTTGACCTGCAGGTCCGTGACCCGGATCTCCAGATCGAGCCCTCCGCCGGCGAGCATATCCTCGAGCATCTGGATCTGGTCACCCATCATCTCCTCCATCATCTCCCTCTGGGCGTCGGGCATGGCCTCCAACTGCTGCTCCAACTCCCGCAGCCCGGTCCGGGCCTCGTCCATGTCGGCTTCCGACATGCCCGGTCCGGCGCCCTCCGTTTCGATGCGAGTTACGAAGGGGTGAAGGTATCCGTCCACTTCCCGGTAGTCGGTGAAGAAGATGCGGAAGTTGAAGGGTTGGCCCTGGCTCCCCTCTCCCGCGATGGCCATGGCGAGGGGGTAGAGATCGTCCGCGGCGAGGTCGAGCTCGAGACGGCTCGGAACGAAGGGATCGTCCATGCCGGGGGCGAGGCCCCAATCCAGATCCTCTGCGTCCGTGAGGATGAGACGCCAGCTCTGTCTCCCATCGATCGAGCCCTCGCCGTCCAGCGTCCAGCGATCTGCCAGCTCCAGATACAGCTCATGCGGCCGCGCCCAGAGCTCCCCGGCGTCCTCCACGGGATCGATCTCCGCACCCGACAACTCCACGTCCGCCGGCCGGAGGGTGGCATGCCCGTCCACGGTCTCCTTGACCAGGTAGGAGGTGGTCTCGATCCCCATCACCTCCTGACGGAGGGTGATGTCGTCCACGCCGGCCAGGTTCGCCTCGTACCGCTCCATGGCCTGCCCGAGTATCTCCGCAGCGCTCTGTGCCTCCCCCGGGGAAGGTGCGATCGCGCCGGCCGACAGAATTGCGAATGCAAGAACGCTCGCCGCAGTGGGACTCGCTCCCTTCGACTTTCGCGAGCGGCGTCCCGGTATCGGATGAATCCTGCCCCTGCGCGCCCCATGGCCGGGCTCGAATGGTTGGGTAAGCATGGCGCTTGCTCTTCTCCTGGTTGATCGGTCATTGATCGAATCCGGCCATCCCACTTGGATCTTATCACTTGATTCCATCACTTGATCCTCTCACGGAGGGGTGGAGAGGCAAGTCGGTTCTGATCGGTCGCTCCGAATCCCCCGGTTCCAGGATACGGCCCGGTTCTAGGTTACGAACGAATAGAGACCCTTCGGCCGGCGGAGGGATGGGGGGTATCACCACTCGAGGGGTTCCACGCCCTTGGCCCACAAAGGCTCGGTTGCCGAAGTCAGTGAGAAACCATTCTGGTCAGCGGCGCTCATTTCTGGCAATATCGAATCCGAATTCTTCTTCTGGTCCCGGGGTGCCGTCGGGCTCTTGTGGAGTGTAGACCAGAGTCCAGCGCGCGAAGTTCAACCTCACCTCCTCTGAGGCATGGGGCCCGCCCTCGGCCCCGGTGGCGCCGATACCGGTGACGAGGACCTGCTCAATGCTGATCCTCAGGAACTCGACCGGATCACCGTCCCCCTTGCGCATGATCAGCTCCCCGGACGAAATGGTTCGGCCGGTTGCAAGGTGCTCCCACAGGGCCGGCGTCGCCTTGTCGGTTCGCTTCGTGACCGTGAGGTCTTCGAACTCCGAGGTTCCGGCTCCACCCCTTCTCGCTATGTGCATGGTCCCGGTATTGGTGGCTCCCCAACGCCAGCTGATCACTTCAATTGCGTCTTGGTGTGCGTGGTCATGAGACTCCCCTTTCACCCCCTCCAGCTTCAGAAAGCACTGGCTTGCCATGACTGCCTCTCCATGAATAGGTGATGAGCGCCATCACTCCCTTCGGCGCCTTCGGCCTCTGGCCCGCCACGATCACCTGCCCCGGCGAGCCAGGACTGGATCGCTCACCGAGTGTCCGAGACGGCGACCGTGGAGGCCAATGGGGACGGAGACGAAAACGTCACCGCCCTTCAAGTCGGCTTCCGAGGCCCACGACTGTTTCCAATGTGCCCACGGTGGCGAAGGCGACCTTCCCATCCTCATCGAGGAGATAGGTCATCGAGGGGTGGAGCACGTCTCCGGTGCGTGGGTCCCTGTTCCTTGGAATCTTCCAGTTGTCGAGCACCGCTTCCACCTCCGCGACCGATCCGCTCAGGAGATGGTCGTTGGGCCCGTCCAACCCCCACCGGCGGGCGATGTCCTCGAGCCGAGCCGGAGTATCCCGCCACGGGTCGAGCGTGACCACGACGAGAGATGCCCCGTCGGGTCCCCAGACCTCATTCCGGGCCCGGAGGGCGTTCTGGACCACGAGGGGACAGATGTCCACGCAGTGGGCGAAGCCGAAGGTGACGACTGCCGGACGTCCCCGAAGCTGGTCGACACCCACTCGCTCTCCTCGATGATCGATCAGCTCCAGGGGCGCCGCGTCCCGGTTCAGCCGGGGATGGGCGTCCACCGGCATGGAAGGAGGGAGCACGGCGGGCGCCCGAGCTTCCGCTGCGGAGATCACCCGAAAACCCGTTCCCGCCAATCCCGCCAGAACGAAGAGGGCCGTGGTACCAAGCACCATGCGCCCACCCGTTTGGCTTGCCAGGCCCCGTAGGCCCCGAGCGAGTGGGGTGGGCCAGACGACCCAGAGGAACCCGAACATACCGAGCGGCTGGCCGATGAGAAGGATCCAGCCCGAGGCGTCCGGCATTCCGTCCGCCCCCGCGTTGAAACAGACGGCCCTGGCGATCTCGAGCCACTCGGGCGTCTCGCCGGGAACCGGCCAGAGGGCCAAGGCCCACCAACCTGCGGTGACGCCCAGGACGACGGCGAGGGTGAGTGTGGCAAGCCATTCCTCCCGCGTGAGAAGTCCAGCCATCGGTCAGCCCACCCTCCACCCGAACGACAGAAGCGCCCAGTTGGCGAAGTAGTAGACGACGAAGGCGACGAAGAATATCGCCACCAGCGCAACCGTACCGGGAACGGGTCCCACCTTCCCGGGGGCCTTGGGGTCCTCATCGACATCCGGAATCTCCGTCCACGGCTTGCGGATGATCCCCGGAGGGATCGACCCTTGATAGGCCGCTTCTTCCCCGGCGGGAAGGGGCTTCCCGAAAAAGACCGATAGGACGGTGACGATGATGTACAGCGCCCCTCCAACGACTCCGATGATTCCTCCGATTGCCATCACCGTAATGATGATGTCCACGACCGGAGAGTAGGGCACGTCGAAGGGAGCACCGGAGTGGGTCATGTCCCATACGCGGCGAGGAGCCCCGAACGTACCTGCGAAGGTCATGGCGAGGCTGAAGATGAGCATTCCGATTGCGAAGATGTACGGCTGGATCTTGGCCAACGGATAGAAGACGAGCTGTCTCCGGAAGATGAGAGGAATGACGTAGTAGGTCACGCCCATGAAGGCCATCGCAGTCCCGCTCACGACCGTCGCGTGGAAATGGCCGGGGATCCGGAGAGTATTGTGGGCAATGATGTTGATCTGCTCGGTTCCGAAGGTGACCCCGGTGATCCCACCCACGAAGCCGAAGACCACGATGGAGAAGACCATGGAGCTGAATCCGGGATCCCCCCAGGGCGCCTGCCGCAGCCACCCGAAGATTCCCTGCGTGAACCCTCGCAGCCGCTGCCCAAGCTCCACCCCCGCTGGAACGGTGAAGCCGTGGATCATGCTGGCCAAGACGGCCATGTACATGAAGTAGCTCGTGTTCCACACCTTCCATGCCGCCCCGAACCCGGGGTCCACCAGAAGGTGGTGGGCGGAAGCCATCGATATGAAGAGGATGTAGAGTACGAAAGCGACTCGGCTAACCTTCTGGTTCAGTACAACTCCGCCGACGGTCAAGGTGGCGAGCAAGTACCAGATCGAGACCATCGCGGCCACGTTGATCTGCTGGGAGGAATGGCCGAGTCCCCACCAGATCAGTCGATAGACCTGGGGGTCCACATCCATGAGGCCCATCGACCAGAGCCATGTCGGTATGTAGATCGCGGCGCCATGGACCAGGGTGATGATCGCGATGATGGCGGCAGTCAACGCCCCGTAAGTGACGAGGGGAACCGACCCCCTGTAGGTATTTTCCCGCTTCGCGATCACAAGGGTGGCGAAAAACACCCCCACCGTGACCAGGGTCCCCACGGCGAACAAGATCACTCCGAGATAGTAGTGCGGATGTGCCTCCAGAGGGACATAGCTCGTGAAGAGGACATCGGCCTGGCCGGACCACATCATCCACTGGACCAGCACGGCTCCAGCTACCATCAGGGCGAAACCGGACCAGGCGGTCTTGGGCGCGGGCAATCGGCAGTTCAGGAGGACCGGGCCCGCAAAGAGGAGGACCGCCATCTCGAAGAAGATGATGAAGAAGATCAGCATGCTCATCCCGTGGACGGTCAGGATCCGGTAGAACCAGATTGCGTCCAGGAGATGAATGACCTGCCAACGGGTGAGAAGGACGAGGATGGCCGCGAAGCCGCCGATGAGCAGGGCTATGGTGGCGGCGACCGCGTGCGCCCGGATCAGGATTTCGGCTCCGCGCTCCACGCGCAGGCCGGTGGTGGGACAGGTTCGAAAAGAGCCCTTGGGCGATGAGATTGGGGGCGATGACCCCATCGCCTCCGCCGGGGCGTTCACTCCTCGTCCCCTTGAGAGACGAAGAGGTCGGTCCCCTGCAGTCCGTCCGGTTCGGAGGAGGCTCCTTGGGCGCCGGCGGGAAGCACCTCGATTCGGCCCACCATGACATCATGACCGATCCCGCAGAACTCATTGCACACGATCCGGAATTCTCCGGCTTGCGTTGGGGTCACCCGGAGCGCGTAGTCGTAGCCCGGGACCACCTGGAAGTTGAGGTTCAAGGGGTGGAGGTTGAATCCGTGGTTCAGGTCTAGGCTCGAGAGGTGCAGGGTGTACTCGACGCCCTCCTGGAGACGAAGGATGGGACGCCATTGCCACATCATCGCGAGGAGGTAGACGTCGCTGCCGGGCGGGGGCTCCACGATGGGCATCCCCCGGTCCGAGTCCACTTGGTAGGTGGCGATGAACTCGTTCGTGCGAGCGAGGAAGTCTGCGGGCTCGACGACGTGGCGGATCCCGGTGGTGTTCTGCCCTCCCCTCAGGTGCCAGAGGGGCATCATGGCGAAGAGGATCAAGCACCAAGCAAAGGCGATTGCGATCCACACCTTCTCGCTCTTGTGAGCGGGTTTCCACCAGATTCCTTCGGGCGGATCGATACCGGTCTGGTACATGGACAAACTCCGGGCTCAGGGGAGTGGGGCCGGCTCCAGGGACGCGATTTCGAGAAGCCCCCAGCCGGTGTAGAACACCAGCATGATCAGGAGCCCGATGACGAGGAGAAGAAACGGGCGATCAAAGAAGCGCTGGCCCCAGGGGATTTCTTCTTGGGAAGGGTCGGGAGCGGGATGCCGAGGGTCGTCCATGCACGCCTCCGGATCGAGGGGGTGGATCGCAACCATTCGGTAAGTCCCCGGTGAGAAACGGAAACTTGCCTTAGGCACCAATAGGGTGTAGGTGATATCCTTGCAAGGGAAAGGAGCTCGCTCGACAGCCGGGAGGGGATCCATGGAGGGTTCAGGTCCGACCGTATTCCGTCCGTTTCGCCGCGCCCTCTCTCATGTCGACTCGCTTTTCGACCGATTGTACGGTTCCCGCTACAACCCGCTGTACCAGACCGGTCCCATCGCGATCGCCCTCTTTCTCGTGCTCATCCTCACCGGCACCTACCTGCTTCTCTTCTATCGGATAGGGGCCCCATACGAGTCGGTGGTCCGGATCCAGGATCAGGCCTGGGCCGGGCGATGGATCCGGTCGCTGCACCGGTACTCGTCTGATGCCGCGGTGGTCGCCATAGCGGTGCACGGGGTCCGAATGTTGATTCGCGGCCGGAGCTGGGGGGCGCGGACGCTTGCCTGGTTGTCGGGTCTCGTTCTCACCGGACTCATCCTCCTGATCGGGTGGACGGGGTTCGTGATGGTCTGGGACGTTCAGGGACAGATCCTCGCTCAGGAGGGGGCGCGGCTCCTCGATGCGATTCCGATCTTTTCCGAGCCGATCACCCGGACCTTCGTCGGAGAGCAGCCGATGCCCGGGGCCTTCTTTTTTCTGAATTACTTTCTCCACATCGCGCTGCCCCTGGGGGTGGCGCTCTTCTTGTACCTTCACGTGTCACGGCTCGCCCGTCCGAAGCTCCTTCCACCGAAGGCTCTCGGGTGGACGTTGGTCGGGCTCCTGACCGCGCTGGCCGTACTCTGGCCGAGCCGCCTGGCGCCCCCTGCGGATGCTGGTGTCGTGCCCGAGGCGATCCCGCTCAACTGGTTCTACAATTTCTGGCTTCCGGTGACCCGGGAGTTGCCGGCTTGGGTGGTGTGGGTCGGTGGCGGGGTGATCGCTCTGGCCGCCTTCATGGCGCCGCTCTGGACCCGGCCCCGCCGCGAGGAGCGACCGGAACCGTCCTGGGTCAATGAGCAGCACTGCGTGGGGTGCGAGCAGTGCTTTCTCGACTGTCCGTACGAGGCGATCTCCATGATGCCCCGCACCGATGGCCGCGATGGACTGGTTGCCCGCGTAAACCCTGCGCTCTGCGTCAGTTGCGGAATCTGCTCAGGATCCTGCGCGCCCATGGGGGTCGGGCCGCCCGGTCGCGGAGGAAGGGATCAGATCGCCAGGGTTCGTTCCTTTCTGGAGGAAGAGGCCCCGGGACCCCGGGACGTGGTCCTCATCGCCTGCGCCTTCGGTGCCGGAGAGCTGGCCGGGGAGAAGACGTTCGAAGACGCCCGAGTCTATCCGATGAGCTGTCTCGGAAACCTCCATACCTCGGTGGTGGAGTTCATGGTCCGGGCCGGGGCCGGAGGAGTCTTGATTGCATCCTGCCCGGAGCGGGATTGCTGGAACCGGGAGGGGCCAAAATGGGCCCAGGAGCGGCTCTTCCACGGACGGGAGGCTGAGTTGAAGGACCGGGTGGATCGTGAACGGGTTCAGTTCGTTCACGCGGGCGCGGGCGATCGGGGTGGCCTCCGGGATGAGGTCCTCGGCCTTCAGGCTCGAATTCGGGAGAGAGCGCTCGCAGAGGCGGAGGAAGACATCGAGGTGGATGTGGAGTGTGAAGTGCCTCCACACCCCGAGTCGGACCTGAAACGAGGAGTCCTTCCATGAGAGTCCTGGCTCGACGGGTCGCGGGTGTCGCGTTGGCCGCGGTGACGATGCTCCTCGTCGGAGTCCTCTCCGATCTTCCACTCGCGGGAGAGGATTCCGAAGACGCAATCCTCCGGCTGACTTGGCGCCTGCGGAGCCAGGAGGTTGGCGATTGTCCCACGCCCACTCAGGCCGATCTGGATCGCCTTCCCGTGCACATGCAGAACCCGGATGCCTGTATCGGGCCGCTTCCTACCTACGACCTCAACGTTCGCGTCAACGGCGAGTCCCGGTTGCAACAGGCCGTCTCCGGCGGTGGAGCTCGGGGCGACCGGCCCCTCTACGTACTCTACGACCTGGTCCTTCCCCCGGGATCTCACGAGGTCGAGGTGTCTTTTGCGCGACAGAACGAGGCGCCGGAGGAGGAGTTGGACATGGGCCGCCGCCTCGTCCTCGAAGCTGACTTGGTCTTGGAGCCCCGAACGGTGACTCTGGTCACCCGAGCCGGGGACACTGGGGAGCTCGTGGTTCGCCGTCCGAGGTAGCGGAGGGACCTGTGCATTCCGGATCAGATCGGATCAGAGGAGCCCGCGAAAAAGATGACCACCCTTCCGCTCTCGGTGCCCTTCCAAGGCGAGCACTGGTGTGGAGGCCGTGCTCCCGCTCCGGTTTGGAGCCCACCCTGCCGCTCGGGTGAATAGCTTCGCCGAGGAGGTTATCGAGCTTCTTTTGAGTCTCCCCTCCTCCACGGTCTATCTGATCGTGGGGCTTCTTTGCTGGGCGGAGGCGGCCTTCTTCCTCGGGTTCGTGACACCCGGCGAGTTGGCCGTCGCGGCGGGGGGAATCCTGGCCTCGCGAAACCAGGTGGAGCTGGGGGTCCTGGTCGCGGTCGTCGTGACGGGAACGATGGCCGGCAATGCCACAGGCTATATGATCGGCCGCCGTTGGGGCGCCGGGATTCTGGATTGGAAGCCCCTCCAGCGGGCTCTAGGCCCGGCTATCGAGAAGACTCGCACCTTTATGGACCGGCGGGGCGAATGGGCCATCGTCCTGGGCCGTTTGACGACCCCGACCCGGATTGTGGTTCCCTTCCTTGCGGGTGTCTCGAGACTCTCTTACCGCCGCTATGTCCTCTTCGATCTCCCTGCCACGATACTCTGGGCGAGCGCCTGGATCCTCCTGGGATTCGTGCTGGGTGAGTCGTGGGATGTCCTACAGGATGTCGCTGGCACCGCCGCCCTGCTGATCCTGATTCTCTGCGTGGCGGCACTCGTCATTCGATGGGTGGCTGCTCGGGTCGCCGCCAATCAGCGGAGGGTGCAGTCCATACTTCGCTTCGTTCTCACGGTCACCGGCACACAGGGGGTGGCCCGACACCTCGCCCGGGCCTTCCGCTGGCTCGGACGACGTTTCGATCCGCGGCTGGCCCACGGGCTGAACTTGACGATCGGATTTCTGGCGCTCGTCGCCGCCGTCGGTGGTGTGGGGTTGGTCATGAGCCAGACGGTGGCCGTGAGAGGACTGGCCCTGATCGATTTCCCGGTTCTAGATTGGATGGTAGCCACCCGGACCGACGAAGCGGTTGAGATCTCCCGCGCCGGGCTCCGGGCCTTCCACTGGCCGGGCGTCCTCATCCTGGCTCTCCCCCTGGCGGCGATCGTGGGCCGGAAGGAAGGTGGGGGCGCGGCTCTGCGCGTAGGGCTTGGGTTGGTGGGAGCCAGCGGAGGAGCGTACTTCCTGGACCGGATGGTTTTGGAGGGAGTGGTCCCGCGGGCCGAGTACCCGTCGGTTTCCGTGGCCGTGGCGGCATCCCTCCTCGTGCACATCACCGCGGCCACAGCCCGGAGATGGGGGTGGGGGCCCTCCGTCGCCACGGCCGGAGTAGCGGCCTTCGTAGTATGCACGGTCGCGCTCGCTTCCGTCGTTGCGGGTTGGACTGCGCCGTCGGGGATCGCGCTTGGCTTTGCGCTCGGGCTGGGATGGTCCACCGCCGTCGAGCTTCCGTGGTCGCTCGACGGCCCGGAGTCGGATTTGCCCTCGAGCGAGGGACTCCCCGCCCCTGGACCCCGTGAGACGGGATGACTCCCCGGCCTACCGGTAGCGAGGGATCCCCTCGCGCGATCGCCGCATCCCTCCTCGAGGCGGGGTACGTGGCTCGCTCCTCATTGCAGTCCAACGGGTTCCCTTCCGAATCTCAGCTCGAGCTGTATGCCCACACTGATGGATCCGCTCCTGGGGACGCCGGGATCCTCCCGAGGCCAGGAATACCCGGCAACGAACTCGCCGGCGAGAGAGGGTTGCCTCAAGGGATGTCGGTACACTCCGCGAATCCCGTATTCCTGAAGCGGCACATCCGCTGACGTGGCGCCTCGCGAGAAGGGCTGGGCCCCCACGACCCGCCCGTTCGCCAATCTCCGGTAGACGGAGGGCTCAATCCTCCACTCGACACCGTGCGACTCTTCCGACAGGGTCCCGGACACGTTCCAATGGAGGAGCAGGTGGGGCTCCAGGAGGTGCTGGTACCGGGCTTCGACCGTGGCCCCGAGTCCCTGCCGGGTTTCCCAGAAGAGCGTCTGCCGGAATCGCCACTCGGCCCAGTCTCCCGCGGAGAGCTGCTGACGCGTCCGCCCTTGGATGAAGAGAGCCGGGGACGTGCTCGGGCGCACCCCTATTCGAACGTCGGCATTCTCCTCCCATCGGCCCGGGGGGACAAGTCCCATTCCGGCGATCCACCGCTCGGACTCCGCCGCCGGCAACGAAGAACGGAGGGAGAACCGCTCCTCCCGGTCCTCCACGGCCTGCTGCTCGTCCCCTCGGCCGAGGAAGAGGTTCGCGCGGCGTTCCAGGTTGGGCAGGTCGTACCGAAGACGGACTCGTCCCCCCGGGTCGACACCTGCGAATTGGCTGTAAAGTGTCGAGACCTGGATCGTCCCGGAGGTCCTCCGGGCTCCGATCACATCCCGCTGATCCCCGAAAATTCCGTCGACCCAGAGGACGGCACTGCACGACGTTTCCTGGAGGACCCGACTGACCTCCTCTACCAGCTCCTCCTCGGATGGAGTGCGACAGACTTCCCGATATTCCTGCAGGGAAAGGGAGCCGATGGTATCCGGTGTCGCAGAGGATCCGTCCTTCGCGTTTCCGTCGGCCTGGATGTCCCTGGTCCGGTCGGGCGTTGCGGGATTCAGGGTGGAGCCCGCCTGTTGGGATCCCGCTGACGCGCATCCACCCAGGATCCCTAGAAGGGCGAGTGCAGCAATCCGGATAGGGGCTGGGTGCGTGGGATCGGATCGGCCGTCCCGGTTCCGGGTCATCGTCGAGTCTCGCGTCGCTCGGTTTATCAGGTAGCTTTCTGCATAAGATATGCAAGGGGTATGCCGACGGGAGGCGGGCTGTGCAGACCCGGCACACCGCTTGCTTCCCTTTCATATCGGGTCCCTCCGGTCTTCAGCGACGGGGCCCGATCACCAGCTCCTGGAAGGAGCCCATGACAATCCCACAAATCTGGGAGTGGAACCGATGAATCCTCGACCACGTCCCCACCGGGGACGGATACCCCGGGCCACCACCTTTGCAGTCTTGATCCTCGCCGTCGTTGCTCCCGCCTGTGCGACTCTGGGGATCGGGGGGATTAATCTGATCTCGATCGAGGAGGAATGGGAGATGGGGAGGCAGTTCGAGGTCGAGCTCGCCCAGGAGCTCCCGCTTTCTAACGACCCCGTGGTCAACGATTATGTAGAGCGGATCGGTCGACTCCTTGTCTCCCAAACGGAGATGGCGGACCTGGACTGGCGCTTCTACGTAGTGGAGGAGCCCGAGGTCAACGCGTTCAATGTGCCCGGGGGGCTGGTTTACGTTTACTCGGGCCTCATCCGGGAGGCGGGGAGCGCAGCGGAGCTCGTCGGGGTGATCGGGCACGAGCTAGGGCACGGCATAGCGCGTCA
>SLFU01000013.1 GCA_007124095.1 Gemmatimonadota bacterium
CGGGAAAAGGCGCTCCGGAGCCTGAACGAGGTCGACATGGGGTGAGGACGGCCCGGAGCAGAGGTGCCACGGGCTATTGGAGGATTCCTGGCCGAACAGTTCAGGCTGCACGATTTTGTAGCCTCGACCAATCGTGGGGGAGGCATCTTCGCCGTCCTTAGGGAGCCAGCCGCCCCCGCTCCGATGATGCTGGCCGTCCTCGGCGCGCTCCTGACATTGGGTCTCGGGATTCATGAGACGCGCACCATCACCAGGTGTCGCGCGTTGATCGATGCAGGACGGAAGATGGAAGAGGAGCTGAGCCTCGGCCCCGGCGGCGCGCTCTTCCGGCAGTATCCGCGCGGCGCCACGTATCCTTACCTGAGCACGGCGACGGCATCGGTGGTGATCTACGTCTCCGTCTCCGTGCTGTTCGCCTGGGTCGATGCGATCTATGCGGGTGCGGCGGGGCCCTGACGCCGACGCGCCGGACTCGACGATTCATACCTGAGGAGCAGCTTTAGGTTCGCGGGATACCCGAATGCACACCTCGTCATGGCCACTGCGCTCTCGGCGCTCGGGGTTGGCTCGAGGTGTCCAAGCGGTCGCTTTCACTTCCACGTCCTGGGCGTCGACGGGGTCTTCTCCGAGGATGGCCATGGGGAAGTCCAAGTCCCGAGGCCTCCTGCCTAAAGCCACATGACTGGGAACGGCTGCGAGCCACGCTCCAGCGACTCCATGCCCTCGACGGTCAGCCTTCGATCCCGCCGAGCCCGACCCCGTTCCGGAGTCCGTTTGAAGATCCTTCTATGGGGCAGGACGCCTCCGCGACCTTGCAGAACGTGAGGAAGAGTATGCTCCGGGACCGGCCCCCTCACCCGTAAACCCGCCGCACCGCCCTGAAGAGGAAGAGGACGCTCGCCACCCGACCGGCCAGGAGCGCGGCCATGGCCGCAGTCACTCCCATCCACCCCAGGCCCCACCCGAGAATGGGGAAGAGGCTCGCGATGAGCCCGATCTCCAGTACCGTGGCGAGGGTAATGGGCCGGGTCCGACGCGCTTGGACCAACAGCCCCCTTTGAAACCCGGTGAGCACGGTGAGGGCAGGCCCCACGGCGATGATCTGCACCGGGACGAACGCGGACGCCGCAAGTTCCGGGGTGAGCCCCGCGATTCCCTCGAACCATACTTTGGCGAGCGGAGTGAAGGCGAGCAGGGCGAGGCCGCCTGAGGCTCCCAGAGCGAGCCCCACCGCAAACTGTCCCAGCGGCCCCCGGTGCTCCCCCTGACGTCCCACGAGTGCGATGGTCACCTCCTGATAGGAGAGGCCGAAGGTGGCAAAGAGGAAGAAGAGAGCCATGACCACCGGGAAGACAGCCAGCGACTCCACCGGAGCGGGCGCCCGTCCCATAAAGAAGGTGAGAAGCGGCTGGGTGGTGAGCCCGATGAGCGAGGTCAGCGCGAGTGGGTAGTAGAACGACGCAATGGCGCGGAATCCTAACCCCTCCCCGGCGCTCGCCGCACCGTCTTGCCCGCTCCCCGGGCTACGCGCTTCCACCGAGTCCGGTCCCGCGGCGCCCCGGGCGCGGGCCGGACCCTCTCCCACTCGGGTAGAACGCGCCGGCGGCACCCGCCGCCCAATGGGCCGTCCCTGGAACCCCGCAGGGTCCCGGTTCTCTTCCACGATCGCCCGTAGGATGGCTCTCGACATCAGAAAGGCCGCGCCGGCTTCCACCACCACGCCGGCGGCCAGCGCCCCGGCCCCGACCCACGCCCCCGGGAGCCCAAACGAGGCCAGGATGAGCCCGGTAACGGCCATGGAGCCCAACCGCGTCAGCGTCCCGTAGGCCACCCGCCGGGTCCGGCCCGCCCGGATCAGGATTCCGTGAACGAAGCGCCGATAGCCTATGGCCATCGGCCAGGGAAGGAGGATCCAAAGGCTTCCGTAAACGAGCCTCGCCACCTCGTCGGGGAGCCCCAGCAGGGTTCCGGTGAGCGCCCGGTAGACCGGAGGGATAAGCACCAGGCAGAGGAGCGCGGTGGAGAGGAGGTTCAAGAGCCACATGAACGCCCTCAGCTTCAGGTAGCTCTTTGCATCGTCCACCAGCGCCGTGGACGCGCTCATCAGCATGATCACGGGCGACTCCACCAGGATCGCCACCGCGAAGGCCACCCCATAGGCGGCCAAGTTGAAAGTCGGATCCGCCAGCCGGGCGATGACCGCGGCCAGGAAGGGATGCTCCAGCGCCATCATGATCCACTGGAGCGAAAGCGGCAGCCAGAAGGCGAAGATGGTCCGGGGAGAAGGCGCGGTGGTGGTCACCGGCAGCAGGCACACAGAGCCCGACCTGACACTACTCGCAGGAAGAAGTGGAGTCCGCTCTCAGGAAGTGCTTTCCAGCCACTCCGAGGAGGATCAGGCAAAGAAGGAGGGTGATCCCTTGAGCGGCGGCCGCCGTAGGTCTCTCGACCGATCCTCCCGCAACCAGGGCGAAAAGGTCGCCCAGCCCACGGAGGGAACCCAGAGCCCCCAGCAGGGCCACGCCGCCGGCCAGCCACAGGGCGGGCTTCCGCAGCCGCTCGCTCCTCATGGCCATCCATCCGGCCATGAAGAGGATGAGGCCCAGCGCGGAGGGGAGCAGGGCGGTCCAGCTTTCCATCCCTGTGCCAATGTATGCGGCCACACCGAGAACGATGAGGATCACACCGATCGTGGCCGTCCATCTGGGCATCCTCGTGAGCATACTCGCCATCCTGTCCTTGGGGTGGGTCGTGTTTTCGAGGAGCTTCTCACCACTGCTCCCAGTGGTAGATCTTGTTCACGATGACCCAGCCTCCGTCAAGCTTCAACAGCGAGAGGTAGTCGGTGAAGCGCCCCGCCGCGAAGGTAAGCCGGGTCTTGGCCATCGCCGCCTTTCCATGGATGTCCACCGAAACGATCTCGGGTTCGGGCCGCTCCCGGTCGGGCGTCGCTCGAACGTCGGTGTGCCAGGATGCCTGCGTCAGGACCTCCAGCTCTCCGTCTGCGCCGGCCGTCAAGAGCTCCGCCCGAGGGTGAAAGGCCCGTTCGAGGCTGGCCACGTCTCTTTCGACATCGCCCCGAAAGTACTGACGGATCGTCTTCTCCACTGCGGCCCGCTCGTCCGCTGCCCGAACAGCGCTCTGCCCGAGCAGCGCCGTGCCGAAGGCCCCGAGGACGCCTCCTGTGACCGCCAGCACGAAGAAGGCGGGTCCCAGCTTCATTCCCACCGGATGTTCAGACACGATCTCCTCCTCTGTGAATCCGTTCCCGGGCTCTCCGCACCGACGAGGCTCCGGACTTCCGGCCGC
This sequence comes from Gemmatimonadota bacterium, assembly GCA_007124095.1. Classification (GTDB taxonomy): domain Bacteria; phylum Gemmatimonadota; class Gemmatimonadetes; order Longimicrobiales; family Gaopeijiaceae; genus SLCK01. The sequence goes on from SLFU01000013.1 coordinate 3,310, forward strand.
TAAGCTACTCGACCTCGGTTTCCTCCGGCGTCCGGAAGTCAGTGTATTCGAGGACCGGCCGCTCCTTGCATCTCGCACCCACCCACGTCCCCCTCCATCTCCCCGTCGTATGTTGCAGTATTGCTCCCACGCCATACGGGGCACAACCAACAGCTGGGATCGCCGTCTCCCGGAGCCATACGGTGACGGGGTCGACGACGGAGCGCTCCATTTCGGTACAGGGCCATCGCGCCGACCTCTTCGGACTTCCGGTCGGCACGCTGGCCCTGGGATTTCCCCTGGAAGGCCGTTGAAGAAGTACACGCCCGGCCGCGACTAAGTCTTGCGTTCCTGGGCGAGGAACTCTGTTTCGTGGTGAAGGGAAGCGGGCGTGTCCAAGCTCCTCGCCACCCAGCTCCGGTGGAGGCTCGGATCTCCATCACCTTCCTCCCCTGCTCGCTTGACAGGGCCGTGTTTGGGTCGAATTGTGAGTGATGGGAGGGAGTCATGGGAGGTGTGGTTGGTTGCCCATCCCTCCCTCCGGCCACCTTGAGCCACCCGAGTCTGCCGAGGGAGCAAGCGATGCGAAATTCTGTGACGTGGATCGGATGTCTCCTTTTACTCATGGCACCCCTTGCTTCGGCGGGAGACCTGAGGGCCCAGGTGTTGGAGTCGTACGAGGGCTACGGAGTGGAGCCCGGAGATGCGATCATCGTCATCTTCCCGGAGGATCTGGACGTGGGTCCACAAGGGGCGCACAAGCTCTTGGAGGTGACGGAGGGAACTCGCACCGACTCGGCGGGAAATTGCGAGCCGGGACCCGTGACCTTCCAGCAGGCGGAACTCATCGACCCCCACGGCGAAACGCCCCCGGTCAAGACGGAAATCGTCGTCCTTTTTCCTGACGACTCGCAACTCTCCGTCGGGGCCCGGGTCGGCTCCTGGAGGCCCGGAGGATCCGATGGTGCCCCGTGCGGGCCGGGATATCAGATGCAGCGGGGACACGTGCTCGACTCCGAGTACTGACCGAATCGGGCACCGGCTAGCTCGAGGCTCCCGAAGCGCTCAGACACCATAGATCCTCGAGACTAGTCGCCTGATTCGGTCCTTTCCACCGTTTCACTCTTCGGAGGCGTACCATGGCTGGCAACTCGAGAGAACCCGACACAGGACCTTCCCTCACCCGGCGCGAGATGTTGGGGGGCGCAGCGGCGGGCCTGGCCGCCGGCGCGCTGGGAAGCCTCGCGAGCGCCAAGCCCGCCTGGGGAGCACCGATCGTAGCGAGTCGCAGGATCCAGGAGATGACGGCAGACGTGGTCGTGGCGGGTGCGGGCATGGGTGGTCTGACCGCAGCGGTTCGGGCCGCCCACAGCGGGGCGAGCGTGATCCTTCTCGAGAAGGCAGACCAACCGGGGGGCACGGTTGCCCACAGCTCGGGCGGAATCGCCAACAGTGAATACGAGGACATGCGGCGCAACAGCCCCGACGGCGATCCCGTCACTCAACGGGCCGTCTACGAAAACGTGGAGCACTTCTTCACCTTCATGGAGGAGATCAATGCACCGCTCTCCACCGGGTACGCCCAATTGGAGGGAGGACAGCGAGAAGGACGCACCATTCCGCCCATCATCTGGGTCCGGTTCATGGTGAGAGAGTTGGAAGCGAGGGGTGGTACGCTCCTCACCGAGACCCCCATCCACCGACTCGTGACCAACGACAGTCGCGAAATCATTGGGGTGGTGGCCGAGGGCCCCGACGGCCCGATCCACATCCGTACGAAGGCCGTGGTGTTGGCGACGGGCGGGTGGATGCACAACGCCCAGATGGTGAATCAGCACATCACCCGGCAACAGCTTTGGCAACGAAACGTCAGCCAGGGCCGCGACACGCCGCTCTTCACCGGTGACGGCTACTTCCTGGCCTCCCAGCTCGGTGCGGCTCCTTCGAAGGGTGGGTGGGACGCGTTCTACGGGTATTCCCTTCCGGCACGCCCCGGGCGGCCGGTGGAGCCGATGCAGAACGTCTCCATGTTTCACGCCCATGTCGGAGTGGCATTGAACCTTTACGGCCGTCGCTATACCGATGAGGCTGGCGGCAAATGGAGCAGTCGTCCACAGGACGAGTTCGATCGCCGGGCCGCGCAGATCCAGAACAATGAAGGTGCGCGGCAACCCGAAGCGACCACCATCCACATCTGGGATGAAGCGATCAACCGGGAATATGCCACCGCCGCATCCGCCCGAGCCGGCGTGGATCGGTGGGCCGCATACCGGGACGTCGGCGCGCCAGTGGCGAGGGCCGACACGCTCGGAGAACTAGCGGAACAGGTCGAACGATGGGGGCGGGGGACCCCCGCCGAGCGGGTCCGGCAACAGCTCACCGAGTACAACGAGGCGGCCGCCAATGGGAAAGCCTGGGCGCTCCCTGTTCCCAAGACCGGTGCTGAGAATGGACTCGTGAATCCGCTCACGGAACCGCCGTTCTATGCCGTTCTGGGAACGACGGGGATCACCGCCACCTACGGAGGTCTGAGAGCCGGCTCCGGAGGGGAGGTGTTGGACCGGTTCGATCGGCCCATCCGGGGGCTCTACGCCGCCGGCGTGGATATCGGAGGATTTTCCACTTACGCCTACCTGGGAAATCTGACCATTGGAGCGGGCTACGGGTTCATCAGTGGTACGAACGCCGCCCGCCAGCCCGAACCCAGAGGGGGCTGGGCGGCCGCGACCACGACCGACTCGGCGCTGATCTGACCGGCAAGCCCTGTTGTTGCCCATGCCACGGCGGGCGGAGACGGGGGTTTCTTCCCCCGGCCTTCCGTCGTTGGAGAACTTTGTTCGGACCCAAGGAGATGACGATGTCTAGTTGGTTCAGCCTGCTGAGGGGCGGCGCCCTGCTCGCAGTCGCTGCGGTGGTCCTCGTCGGATGCGAATTCGAGGACGGTCCCCAAGGCTTCGACGATCTGGCGCAGGAGTCCCTGGCAGAAATCGAGGGCACGCTGAACGTGCCGGGGCTTCAGGCGGAGGTGGAGATCCTGCGGGACGAATGGGGAATTCCCCATATCTATGCCCAGAACGAGGACGACATGTTCTTCGCCCAGGGGTATGTCCAGGCCCAGGATCGACTCTGGCAGATCGACGTGTGGAGGCGCGTCAACGAAGGACGCATGGCGGAGATTCTGGGGCCTGCGGCCTTCGAGCACGATCGCTTGGCGCGGCTGATCATGTTCCGCGGACCCTGGGACGAGGAGTGGGCTACGTATCACCCGAACGGTGAGGCCATCTTCCAGGCTTTCTCGGACGGGGTGAACGCCTACATCGACCAGATCGGAGACAACCTCCCGGTGGAATACAGGCTCACGGGGCTCGAACCCCTTCCGTGGACCCCCGAGGCCTCCACCGGACGGGTGGCCACCGCCCTGCCGCTGGGGCAGGCCCGGGCGGAGCTGAATATGGCCATGCGCATCCAGGAGGAAGGACTGGATGCAGTAAACGACCGTGAGCGCGACCAGTATCAGTTCTGGCCCGACATCCAGATTCCGGAGGGACTGGACCTCTCCATCATCACCCAGGAAGTGGTGGATGCCCTCAGCCACTTCGACGATAGCTTCCACCAACCACCACTCCTCCCCGAATACCAACAGTGGGACGGGGCGGTGGCGTCCCTGAACCTCGGCGCGCAGGAGCGCTCCCCCGGCAGCAACAATTGGGTCCTGAGCGGCGAACGAACGGCCACCGGTGAGGTCCTCCTGGCCAACGACCCCCACCGGGGCGTCACCAACCCCTCGCTCCGGTACCTGGTGCACTTGAACGCACCGGGCTACAACGTTATCGGCTCCACCGAACCCGCCATCCCAGGCGTCATGATCGGCCACAACGGGAGGGTTGCCTGGGGCCTGACCGTGGTGGGTACGGACCAGGCCGACGTGTTCGTGGAACAGCTGAATCCCGACAACCTGGACGAGGCCATGTGGCAGGGGGAATGGTATCCCCTGGAGATCATCGTAGACACCATCGCTGTGCGGGATGAGGAGCCCCGGGTGGTCGAGCATCGCTACAGCCGCCACGGGCCCG
>SLFU01000032.1 GCA_007124095.1 Gemmatimonadota bacterium
ACGTCGTCGCCAGTCCCCCACGGCCTCTCCGGAGGGTCCGAGGGCTGAGATTCGGCGATGAGCGCTCCGACCCTCTCGTCGGGTCCCCCGGATCCGATCACCCCGGGTCGTACCGGCCGATCAGGTCCGCCACGCGCCGTCCGCAGAGTCGCCCAGCTCCTTCTGACGGTGGGGGTCACCTGGTTCATCGTGGCTCAGATCGGAGTGACGGTCGAGGAGGCGCTTTCCCTGGAACTGGCGCTTCCGGCTCCTTCCGCGGGATGGCTCGCCCTCTCCGTCCTGTTCCTTCTGGCCGGATTCGTGTTTACGGCCAGTCTCTGGGGAAAGCTGGCCGGAGAGTTGGGCGCTCGAAACCCGGGCCCCCTGGCTTCGACTCGAATCGTTCTTGCAGCGAACCTCGGGCGGTATCTTCCCGGAAAGGTCTGGCAGATGGCTGGGCTCGCCTTGCTCTCCCGCCGGGAGGGGATGTCCGCCACGGTGGGAACCACGGCCGGTGTCCTCGGCCAGGCGTTCGGCCTAGCTGCCGCCGGGATTCTCGCCGTGCCCGTACTTGTAGCGCCAGGTGCACCGGGGGGAAGGCCGGCCCTTTGGGTGCTCGTGGTGTTGGGGCTCTGCATCGTGGGTGCGAGCATTCCACCGCTGTTCAGAGGGGGATTGCGAATCGTGTTCAGGGTGGCGCGCCGGTCGATCGAAGAGCTCCCCCGAACCGGTCCCCTGTTCGGGCCTCGCTGGCTCGGGTGGTACGCGCTGACCTGGGCCATCTACGGGTCGGCATTCGTTGCCTTCCTGAGGGGATTGGGATTTCCGGGAGGTTTTCTGGAGCTGGCCGCACCCTTCGCGGCCGCCTATCTCCTCGGTTACGTTGCTTTCTTTGCACCCGCGGGCATCGGTGTGAGAGAGGGGTTTCTCATCGCCTTCCTGCGTCCGGAGATGGGTGCTGCCGCGGTGGGGGTGGCCGTTTTGACCCGAGTGTGGATGACTTTGGCCGAGCTCGCACCGGCCGGCGCCCTCGCTCTCTGGGAGGTGCTTCGGAAAGACCGCAGGGGGGATGGACCCGGGACCGGGCGGAAGGCAAGGGAAGGAGGTAGGGGTCGATGAGCGATCCTCGAACCCGGACGCTCGTGATCATTCCCACCTACAACGAGCGGGAGAACCTTCCTCGAGTGGTCCCGCTCGCCCTCGACGCCGCTCGGGAGATCGATGTGCTCGTCGTGGATGACGCGTCGCCCGACGGAACGGGGAAGGTGGCCGACGAGCTCGCGAGGCGTCGGTCCCCGCGAGTCCATGTCCTGCACCGACGGGGGAAGTCCGGGCTCGGCCCGGCCTATCTGGCAGGCTTTCGGTGGGCTCTCGAACGAGGCTACGCTCGGGTTTGTGAGATGGACGCGGACCTCTCACATCCGACCGAGAAGCTCCCCGAGCTCATTCGGATCTCGCGAGAGGTCGACTTCGTGATCGGCTCGAGGTACGTCAATGGCAGGGTCACCGTGGTCAATTGGCCGATCGGGCGACTCCTCATTTCCTATTTTGGCAGTGTCTACGCTCGAACGATCACCGGCCTTCCGATCTCGGACGCGACGGGTGGATTCAACCTCTTCAATCGGCGAGTGCTCGCGGCCCTGGATCTGGACCGTATACAGTCCACCGGTTACACCTTCCAGATCGAGTTGAAGTTTCGTGCCTGGAGACAGGGGTTCACCTTCGAGGAGGTGCCGATCGTCTTCACGGAGCGTGACCAGGGGGAATCCAAGATGTCCAAGCGAATCGTCGCAGAAGCGGTGTGGAAGGTCTGGAAGCTTCGAGTGGACCAACTTCTCGGACGACTCTGATGGCCCTCGGGGACTTCCTCTATCGATGTCCATTTTGCGGGGCAGAGCCGCTGGAGGGGAAAGGCGACAAGGCGAGTTGCTCGGGATGTGCCCGTCAGTACGAGCGGGGCGAGGAGGGGACCCGGATCTTCGTTCATGAGGGAGATGGTCGGAAGTCCGGGATTCCGGCGCGGCGCCTCGCTGAGCGGCTGGATGAGCTCGAATCCGCGAGTGGGCCGAGTCGGGAGGGGAGGGGATACCTGTTGGAATCCGCCGCAGTCGCGCGATTCGCCACCGGGGAGGAGCCCGTTCGGTTCCGCGGAGCGCTGCTCGGCTACGTCGAGAAAATGGGACCCGAGCGGGCTGGGACGCTCGGCCTCGGTGCTCGGACGCTGAAATTCCGGGAACGTGATGGAACGGTTCACCAGTGGGACTTGCTAGACCTGCGAGCTCTCCAGACCGCCTCCTCCACGGTGCAAGTCTCGTCAGTGGAAGGGGGGGTCGTCACCTTCTCCTTCGCCGGAGATTCTCCGCGCTGGTGGGAGAGACTCCTCAAGGTCCACCTGCGGAAACTCTGGCGGGAGGAGGACAGGGGAGAGATCTTCGAGTTTCAACCCCGAATCCGGGCTCGCTGAATGGCGAGCCGCACTACCGTAAGAGGTCCATGACACTCTGGTACCGAGTCCTCCAACCGTTTGTCCGTTGGGTAGTCATTGGATTGCTGCGACCCCGGGTCGAGGGGTTGGAGCACATTCCCGCATCCGGGCCCGCCTTCCTCGTCCCGAACCATCAGAGCATCCTCGACCCGATCCTGGTCCAGGCGATATGTCCCCGGGCCGTCGACTCCATGACGAAGAGCACCCAGTTTTCGAACGGCATCTTTCGGTGGCTGCTGCCTCGGCTCCACGCATTTCCCGTCCGGAGGTACAGGACCGATGCGCAGTCTGTCCGCGTGGTCCTGCGAAGGCTCGCCGAGGGAAGGATCGTGTGCGTCTACCCGGAGGGGGAACGGAGCTGGGACGGTTGCCTCCAGCCCTTCCGTGGCGGCACCTTGCGAGTGCTCTTGAGGGCAGGCGTCCCAGTGGTCCCGGTCGGAATCGATGGAACCTACGACGTCTGGCCCAGATGGGGGACGAGGCCGCGGCTGGGCGCGACGGTCCACCTTCGATTCGGTGAACCCCTCCACTTCGGGGCCCTACAGGACCGGCGAGCGAGGGAAGCCGCGCTCCCGGAAGCGGAGCGCAGCTTGCGGAGAGCACTGTTCGAGCTGTCGGGTGAGGCGGAGCGTGCCGCGGCGGAAGCCCTGGAAGGAAGAAACCCTTCGTCTGAAGATGCGCGTGTCGAGCCCTATTGATGTCGATCGGAAGTACTATGAGGAGAGCGGGTACTTCCACGAGGGTGGGAAACACCTTCTGGATCCTGAAAGTCCCTTCCAGCGCTACCGCACCCGCGAGGTTCTCGCACTATGCGGTCCGACGCACGGCCTCCGGATTGTGGACCTGGGATGTGGGTGGGGCACCCTTTCCTTCGCCCTTGCCCGGGATGCTCGGGAGGTCGTGGGGGTGGACTTCGCCCAGGCGGCGCTCAGAATCTGCGGCGAGCGGCTGAAGCGGGAACCTGAAGTCGGACTGAGGTTTCTTCGGAGCGACGCTCGGAGCACCGGCCTCCCGGGTGGCGTGTGGGACCTGGTCGTCGCAGCGGATCTCGTGGAACATCTCGATCCGGACGACACCCTTGCCGTCTACCGAGAGGCGCGACGCCTCCTCCGACCCGGGGGACGCTTCGCAATCTGGACCCCGAATCCGGAGCACTTCCTGGAGCGGCTCCGGAAGTGGCGCATCCTGCGTCCCGATCCGACTCATGTGGACTACAAGACATTGGCGCGCGTGACCCGGGAACTCGGTAGGCTCGGCTTCGAGATCGAGGTGGCGCGACACGTGGAGTCGCACCTTCCGGTGCTCAGGAAGGTGGAGCAGTGGGCCCAGCGGTGGGTTCCGCTGCTGCGGCGCCGGGTCGCGGTAGTGGGACGCCGGGAATGACGGAGTCCGAGAGGGGGAAGTGGTTCGAGCGGTACTTTACATAATATACATTATGCGACATCGTTTTGGCGAGCAGGTCGGCCTCAGGTTGACCAGTTGACCAACGGATCGCCCTGAAACGCCTGCGTCCGCGAATTGCGCCTCCGATCGCGGTCCGTCTTCCTCAGGCGCCGCCCGAGGTGGCGGCGGACAACTCCGCAATCCGCATCTCGATCCTGGAGCGGTCGGGGTGATCGCCTCCGAGCCCCTCGAGGATCGACTCATAGGTTTCCAACGCTGCGGTGGTGTCACCGGCGGCCAGTTGCGCTCGTGCCAGCCCCTCGCCGGCCTCATACCGCTGAAAGGTGTATTCGGCCCTCTCGTGGAGTTCCGCGTAGAGCTCTGCGGCCTCAGACCAGCGGTCCGCCTCCTCGAGGGCCACCCCCAGGAGGAATGTGGCCTGAACTCCCAGGGCTGACCGATAGTCCGGGGCCACTACTTGCAGGACTGAGATCGCTTGATCGACCTCGTTCTCGTCCAGGTGCAGTTCAGCCAGAAGGAGCCGCGCTTCCACCGCGTAGGGGGTTCCGTCGAACTGGTCGAGGTACTGCTGAACGCGTTGCCGCGCCTCTCCAGGGCTCTCAAACATCACCATTTGCTGGATCTGTTCCAGCTCGGAGGCAGCCAGGTCCATCCGCTCGGATCGCTCGCTGAACCAGTAGAGGCCACCGACCACCAATAGAACGATGGCCACGCCCCCCACCGCCACGACTACCGTGTTTTGCCGAACCCAACCCACGAATTCAAGGACGCCCGCGGTAAAGGCGTCGTCCGAGCCTCCCCGGGACGACGAGGAACGGGACGGCGATGGTCTGCGCTTGGCCATGGAGTTCCGGGTGCACACTGCGTTGAGGGTCCGGAAGCGCTGCTTTCCGGGCGAACGATAGACGTGAAAAGGTATGATGCCCCTCTTCAGGGGTCAACGAGCGGCCCTGGCCGGGGGACCCCGCTCCGATTTACCTTTTCCCGCGGACGTGCGAGTAGCTTCCCCACCCGCAGTCACACCCGTCGGTTTTCGAGTAGGAGAGGATAGCCGTGGAACGATGGTTCGCGATCCTCGGAAGCGCATTCGCCTTCCTGGCGGTGGCGCTCGGGGCGTTTGGGGCCCACGCTCTGAGAGAGCGCCTGGACCCCCGGGACCTCGAAATCTTCGAGGTTGGCGTCCGCTATCAGATGTATCATGCTCTGGCACTTCTCGCGATCGCGGTCTTGTTGGGTCGATGGGCGGGAAGTTTGGGTGTCTGGGCGGGCTGGGCCTTTGTCCTGGGGATCCTGGTCTTCTCCGGCTCCCTCTATCTCCTCGTCGGCACGGGGGCGCGGGCTTGGGGAGCGGTCACGCCCCTTGGCGGCGTCGCGTTCCTCCTCGGCTGGGTGCTTCTGGTCGCGCATCTCGTGCGGATCCCATGAGTTCGGAGCCGATCGAGGAAGTTCGGGCCGCGCTTCAGGTGGCCGAGGGTGTGGTCGTTCTCACCGGAGCCGGAGTCAGCGCCGAATCCGGGGTCCCCACGTTCCGCGACCCGGGCGGCATCTGGTCCCGGTTTCGACCCGAAGATCTCGCCACGCCTGCAGCTTTCGCAAGGGATCCGAGAACCGTCTGGGAGTGGTACGATTACCGCCGACGGGCCGTCATGGAGTGTGACCCGAACCCCGGGCACACATCGCTCGCCAGATTCCTGCTCGCACGCGCCGACGTCACGCTGGTGACGCAGAATGTGGACGGCCTTCACCAACGTGCCCTCGAGAGTGAGGTGTCCCGAGATTCGGGACGAGGCGACCGCGGCTCGAGGATCCTCGAACTCCACGGCAACCTGCTTCGGGTCCGTTGCACCGGGTGCGGAGATCGGAGTGATCACCGTGATCCGATCGACACGAAGGAGGTCGACTCCCTTCCCCGTTGTTCGGATTGTGGAGAGCTCCTAAGGCCCGATGTGGTATGGTTCGGCGAGTTTCTCGATACGAACACCCTCGATGCCGCTTTCCGGGCTGCCGGTTCCGCCAAGCTTTGCCTGGTAGTCGGAACCAGTGCCGTCGTGCATCCCGCGGCGAGCGTTCCGGCCGCCACCCTGGAAGGAGGTGGGGACATCATCGAGGTCAACCCGGAACGCACTCCACTCACCGCGAAGGCGCGCTGGACGTTCCGCGCCCCGAGCGGGGAGATCCTTCCGCGGATCCTTCAACCTTTCATCTGACGAGGGGCCCTGCGAGCTCTCTGGTCTGGAGGCGACACACCCTGGGGGGATCGCGGCCGCAAGATCCGACGGCTCAGGAAGGTGGGGGGGCCATCCCCATGAAGACGGTGAGGCGAGAGGTGCCGGCGTTCTCCACCCCATGATCGATCCCTGCGGGAGCCCAGATCACGGTCCCGGGGCCCAGGATTCCAACCTCGGTGCCCACCGTAAAACGGCCCTCCCCTTCCACAACGTAGTAGAACTTGTCCTGGTCCACGTGGCTGTGCACCCGCTGCACCTGACCGGGCTCGAGGCAGTTCACTCCAAGCATCATCTGGTCACCTTGGACCAGTGTCGCCTTGAAATGCTTGTGCTCGGAGCGACCCGTGTGAGACGCGAGTTCGAAAAATGGCTTCATGAATCGGGATGCCTTGAGCTGTGCGGAGAGGACGCGAGCCGTGGTTGCGAGGATCTTCGGCGGCGCCCGGGATTTGGGCCGCCGTTTCGAGGGTAACGTCATCCTTCTCCACCAACAAGAATCAGGCCTGCATCCAGGAACACGCAGCCTCTGATCCGTGCCCGCAGGGGACCCCAAGATTCAATGGTGGGTATCCCCTCTAGCACTTCAAAGACAGGAGGCAAGCCGTTCCATGGCCCATCCTTCCCTTTTGCTGGCCCTTTCGCCAGCGACGCTCCGCCCTACCCTCCAACCGCGAATCCGAACTTGGGCACTGGCCACCGGCCTGGCTATGGTCACGGTCCTGTCTGCCTGCGCGGACGCCGATACCGCGGACGCCGATACCGAGGAATGGCGGAGTCTGGAGGTGACGGCCTCGGCCTACAATAGCCTTCCCGAACAGACACATCCCGACCACCCGGATGTGGCAGCATGGGGCGACGACCTGGTTCCGGGCCTGAAAGCGATCGCGGTTTCCCGGGACCTTGCCGCTGAGGGGCTCACCCGCGGGACCGAGGTGAGGATCGAAGGACTTCCAGGAACCTGGACCGTCCTCGATCGGATGCATTCCCGGTGGACCCGCAGCATCGACCTCTATATGGGAATCGATGTTGCTGCTGCCCGGGAGTGGGGCCGCCAGGAGGTCACCATCCGTTGGAAGGTGCCATCCGACCCTTGAATGTCCTCGCCAGGACTCGAACCTGGGGCCTGCTGCTTAGGAGGCAGCCGCTCTATCCACCTGAGCTACGAGGAC
>SLFU01000228.1 GCA_007124095.1 Gemmatimonadota bacterium
CGACACCGGCGGCCTGCCGGGTGGCGGTGGTATCGTGCTCCACCTCATTGTAGATGGCCGGATCGATCCGTGCGGCACCGACCATGCGTTCGGTGAAGCTGTGAGCCTCCATGTCGTCCTCCGAGTTTGGGAAAGCAAGATAAACATGAACCCGTCTGATCCTGTCGGTGCACGCCGTTCTCGGCAACCGCCGACCAATACCGGAACCGCGAGCGGTGGCGGCTCGGAGCTCGCGAGCCCACTCCGTTGTTCCCTGTGCGATTCCCGGGCGGTCCGCACCTTCTCGACGCTGGCCGAGAGGCGGTACCTGCGATGCGGGAATTGTCGGTTGACCTTCCTCGCCCCGAAGGATCGGCTCGCCCCCGACGAGGAGCTGGCCCGCTACGAGACGCACGAAAACGACCCGTCCGATCCCCGGTATCGCCGGTTTCTCCAACGACTCCTGGATCCGCTCACGCCGCTCCTTACACCGGCGTCAAAAGGGCTCGACTACGGATCGGGACCCGGGCCGACACTTTCGGTGATGCTCGAGGAAAAGGGATTTCGAATGCGGAACTACGATCCCTTCTTCGCACCCGACCTCGAAGTGTTGGAGTCTACCTACGACTTCATCACCTGCTCGGAGACCGCCGAGCACTTCTTCGCCCCCGGCGAGGAGTTCGAGCGGTTGGACCGGATGCTCCGACCTGGAGGGTGGCTGGCCTTGATGACCGGAATCCTCGAGGACGACTCAGGCTTTCCCGATTGGTGGTACGCGCGGGACCCGACGCATGTCTCCTTCTATCGTAGGGAGACGCTGGAATGGGTGGCGAGCCGCTTCGGGTGGAATCTCCGGACCCCTGCCCCGAACGTGGCCCTCTTCCGGAAGCCGAGGGAGGGCGGCGCGGGTCCCCCCGGTCCAGGCTAGCCGGTCAGGGTAGCCGGTCAGGGTAGCCGGAAGCTGAGCCCGATCGCGAGGGCATCGCGGTCGCCCATCGAAGCGCCGAAGCGGATCGCCCACGAGGGATCGAAGGCGACATCCAGCCCCAGATCGACCGCGAGGCTCAGGTGCAGTCCACTCCGGGGTCGATTGCTTCCCATCCACGCGTCCACGATCACCCTCGGCGCGACATACGGATTGAACAAGACGCCGTCGGCCTCTACGGCCCTCCCCAAGCTCATCCCAAGAGGAACGCTGAACAGGATGGCGTCCCCGACGCCGAGGCCGACCCCGGTAACCCAGTCCACATCGAAGGGGAAGTTGATGGAGGCGCGCGTGATCGGACCCGAGATGTCCGCGCCCCCATAGCCGGAAAGGCGGCCTCGACGTCGTTCCGCCAGCCCGACCCGGAATCCGTGGGACTCGGTGCCCCGCCAGGTTCCCAGCACGCCGATCCCGGAGCCCGGGTCCGGGTCCACGAGAAAGACCCCCCAGCCGGCCGGCGTCCCGGGTGAAACCAGAAGCGGCCCGTCCCAAGCTACCTGGCCCTGGGCCGGGGCCGCGATGAGAACCACGAATCCGACCATCAACCCCATCACCATCCTGTGCATCGCATCGCCCTCCTCATCCGGTTGTGATTGCTTCGAGCTGCCGCGGGCCCAATGGGACCGCCTTCCGTCGCGGGCGGCCCTCCCTCTCGATTCGCTCGGTCGTGCGGAGAATCGGCCGTTGGCCCGGACCATGCCGGACGGATACTGGTCTTGACCATTGCGTTACGCCATACTTCGGGGCTGTCTAGCCTTTGGAGCTGCCCTATGGAGCTGCCCTATGGAGCTGCCCTTTGGAGCTGCGCCTTGGAGCTGCGCTTGGCCTAAAGTAGCACTCCGAGCAACCATAGCACTCCGAGCAACGGAGCCGATCCGAACCATGCGCACCCCCGGAGCCCGACACGGGCGCGGTCCCCTGTGGGCCTTGCCGTGCCTCCTTTTCCTCTTCCTGTTCCTCCCCGGTCCTGCCGAGGGCCAGGGCGCCAACGATCGCCGGCCGGCCGATGAGGACCGCCCGGCACCAGGGGCTGCGGCTACACCCCGGGCTCAGGCAATGCGAACGGACGCGGCCATTCAGGTCGACGGTCGGCTGGATGAAGCGATCTGGTCCGAGGCCCCTGTCATCGACGCCTTCACGCAGATTGAGCCGATCGAGGGCGCCCCGGCCAGCCAGCGGACGGAGGTACGGATCGTCTACGACTCCGACGCCGTGTACGTCGGGGCGATGCTCTACGACACAGGCCCCCTGTCGACCTTCCTGGCTCGCCGCGATGCCTCGATGTCCGAGTCCGACGCCTTCATCGTCTCCTTCGACAGCTACCTCGATCGGCAGACCGCCTACCGCTTTGCCACCAACCCATCGGGGATGATCCATGACCAGATCGTCTCGAGCGGAAGCGCCGACAGCTCCTGGGACCCGATCTGGGACGTGGCCACCGAAGTGACCGACGAGGGCTGGTCCGTCGAGATGCGGATACCCTTCAGCCAACTCCGGTTTCGACCGGACGAGGTGCAGACCTGGGGACTTCAGCTCGAGCGCCGAATCCACCGGAACCAGGAGGAAGCCGCCTTCGCCTTCACTCCGAGGCTGGAGCAGAGCGGAGTCCATCGCTTCGGACTCCTCGAGGGGATCCGTGGAATCGAATCCGGTCAGCGGCTCGAGCTCCTTCCCTACATGGTCGGGCGAGCGGAGTACCTGCACGGGCTCGACGACCCCAGCGTCGATTTCCCGAACCCGTACCGGAGCGGCTCCGACTGGTTTACGGATTTCGGGATGGACCTCAAGTACAGCCTGAGCTCGAACCTCACCCTCGACGCCACCGTCAACCCCGATTTCGGCCAGGTCGAGATGGATCCCGCGGTCATCAACCTGACCGCCTTCGAGACTCGCTTCGACGAGAGGCGCCCCTTCTTCGTCGAGGGCCAGGACATCTTCCGCTTCAGCGAGGGCGGACCCAGAGGCAGCGTGGGCACGATGCCCCAGCTCCTTTACTCCAGGCGGGTTGGACGAGCCCCCCAGGGGGCGACGCCCTCCAGCGCCGTCTTCGTGGATGCCCCTGGCTCTACGACCATCCTGGGTGCGGCGAAGCTGACCGGACGGATCGGCGACGGTTGGTCCGTCGGCATCATGGATGCGGTCACCGACGAGGAGACGGCACGCTTCGTAAATCGGGAGGGAGCGCGGGACCGGGCGATCGTCGAGCCCCGCACGAATTACCTGGTCGGCCGACTCCGGCGGGACCGCCGCGACGGCGACACCCGGTTCGGATCGATCCTCACCGCGGTCAACCGGAATACCTCGGGCTCTGGGCTCGAGGGTCGCCTCCATTCCTCCGCTTATACGGGCGGGGTGGACCTCGTCCATCAGTGGGACGACCAGAGATGGCGATTCAACACCTCGGTGAGCTGGAGCTACGTCACGGGCGATCCGGAAGCGATCACCGGCACGCAGCAAGCCTCCCAGCGCTACTATCAGCGCCCTGACGCGGATCACCTGGATCTGGACTCTGAGGCCACCTCCCTCGGCGGGTACTTCACCATGGGGATGATCGAGAAGCAGTCCGGCGTCTGGACGGGGAGGTTGGGGATGGGGTTGTCAAGTCCCGGCTACGAGGTCAACGACTTCGGGTTCCAGACCGCGAGCGACCGAATCTATTTCGACACGCACTTCCAGTACAATCAGACCCGGCCCGGCCGGTACCTTCGCAGCTGGATCTTCTTCGGGGGGCCGAACCAAACCTGGAATTACGAAGGCGACCGGATCTTCGACAACACGCACATGCAAGTCCGGTTGCAGCTGATGAACTACTGGAGCGGAAGCCTCCGCCTCGGTTACGAGCGCGAGACGTGGAACGACCGGCTCACCCGCGGAGGCCCGGTCACGCTCAACCCGGCCGGATGGCAAGCTATTCTCAACCTGAACACCGACACCCGCCGGTCATACACGCTCGACGGCAACATCCGGGCGACCGGGCATGCGGGAGGAGCGTGGGAGCACATCACCACCCTGAACCTGAACCTCAAGCCTCGTGAGAACTGGGAGGTCGCGGTCGGGCCCCAGCTGCACCGGAGCCATGACGCGGCGCAATACGTGGAGACCTTCCCCGACACACTCGCCACCTCCACCTACGGCCAGCGGTACGTCTTCGCTTCTCTGGACCAGACCACGCTCGGAATCGAAACTCGGCTCAACGTCACCTTCTCTCCCGCCCTCTCGCTTCAACTCTACACGCAGCCCTTCCTCTCCAGCGGGAATCACGGCACCCTCAAAGAGCTGGCAGCGCCCCGCACCTTCGACTTCATGAAGTACGGGGAGGACATTGGGACGCTGACCCGGCAGGAAGATGGCCGGTACCTCGTGGATCCGGACGGAGCGGGATCGGAGAACGCCTTCTTCGTGAACGATCCGGACTTCAACCTGCGCAGCCTGCTCGGGAACGCGGTCGTGCGGTGGGAATGGCGGCCCGGCTCCACCCTCTACCTGGTCTGGCAGCAACGCCGTTCCGAGACCCTCCGAGGTGGCGACGAGGAGTTCGGCTCCGACCGGATCGGCGACTTCGCCCTCGGGCGGGAGACCCGCGAGCTCTTCGACATCCGGCCCGACAACATCTTCACGATCAAGGTCAATTACTGGCTAAACCCCTGACGGACCCGACGGAGCCGGCATCGTCAGTGCCGAATCTTCGTGCCACCGCCTCTCTCCTCCGGTCTCTACCCGGGACGATGACCTTCAGTCCGCCTCCGGGGTTCATAGAATCGAGCGAAGACGTATTCATCCGATGAATGGAGTGCAGATCCGTGTCCGAAGCCACGAAAGGGAACGACGTCAAGGTCCACTACACGGGCCACCTCGATGACGGTACCATCTTCGACTCCTCCGAAGAGCGGGAGCCCCTCAGCTTCACGCTCGGCGAAGGCCAGGTCATCCCGGGCTTCGAGGAAGCCGTGGAGGGGATGGGGGAGGGCGAGAAGAAGAAGACCACGATTCCGGCCGAACAGGCGTACGGACCGCGCCGGGACGAACTGATCCTGTCGGTCCCAAGGGAGCGTTTTCCGGAGGACGTCGATCCCGAAGTCGGGCAGCGCTTGCAGATGCAGACCCAGGAAGGGGAGGTCGTCCCCGTCGTGGTCGCCGACCTCGAGGAGGACGTCGTTCAGCTCGACGCCAATCATCCCCTGGCAGGAAAGGACCTCACCTTCGACATCGAGCTCATCGAGGTGGGGTGAGCTGGAGTCGGCTGGCCTTTCGGTCGGTGGTCAGGCGAACGGTTTCCCGAGAGAAGGTTGCCAGGGGCCCCCTCACGACTCACGAGGGGTCGGCTAGCTGATCCTGCGGAGGCGGAGGAGCCTCGAGCCAATCGTAGGACTTCCCCCAGCTCTCTCGGGCGACTCGGGTGACCGCCTCGACGCGCTCATCGGGGACGGCCTCGAGGTCTCCCACGTCGCTGGGGCTGAAGTGGAATGCGTAGATCCGTGAGGCGAACTGGTCGAAGGGGAGCGACGACTCCCCCGGCCGCTCCCCGTTCCCGGCGACGGTGGGGCGGATATCGGAGTGCCAACGCTGTCGCCCCTCGCTGTTCGGATTGTAGAGATACACCCGAACCGTCTCGCGGGCACGCCGCACCCGGAGAATCGACACCGCATGGAAGCCGATCAAGTCCCCCGAGGACGCCGTGAGGAAGATGCCGACGGGGTTGGGGTACGCCAGGTCATGCCCCCGGTTGAAGTCGGGGTGGTGCGTAGCGTAGAACGTCCTCAGGAAGCGTGCATAGTCGAGGATCGTCGAGCTTCCATAGTCGTAGGCCGAGACGAATCCGGTGGGAATCCAGTGCCCATACATGGCCGGGTTCACCCACTTGTGCGGGTCCTCACCCCGATACGACGACCGTTGCATCATCTCGTTGTAGATACGGTCGAGGTGGGGAACCAGGACGACGCTGACGGCATCCAGGTCGTGATCGAACTCCTTCAGCAATCCAAGCCCCACCTCGTTGGATCGGATCACCTGAGCTTCGAAGCGCATTGCGAACTCGTTTGACCTGCCCACCGACTCGATCATCCCGATGAGCTTCCCTGGAGCATGCTGGCTCCAGAGGCTGATTCCCCGGGCCGACTGGCAGGTGGGATTTCTGCCCTGACCCACACCGAGGGGCTGGCCCAGGACTCCGAGACAGTCGGCCAGGAGGAGCTGGCGCGCCGGGAGGCGGCTTTCCGGCCGGGATTTCCCGATCGCCTCCTCCACCTCGGGGTGGAGCTCCAACGAGCCGAGTCGCTGCAGCCCGCTCCGGACGGGTTGGCGGGATAGGAGCCCCCGGTCGAGAAGGCGCCCGAGACCGTAGACCGACCGTGCCGTGTCCGGGTGGATCGTCTTCTCGATGAGGTCGGAGACGAACCGTAGATGCTTCTGCAGCTCCGCCCGCCCGGTCTGGTCCAGGTCGAGTGCCACGTCCAGGAGGGCGGGCTCGGAAGCGATCCGCCGCACGAGGAGCGCGTGATACCCGGTGGCAAGCCCGGTCTCCTTGAGGGTTCGCCCCAGGCTGCGGCACTCCGCCTCGAGCGTCTCCTTATCCGCGTGGTCCAGAAACGCCCCGTATGCCTCCAGACTCCGCGCACCCGCTTCCGGAGAGGGCGAGAAGACCGCTCGGACATACAGGCCCAGCCTGCGCTCCTCCGCCCTGGAGGGATCGATGGGGACGTTCCCCTCGACGAGCCGGATGATCTCGAGCGCGCGATCGGTCACCACCGGACGCTGCAGGCAGATGAGCTCGATCTCGGTCGCGAGCGCTCCCTTGATCTCGGACAGCTCGACCCGTTCGAGCAAGAGGGCCATGAGATGATCGATCTTTCCTCGGACAGCCGGAGCCATCACCCGATCCTCCTCCGTCCGTCCCGGAAAGAGGAGGTCCAGCGTGTTCACCAGCACCTCACGGAGGAAGGCCCGGGCCTTGGCGCGGGGGAACCCCGGAAGCTCGATCCGTCCCTCCGCGGCCGCGATCATCCGGAGCTCGCTCAGGATCTCCATGAGCGCCGTGGGCCCACCCGCCCTCAGGGTGCCCCCGACCAGAGGGGGCACCAGCCGGTTCGGATCCTCCCAGGCCCCTCCCTGGAAGACCCCCGCGGCGATCAAAGCGGGCATCCGATCCAGAAGGTGCTCGAGCCCCTCCCGACTATCGGTGAGTACGTCGACCTGACTCAGAAGACGCTTTCGGTGCGCCTCGCCCAGGAGGGGTTGGGAACTCGCCAGGGCCTCGACGGTCTCTTGTCCGTCTGGGGCAAAA
>SLFU01000187.1 GCA_007124095.1 Gemmatimonadota bacterium
ACACCTCGGCGGGGCGACGCGCCTCGGGTGAAGGAAGCCCACACAGGTGTGGTCCATTGGCGGGAGGCGGCGCTCACCGTGTCCGTCGATGGGGAGATCGAGGACGTCTTGGAGGAGGTGGACGCCCTCACCGGAGGTCGGGTGGGGCAGGACATCCTCCGCCTCACCGTGTCAGGCACCCTTGGGCTGTCCGCCCGGACCACCCTCGAGGAGCGGCTCGGGGATCTGGAGGCGCGCCTCCTGGATCTCGACCTGAACCTGGACGGCCTCCACCTCCTCCCCACGGATCAAGAGCTCATGGATCTGGCCGAACGGCCCGAGGACCCCATGGTGGCCGCGGCGGCTGCGGCGCTCCTGAAGAGGCTGGACGGGGAGGCGGCGGCGGTAGAGGCATCCCTCGCTCTCCAACGGCTCCACAGCTACCTGACGGAGGAGGTTTGAGATGCAGCTCCATCGACTGAGGGTCCGGAATTATCGGATCCACAAGGACACCGAGATCGAGTTCGACGCCCGACTCACCCTAGTGGAAGGCCCCAACGAGGCGGGGAAGAGTACCTTGATGGAGGCGGCCCGCCGCGCTCTCTTCCTCCGGGCGAACTACAATGGGGCGCTCCGCGATGAGATGCGGTCCCGCGCCGGTGGGGGACACCCGGAAGTGGAGCTCGAGTTCGAGATCGGGGGGGAACGCTGGACCCTCCGGAAGACGTTCGCCGGTCCCAGCGGCACCGTGAGCCTCACGCCGGAGACTGGAGCTTCCCTGCACGGGGAGGAGGCGGACGCCCGGCTCAGCGAGCTTCTCAGGGGCGAGGAGCCACTGGGGGGAAGGGCAGCCGCGAGCCAGCTGCCGTCGCGGTGGCAGCACATCTGGGTGCAGCAGGGCTTGGGAGGGGTGTCCCCGGTGGAGGCCCTGGGGGGACAGTCCACGACCCTCGTTGAGCTCCTTCGGGGGAGCGGCAACTCCACGGTGATGATGTCACCCCTGGACAAGCGTGTAATGGCTCGAGTGGAGCGGGACTGGGGGGAGATTCACCCCCCCAGCGGACAGGTCGCCGCTCGGAGTCGGCTAAGAGCCTTGATGGATGCCCACGAGAAGGCGAAGGCGGGCTTGGAGGATTGGGACCAGAGGGTGAGTGCTCGGGCCGCCCAGACCCGGGAGGTGGAGGAGGCCACGGCCTTCCTGGACCGGGCGACGCACCAGAGGACGGAGCTGCGGGGGGCGCTCCGTGAGGTGGAGGCCCGACTCGAGCAGGTCCAGGAGGGCCGGCGGAAGCTGGAGGACTCCGTGCGAATCCGGCACCAGGCGGAGGAACGGTTGAGCAGGCTGGAAGCGAAGGAGAAGAAAGTCCGGGACTTGGAGGCGGACCGGGAGCGGCTCAAGGAGGAACTCCTTCCCCTTCGGAACCGAACCGAAGCGCTGGCATCGGAGCTGAAGGAGGCCCGAAAAGGCCTAGAGGCTCGGAAGCGCTCACTGGAGGAGGCTCGAGACCGCGCCCGGGCCGCGAAGCGGGAGGCGGCGCTGGCCCGCGCCACCGTGCAGTTGGTCGAGGCGCTGAGGGAGGAGGAGACCCTGGGCCAGGAGCTGGAGGCGGTCCAAGAGGTGGTGAAGAGGTTGGCCGAGGAGGAGCGCCTCTTGGCCAGCCTTCCCCAAGTGGACGAGGGTATCCTCCGGAGCCTTGAGGAGCTGGACCGGAATGCCCGGGACGCTCGGACCGCCCTCGAGGCCACTGCGGCCGCCGTGGAAGTGATCAGGTCCACCGCCCCCGTCGCGGTGAACGGGGAGGCCCTCACCGCAGGGGAGATACGGATCCTCACCGACGATGGGGAGGTGGAGATCGGGCAGGTGGCCCGCCTCCGGATCCGACCCGGTGGTGGCTCGTCCCTGGCAGATGCTCGTTCGCGGGCTGACTCGGCCGAGGACTCCCTCCGGGAGGCGCTGCTGGCGGCGTCTGCCGAGTCCCTTGAGGACGCCCGATCTGCCTTCCAGGAGGCGGTGAGGCGTCGGGTCAGCATCGGACACCTCCGGGAAGAGCTAACCAGGATGGGGGGCAATACTGCGGAGGAGCGGAAGCGCGAGGCAGGCGGCGTCGTAGCCGAGGCCAAGCGCAGGTTTCGGGCCTTGGGGCGGGATCCCGAGGGTACACTCCCCTTCCCCGCGGAGGCCCAGGCCACCCTCCGGCACACCGAGGAGTTGGAGCGCCAGGCGGACCAACAGGTGGACTCGGAGCAGGAATTCTTCCGTGGCGCGGAGGGGGAGGTGGAGGCCCTGGAGGCCCGTCACCGGAAGGAAATTGCGGCCATGGAGGAATCGAAGCGAGAATTGACGAAGGTGGAGGCACAGGCTGAGAACGCCGTGGCCGAGGCGGGAGAGGAAGAAGCTCGAGGTCAGGAGCTGGAATCGGCCCATGCCGCCGTGATCGAGGCACGGGAGAGGGAGGAGGCGGCAAAAGCCGGCCTCCGTGCGCTCGATCCGAACCGCCTGGAGAAGGAACGGGATCGGTGGATCCGAAGCCTCCAGGATCTCGACCGGAGGAAGGAAGAGCACCTGGCACGCCGGCATCAGGCACTGGGGGAACTCCGGGCGGACGGGAGCGTCGACCCTCATGCCCGGTTGGATGAGGCCCGGGCTGAACTGGAGCTGGCCACCCGGCGTCGGACGGTGGCGGAGCGGGAGGCCAGATCCCTGACCCTCCTCCGGCAGGAGTTCAAGGAGGCCCAATCTGCGTTGGGGGCTGCCATCGCCGGGCCCCTGGCGGACCGGGTCAATCCTTATGTGCAGTTGATCTTCGGTGGGGGCGCCCAGGCGTCCCTCGAGATGGAGGGAATGGAGCTGCAGGAGCCCGCCCTACTGCGGAGGGAGACCTTCCCCTTTGCCGCCCTCAGCACCGGGACCCAGGAACAGTTCGGAGCGGCGTTCCGGCTGGCGGCGGCAGAGGTCCTGGCCTCGGCCTTCGGAGGCACCCTCCCGGTGCTGTTGGACGACACCTTTTCACATTCCGATGACGGCCGAATCGATGGGCTGTCCCGAGCCCTCTACCACGCCGCCCAGAATGACCTCCAGGTGATCCTCTTTACCTGCCGCGCCGAAGCTTGGACGGGCTTAGGCGGACGGACGGTTTCCATTGGCAGCTCCGGCCCGCACCGGCCCACCGTGTGATGATCCCGCCGGATCCGGTCGGAGGGTAGGTCCGGCGTCTCCCACCGCATCCAGGGGAGTTTCCTGCGACTCGCGGTGGGAGATGCCCTCGGCACGATGCTGGAGTCCCAAATCCCGCGCGAAGCGAGTTTCGTCGTGGAGTGCGGAGGCCAGGGCGTGACACCACCCACACAGGTATTTCTCCAGGTCGTAGTCGTGGTCCGGTCGCAGAACGTTCCTCGTCTCTCCGCGAGAAGGTTTGCCGTCGCATCAGCCTCTGTCCCGTGAAATGGATCGCGACCTCACTGTTCTGAGGCCGAGAACCGGCCGGCTTCTGGAACAGCTCCACGTCCCGCATCCCGGCTTCCAACCCGTCCTCCCCACGATGGCCCTCCGGCGGACCGGGGAGTCGAGCGGCGCCGGGGTCAGGCAGCACCTCCGCCACCCAGCTCGAAGCTACCCGACCACCCCGCTCCCAGGCGATCCCCTACACCACCATCACCCATCCAGAACAGCGAGGAGCCCATTAAGATGAGTCGATCCGGGCCCTCCGTTGTTGGTTTGAACAGGACGGCTGGACTCGGGACGGCCCCTTCTAATCGCACTTCCTGTGGATTGAGGACATGGAAGGCGGTCAGCCATTCCGGCGATTTCCGTGTCACCCCTTCTTTGCCTACCGCGCGAGGTCGGGACCGGTTGTCCTGCTGGCGGTCCTGCCGCAGGATAGCGCAGCGCGGCTCGGGGTCCGCGGGGCTGAGATCGGGTTCACCAGTTTGCCGTGGAGCGAGTCCACCATGGTGGAGCTACCCGTCACAGCAGTGGACTCACTCCGTAGCAACCGGATCATCACAATTCCCGACTAGGAAACAGTGGGCCTGCCGTGGATCGAGGTGGTTCTGCGATACGCTCTCGATGCGATACAGCCAAGAACGGCTCCGACGATACGGGTTCCCCCACCACTGGTGAGGAGATGCCGGTTGCCGATGGACCGATCAGTCCGGACCTCCTTGCTCTCAAGGGATGCAAGGGGCCCAAGTGACGGCCTCATGCCTCGGTTATCCAGCGTCGACTACCTCCCTACCCGGGGTGGGCCACTTCCTTTGGAATCAGGGGGCCACTTCCGTCGGAATACGCAATCGGAAGGCTCCCAGAAGACCTGCGCATCGTCGGAGCCCATGGGAACGGGCTTCGATCGAGAACATCAACGGACTTCTGCGCCAGTACTTCCCGCGGAGCAGCGACCTGAGCACATTCTCCAGCACGAATTGAAACGCCGATGGCCTTTGGGGGGACATGAACGCACCCCGGGGAGCACCGATCTCCTGAGATCGGTACAGGAGAAGCAGTCGTGAACGGGAGGCGGGGCGGCGTCTTCCTACTTTGTGCTCGGAGTGTAAAGAGGGCTCTTAATCCAGTCTGGTCTACCCGGGCAGGGTTACGCAGATTCCAGATCGATTGGAGTGGGAAGGCCGACGCGCATAAAGAAGCGAGCGAACGACTGGGAAAGATGCTCTCGGTAAGGTGGTGATAGCATCACTCGGTCTTCACGGCTCTGCACGAGACTCTCCAGGAACGCTCGTGGGATACTGAAGACCTCCTTGAAATCCACGATCAATTTCAGGGCGCCGAAATCTTCGGGTAAATCGTTCAGGAGCGAGAGGTTCGTGACCTCTCCTGTGCTGATCTTCTCAATCTGCTTACGCCATGCGCGATCAGTGGGGTTCTGTGACCGTGACTGCATCTCCTTCTCCCACAAGCCCTTGAATGCTGGCAACGGGTCGGCAGGACACAGAATCACAGTTGGGACCTTGTCATTCTCCAAGTCGCAATCCTGCGACATCACCACGACATCCGCGACCTGATATTCGGCGGCCTTCCGTAGATCTGTCAGATCCGGTACGGCCTCCTTCCACTTGGCAACAGGGCATTCAAAAACAACTTCCCCCTGATGCAGGCGCGCCTCCCGTGGAAGGGTCACATACCAATCCGGCAGGTCAATCATCTTCTCCGAACAGGTCAGACGAGATCTTGAGTTGGCGGCGAGGAAGGTCCTCCCCGGGCTCAGGCCCCGGCAGGTCGTGCGAGGGCCGACTACTCGCCAGCGAGATCATGGAGATATCGACTTCTTTGTCCGCTGCCCCTTCCAAACCGTCCGCAAACGAATCGACGAGGAACTGACCAAGTAGCGTCGAGGAGCCCTCAGAAGTCTGATCCGCTGGAGTCGAAGCGATATAGCTCGTCACCGCGCGCCCTTCCTCCGACTCATGGAGTTTTTCGACGATACTGAACACGGTAGCCTGCGGATCCGAAAGGAACACCGACGCTGTCGGTGTCCACGCCATCCGAACCGGCGATGATTGGCACATCGATTGAACGAGGAGTTCGCAGGGACCTGAAATCAGCCGATGTAGAGTCCTTTGCCGAGGCCATAGCAGTTCCCGGTTTCCGCTGACCAGCGACCCGTACTCCCCTACCTCGAGGCATGTGGTCCCGCCGGAGGGGAGTTCAGTCTCGGGCTCGTACCTCTCCTCGTATGTCGTGCCATCAGGCACTCGCTCAATGGTACGAGTCATCTCGTTCTCCTCCAGATCTCCTTGTGCGCGTGCTCGGTAGTGAGGTCCGCGAACCCGCGTACAATCCACTCCCGTGCAAGCAGGAACCAGTCCTCCATCGACGATTCCCGGTCAAATCCTCTGGCTGTCATCTCACAGACCAGCACCGGCCGGTGATCACTCCGTCGCAACGCCTGTTGTACTGCTACGTGTAGTCTTCCAGCTCTATTAGGGAGCGGAAATTGTAGGCGCCAGTTCAAGCTCTCCGGCTGTGGAAGGAACTGGTGGTCCGAGTGCCATCGAAGATCCTCAAACACCTCTCCAATTTGGCTCAATTCAGACCAGCCATCCCCTGCGGGGACATGGTTGACGTAGGTGAGTTCGTACTGGTTCACATCGATATCGCCGTCGCCTTCCTCGGCCCAGAACTCCTTCCACGCCTCCCATGCCGCGCGGAAGCGGTCATAGACTCCGGGAAAGCGGGGATACTCGTCTTCGCTGTCTGCCTTTCTCCAGTTGTGCAGCAGTCGATCTTGTTGCAGCTGGAGGATCCAGTTGCCGGAACTGTCCTCGAAGACGGTCCGCGGGAGAGGCGGTGCTTCGGAGGGCTCGAACGTAATGTTGAGTCCCTCCGCCTGACTCGTGAACTTCTCCACCCGAGGAGCAATAAGCGGCCGGTCGGTGATCCCAGGGTAGTCGTCCCGGCGATCTTGCCAAAAAGTACCAACAAGGGGCGCAGGAAACCCCAGAGGAGAGAACTGGACACCACACACAACCTCGATAACGGGGGGAGCATCGAAGTCAGGTAGATCCGAGCGCCCATCGGCTGCCGGTTCGGTGGAGTCTTCCATCGGCTGTTGATTCGGTGTGAGGCCGTCCGTCATTCGTCTCCGCCGGGAGTCGCACGATGATCGAGGAACGATTCTCGAAGGAGCCGCCGGATTCCTTCTGCGATCAGGCGCTCGGCCGCTTCGGTTGCGTTCTTCCCGTACAGCCCTGTTTCGGCAAGTTGTTCAAGGTACCCCTGTACCTGGGGTGTCGTCGACACCCTGATCTGCACGGTTGGGACTACGTTAGGCTTGCGTGGCATAAGTATGTCTAAGTTATGCCAAACCTCGTCCCGTCGCCACCACTACGCCAAGAGCTCGTGAAAAGATTCCAACGAACCCTGGTCGTTCGGTAGGCTCACCGTCTGGAAGTCTCAAGAACCCCTGTGATGCCGCCCGGTTTCCAACCCGATCAGATACGATGGAAGTCGGGACTCCTCCCAGGAGGCCTGCCAGCTGAACATGGGGGCGGTCGAGGTAGTCGGAGAGCCTCCTCGTGCAAAAAAGGAGAGCGACGTGGCAGGCGTACAATCGGAGATCGACTCGCCTTATCACGCGGTGCAGGAGTAGCGGTAGTAATCGAGCGGCAGAGGTTCAAGGAGCTCGCCGAGTAGTTCCCTTCTGGGGTACCCGCCCGCCACCGCCTCCTGCTGAGCCCAGGGGTTCTCTGTCAGGTATGGCTGAAGCACCTCAGTGGGTGAGTGTGGCCCACCCCCGATCGAAATGAG
>SLFU01000155.1 GCA_007124095.1 Gemmatimonadota bacterium
AGACGGTCGAATACGCGAGCACCTTCTTGATATCGTATTGCTGGAGGGCAATCGTAGCGGCGAAGAGCGCGGTCACCGCCCCGATCACGGCCACCGCGGCTGCCCCGACGGGCGCGAGGGCAAAGAGGACGCTCGCTCGAGCCACGAGGTAGACCCCTGCGGTGACCATCGTCGCGGCGTGGATGAGAGCGGAGACCGGAGTGGGTCCGGCCATCGCGTCGGGGAGCCACACGTAGAGCGGAACCTGCGCGCTCTTTCCGATCGCTCCGAGGAGAAGGAACAGGGTCACGGCCGTGACGATCCCCCCTCCATAGGCAAGGACCTCCGGAGCTTGGTCGAAGATGCCGACGTAGTCGAACGTCCCGAAGCTCACGAAGAGCAAGAAGATCGCGAGGAGAAATCCGAAGTCCCCGATCCGGTTGACGATGAAGGCCTTCTTGCCCGCATCCGCCTTTTCCCGGTCCTGGAACCAGTATCCGATCAGGAGATACGAGCAGAGCCCCACGCCCTCCCACCCCACGAACATCATGGGGAAGTTCGCCCCCATGACGAGTATCAGCATGAAGAAGACAAAGAGGTTCAGGTACGCGAAGTACCGCGCATACCCGGGATCTTCCTTCATGTAGCCGACGCTGAACACATGGATCAGGAATCCGACCCCGGTGATCACCATCATCATGATCATGGAAAGCTGATCGAGCTGTATGGCCGCATCGATGACGAGGGTCCCCGTGGCCATCCAGGTCCAGTAGCTTCGCACCACCGGCTCCGTCAGCTCGACCCCCAGCATTCCCAGGAAGTTCATCAGGGTGAGGAGGAAGGCGAACCCGATTGTGGCGGGACCGATCCAGGTGGGGAGAGAGCGCGCCAACGGGGAGGATACGCTCGAGGAGGTGTCGCCGGAGCTTCTAACCTGCTCCGCCCCCTGGATGCCGGAGACCAGCGCGAGAGCCCCGTTTGCGAGGAATCCCAGCAGGGGGAGAAGCAGGATCAACCCCGGAAGGATTGGATCGAAGCCCTCCGGGCCCGCCTGCAGCAGCCCGACCGTCGTCAGTCCGAGACCCGTCATGCCCTCACCACTTCAATAGGTTGAAGTTGTCCACGTTGACGGCTTCGAAATGGCGGAAGACCGAAATGATGATCGCGAGCCCCACAGCGGCCTCTGCCGCCGCCACCGTCATGACGAAGAAGACGAAGAGTTGCCCGTCAATTCCGAGGTATCGAGAAAAGGCGACGAACGAGAGGTTCACTGCGTTGAGCTGGAGCTCGATACACAGGAAGATGATGATCGCATTTCGTCGAAGCAGGACCCCGAAGGTCCCGATCACGAAGAGGATCGCGCTCAATACCAGTGCTTCGACAAGCATCGCGTCAGGCTCTCTTCTTGGCGAGGGCGACCGCTCCCACCAGTGCGACAAGCAGGAGAATGGCCACGAGTTCGAAGGCCACCACGTATTCGGTATAGAGCGGACGGGCGATCGCACCCACGATTCCCTGCTCCGCGAGGAGTTGATCCATTCCCTCAGGTCCCGGGAACTGCTGGTAAATGGGGTTGTCCGCAGCTCCCCGGAACTGGCGCGCGAGGAAGCCGGCGATCGCTCCGGAAGTCGCGAAGGCGACGAAGGCACCCAGGCCACTCCGGATGTCGGCCTTGTAGTCATGCCCCAGGTTCAGGAGCATGATCACAAAGAGGAAGAGGACCATGATGGCCCCGGCATACACGATCACCTGGATCGCCGCGAGGAAGTGGGCCTCGAAGAGCACGAAGATCCCCGCCACCGCCCCCAGAGTCCCCACCATGAAGAGGAGGCTGGATACCGGGTTCTTCTGCAGGACGACCCCGAAGGCACCCCCCACCGCCATGGCGGCGAACACGAAGAAGAGTACGTCAACCATTGGGGGTGCGCCTCATTCGGAGCGGGGGTCGGACGGATCCCACAGGAGGGTGCTGGGATGATCCTGCTCCATCAGTCGATCCAGATCGTATACGAAGCGCTCGCGGGTGTACTCGGCGTTCTCGAAGTGGACCCCCACGTGGATGGCCTCCACGGGACAGACCTCCTGGCACATCCCGCAGAAGATGCAACGGAACTCGTCGATCTCGTAGACGATGGGGTAGCGATTTCCCATGTCGTCCTCCCCACCCACGAGCCGGATGCAGTTCGCCGGGCACACCGTGGGGCAGAGGCCACATGCGACGCACTTCGGCCGTCCGTCCGCATGGGTCTCCATGACATGAGTGCCCCGCCACCGGGGTGAGATCTCGGGCTCCTCCTCTGGATACTGTACGGTCACCGTGCCGGGCCTGATCAAGTGCTTGAACGTCAGCTGCATGCCCTTGAGCGTCGCCCTGAGATAGGAGGTCTTCCCCGCCTCCGGGCGTCGCATGACCTTTACCGTGGCTGCCATAGAACTACTCCCCTCGGATACTCGAAATGATCATCGGTCCCACTCATCGCTCGACCGGGCCGACCGGAAGTTCGTGGGCGGCGCCCGCCCCCCGAGTGAACTCCCGGTCGAGCTTCGCCCGCATCCGATCCGCCCTGGCCGCGGAGCCGCCACCGATGACCCGGTCGCGATCGACCACGAAGACGAAGAAGAGCGTCGCCGCCCCGCTCAACACCGTGAGGATCGCTCCGAACAGGAAACCCTCCACACCCAACTGATCCAGGGTGAGAATTGCGGCGGCGATCCCGATCACATAGGCGAGAGCGGTCGGAAGCATGACCTTCCAGCCGAGATGCATCACCTGGTCGTATCGGAAGCGGGGGAGGGTCCAACGAACCCAGATGAAGACGAAGGCGAAGAATGCCGTCTTCAGAGCGAAGGAGAGGAAGGTCAGGAGTGTCTTCCACCAAGCCGGGTTCGCGGCGATCGGCTCCCCGGCTGCCGTGAAGCCGGAGATGAGAGCCCCTTGGTACCAGAACATGTGGTCTCCCGCCCAGAACGGAACGCTCCATCCACCCAGGAACAGAGTGGCCATGAGCGCTGATGCGGTCAGGATATGGGCGTACTCGGCGATGAAGAACATCGAGAACTTCATTCCGGAGTACTCGGTGTGATAGCCCGTGATCAGCTCGGATTCCGCCTCGGGGAGGTCGAAGGGGAGCCGGTTCGTCTCCGCGAAGGCCGAGACCACGAAGAGGACGAAGGCGAGCGAGAGCGGAAGAAGATACCAGAACCCCAGCTGCTGCTGCTGCCATACGACCTCGGTGAGCGTGACGTTCCCGGCCAGCATAAGGACCGGGATGAGAGAGAGCCCGAGGGCCACCTCGTAACTCACCATCTGGGCCGACGAACGAACCCCGCCCAGGAATGCGTACTTGTTGTTCGACGACCACCCGGCCAGAAACAGCCCGTAGACTCCCAACGAAGCAAGCGCCAGCACGAAGAGGACTCCAATGGGGATGTCCGCCACGATCATGTCGACCACTCCCCAGGGAGTCGTCAGCGGTGCCGCGAAGGGAATCACCGCGAAAGCGACGAGGGCCGGGATGATCGAGAGCGCTGGAGCGAGGATGAAGAAGGTGCGGTTCGCCGTGGCCGGCATCGTCTCCTCTTTCAGGATGTTCTTGATGCCGTCCGCGATCGGCTGGAGGAGCCCGAAGGGGCCAACCCGGTTCGGACCGAGCCGGTCCTGGATGAAGGCCGACACCCGGCGCTCGGCCAACGTCATATAGGCGACCGCCACCATGAGACCCGTGAACACCAGCATTACTTTGGCCCAGGAGGCAATCCAGAAGGCCGTGGGGGAAAGCTCGGTCATGACCTCAGCTTCCCGCCCGGGAGGGTGACCGGCTCGTTCACGAGCGCACCCCGGGTTCCAATCGATTCGTAGGTGAGCCCCTGGAACTCGGGTGCGAGCTCCCCGGCTCTGACGAACGCCTCATCCGCCCCGGAGGGTGGTGTCGTTCCATTGAGGTGAGCCGCCAGTAGGCTCAGCGGGAGCCACGCCGGCCGTGCCGCGCCTGGTCCCTGCAGCGCCGGCCAGAACCTCTGGACCCGCCCTTCGTAGTTCGTGAAGGTCCCTTCCTCCTCCGCGTGGGTCGTGATCGGCATGACGACATCCGCCTCGGCGGCTGCCGGTGGGAAATGGCTTCCGAGATAGAGGTAAAGGGACGCGTGCGCACCGAAGTCGGACTCCAGGTCGGTGAGGTCGTCGCCCAGGACGATCAGGGTGCCCGAGTGATCCTTGAGCTCCTCGAGTCCCCCGGTACCGTCTTCTTCCCCGACCCGAGACAACCCGAGGAGCTCGGCGCCCCTCCGGTTCGGGACGAGGTCCCTCCTCCGTGTGAGCTTCGGAAAGCCCGGGAGGGGAATCTCCTCATCGGCCCTGGGCGACCGAAAGACGATCTCTCCGCCCCCAAGGCCCTGTACCAGATAGACCAACGCCGCAAGAGCCTCGTTCGACGCAAAGGGGGAGGCTAGCGCGCGCACGGGCGCCGCGCCGTCCGCCATCCGGGTGAAGATCGGTTCGAGAACCCCGGGCCAATCAGTCGCCTCGTGCCCGCCTGCCCCCCTCTGGAGGGGAGCCTCGATTCGATCTCCCCGGTTCATCCACTCGTAGCGATGCCGGCCATAGTCGCACATCCAGTACTGGTTCACATCCAGATTGGGACGGGGCTTGAGCCGCTGAACGAGGTTGTCTCGGGTCTGCAGATCGATGTTGCATCCCTGGGAGCAATTGGGGCAGACAGACGGCGTGTGGTCGAGGTCCCAGGCACGCGCCTTGTGGAGGAAATCCTTTGAAACGAGCGCCCCGACGGGGCAGATGTCCACGATGTTCCCGGCGTAGGGGGCCCCTTCCACACCTTCCTCGAAGAAGGTATCGATGATCGAACGATTCCCCCTCTCGACCACGGTGAGCCTCGGGTCCTGCGCCATCTCGTCCATGAACCGGACACACCGCGTGCACATGACGCACCGGTCCCCGTAGAAGAGGACATCGCCCCCGAAGTCGTCGCGGCCGAACACCCGCTTCGGTTCCCGACTGCGACCGTGCTTCCTTCCCTCCTCGAAGACGTAGTCCTGGAGCTTGCACTCCCCCGACTGATCGCAGATCGGACAGTCGAGGGGATGGTTGGCCAGGTAGAATTCCAGGACGCCCTGGCGCATCCCCTTGGCGGATGCACTCTCCGTGTGGACGACCTGTCCGTCTTGAACGTCGGTGATGCAGGAGGGTGCGAGCTTGGGGGCGCCTTCGACCTCAACCAGGCAAAGGCGGCACTGAGCGGGGGCCGAAAGCCCCGGGTGATAGCAGTAGTGGGGGATGCGATTGCCCACAGCCTCAGCCGCCTGGAGAATCGTCGTCCCCTTCGGAACCGTGACCTCCCGACCATCGATGGTCAGGGTGACGATATCCTGTTTCTGTCCGTTCTCGCCCATACCTGTACCGCGTTCTCGGGTCTCGGCGGAAGAGAGATTCCTCCTCTCGAAGCCCTGGGAATCTGTTGTGGTTTCTCCGGTTCGTCCATGGCCGGCCAATCCGGTCACGGGCGCACCAACTCGATTCAGCCTGCGCCGACGGCCTCGCCCCGTCGAATCAGCGCCAGATAATCGTCCCGGAACTTCTCGATCGACGAGATCACCGGAGCCGCTGCGGAATCGGAGAGGACGCAGATCGTGGTCCCTGTCATCTGCTTCCCAAGATCGACGAGGGTATCCAGATCCTCTTCCGTCCCCTTCCCCTTCTCGATCCGGAGCAGGATCCGCGAGAGCCAGGTCGTGCCTTCGCGGCACGGGGTGCACTGCCCGCACGACTCGTGGGCGAAAAAGTCCACCGTGCGACGGACCTGCTTCACGATATTCGTGCGGTCATCCATCACCATCACCGATGCACAGCCCAGCATCGACCCCTTCTCGATCACACCCTCGTAGTCGAGCGTGCACCCGGCGCAGTCGTCGGCATCCAGGAAAGGGACCGAGCTGCCCCCGGGGATCACGGCCTTCAACGTTCGTCCTTCCTCGAAGCCCCCACAGACGTCATAGAGGAGATCTTCAAGAGGGAAGCCCATCGGGAGCTCGAAATTCCCCCTCCTCCGAACATGGCCGCTCACGCAAAAGAGTTTCGTGCCCGGGCTCTTCTCCGTCCCCCACTGGCGGTACCACTCCCCGCCGTGAGCAATGATATGCGGCACCGCACAGAGGGTCTCGACGTTGTTGATCGTAGAGGGCTTCCCGAAGGCACCGATCGCCGCGGGAAAGGGCGGCTTCACCCGCGGGAGGCCCCTGCGACCTTCGAGAGACTCCATCAGGGCGGTCTCCTCTCCACAGATGTAGGCGCCCGCCCCCTGATGGACCGTCACGTCGATGGAGACTCCGGATCCCAGGATGTCCTCCCCGGCCAGCCCCGCCTCATACGCTTCCTCCACGGCTCGGGCGACCACCTGATTCGTCTCGAAGAACTCGCCTCTGCAGTAGATGTAGACATGCTCGGCCTGAATTGCGTAGGCGGCAATCAAGCATCCCTCGATGACCTGGTGGGGAGTCCATCGCATCAGCTCCCGGTCCTTGAAGGTCCCCGGCTCGGATTCGTCGGCATTGCAGAGGAGATAGTGCGGCCCCCGCTTTTCCTGGGGCATGAAAGACCACTTGACCCCGGTCGGAAAGCCCGCCCCCCCGCGCCCGCGGAGCCCGGAAGCCTTCACCTCCTCGATCACGCTCTCGCGACCGACTTCGAGTGCCTTTGTCAGGCCCTCGTATCCGCCCAGCGTCTTCCAGCCCTCGAGGGTTCGCGTCGCGGGCTCGCCGAAGCCCCGACTCAGCACGCGGACCTCCCGCTCGTGGGTGTAGGGATACGCCATCCTAGTCCCCTCCCTCGTCCCTCAGGTGTTCCAGAAGGCCGGGGACATCCCCGGCACCGATGCTTTCGTAGTACCGGGAGTTGATTTGAACCGCCGTGGGGAAGCCGCACGCCGCCAGGCATTCGACCTCCATCACGGTGAAAAGACCATCGGAGGAGGTTTCCCCAAGCTCGGTTCCGGTGTTCTCGAGAAAGGCTTCGAGCACATCGTCCGCCCCACAGAGGTTGCACGAGACATTGGTGCAGACCTGGATGAGAAAGCGACCGACGGGGCGCTTGTTGTACATCGTGTAGAAGGTGGTCACCCCGCGCACGTAAGCGTCGGAGAGGCCGAGGAGCGCTCCAACCTCTCTCATCGTCTCCTGCGAGATGTGCCCTCGAAGCTCCTGGGCGAGGTTAAGGACGGGAAGCAGAGCGCCCCGCATGTCGGGGTAGCGGGAGAGAATCTTCTCGTAGCGCTCCCTGTAGGGCCCCTCGAAGAGGGGGGCGTCAGGGGTCTTGTCCTCGAGCATGAACGGGTAGCTCGGGGCCCGAGAGGGATGGCCCCCATCCGCGGGACGAGAGCCCACGTACTCGTCTCCCCGCACCTCCGCCTCGGAGAGGTCGAATTCCCCGGTGTTGCCGGCCCAGCCGGGGTTGCGAAACGGGACCGACGCCCGCTCCGGGCCCTTCTTCGTCTCACTCACCTGTCGATCTCTCCCAGCACGATGTCCAGACTTGCATTGACCACGATTACGTCGGCCAGCAGACCGCCCTCGACCAGCTTGGGGATCACGGACAAGTTGACGAAGGAGGGGGGCCGGACCCGCCAGCGCACCGGCTTGGATCCGCCGTCGCTCACGACGTACATTCCCAACTCGCCCTTCGAGCCCTCGATCGGGAGGTATGACTCGCCCGGAGGCGACTTCACTCCCTCCATCACCAGCTTGAAATGGTGGATCATGGACTCCATGTCGTTCATGCAGTCCGTCTTCGACGGGAGGATCACCCGGGGGTCATCCACGTTGATCGGACCGTCGGGGAGCCGGTCCAGCGCCTGGTGGAGTAACCGGCAGCTCTGCCTCATTTCCTCCATCCGCACCAGATACCGGTCGTAGCAATCCCCGTGTTCTCCGATCGGTACGTCGAAATCGTACGTTTCATAGTCGTAGTAGGGCCGGTCCTTCCGCACATCGTAGGGAACACCCGAAGCTCGCAGATTCGGACCGGAGAACCCCGAGTTGATGGCCTCCTCCCCCGAAATCTCTCCAACCCCCTGGGTCCGGCCGGCATGGATCCCGTTGTTCGTCAGGAGAGTGTCGATCTCGTCCAGGGTCCTGGGAAGGGTGTCGGCAAATTCCCGAACACCGTCCGTCCAGCCCTCCGGCAGATCCGCCAGCATCCCCCCGATGCGAGTCGCGGAAGTGGTGATTCGGGCACCGACGTACCGGTCGTGGAGTTGATAGACCCTCTCACGCTCCTGAAAGGCGTAAAGGAAGGGGGTGAAGGCACCCACGTCGATCGCCCACGTGCCCAGCCAGAGGAGGTGGGAAAAGATCCGGTCCAGCTCCATGCAGATGACCCGGACTACCTTGCATCGCTCAGTCACCTCGACACCCATCATCTTTTCTACGGCCATCACGAAGGCGCAGTTGTAGATGAGCGGGGCGAGGTAGTCCATTCGGTCGGTGAGGGGAACGATCTGGTTCCAGTCCCGGTACTCACCCAACTTTTCGAAGGAGGAATGGAGGTAGCCGATGTGGGGGATGCAGCGGACCACCGTTTCCCCGTCGAGTTCGAGGACCAGCCGGAGCACCCCGTGGGTGGCGGGGTGCTGCGGCCCGACGTTGATCAGCATGTTCTCCGAACCGAAGTCGGGTTCCACCACGTCGGTCGGCATCAGCGGGCCTTCCTGTGCCCGGAAGTCCATCCCCAGCTCGGGCGTTCGGGAGACCTCGTATTCTACGGTTCGTTTCGACATGGGTGGCCCTAGTCCGTTTCCTGCCTGGCGTCGCCTCCGGCCGGCTCGGTGTCCATACGGTCTTTCGACTCTTTGGAATCGCGGGCCGACCGGCGGGGATCGGCGCTCGGCTCGGTGCCCCCACCCACTTCCTGCCAATGGACCACCTGGGGCTCGCGACCCGAATCGAACTCCTCGGGAATGTAGTAGTCCTCTGGTTCCTGGGAGAGGGCCCGACGCGTCTGCTCCGCCCGTGAGAACCGTCCCCTCAGGGGAAAATCCTTTCGCAACGGATGCCCCTCGGCATATCGCTCCGGCATGAGGATCCGCCGTAGATCCGGGTGATCCCGGAAGACGACCCCGAACATGTCATAGACCTCCCGCTCCAACCAGTTCGCCGCGTCCCAGAGCGGCACAGCCGAATCGATCTCCAGATCCGAAAGCGGGAGCTCGGCCTTCACCCGGAGCGCTCGTCGGTGAGTAATCGAGAAGAGCTGATAGACCACCTGAATCGGACGCCCTCCGCCGTAGTCCACCGCCGTCACATCCGACAGGTAGTTGTAGAAGTGGTCCGGGTCTTCCTTGAGCCACCTCAGAATTTCCAGGATCCGGGAGGGGGTGACGTATATCACGTGCTCGTCTCCCGCCACGACCTCGTGTCGGAGGATCGCCTCCGAGAAGCGCTCCTGGACGGCGGTCACCGATGGATGGGTGAGCGCGCCCCCGTCAACCTCTCTCCCCTCGACTCCGCTCACG
This sequence comes from Gemmatimonadota bacterium, assembly GCA_007124095.1. GTDB lineage: Bacteria > Gemmatimonadota > Gemmatimonadetes > Longimicrobiales > Gaopeijiaceae > SLCK01. The sequence goes on from SLFU01000155.1 coordinate 9,498, forward strand.
GACGCCGATCCCCGGGACGCTGCGGGGGGGTGGGATGGATCAGGCCGCTCGTTTGATTCTGAAGGGTGGAATTCCCGAAGGGTCCCGAAAGGGCCTCGATCTCGTCCTCCCCGGCCCTCGGCGACCCGGCCTGCTCGGGGTCTTCGAATCGGTGCTCCCCATGTCGGGCGAGGGATTCGCCCCTCACCTTTTCCTGGATCATCATCAGGCCATAGATGAGGGCTTCAGGTCGAGGAGGGCACCCGGGTACGTAGACGTCTACGGGGATGATCGTGTCGATTCCCTGCACCATGGAGTAGACGTCGAAGACGCCCCCGGAGGAGGCGCAGGCGCCCATCGAGACGCACCACTTGGGCTGCGGCATCTGGTCCCAGATCCGGCGGAGGACCGGCGCCAGCTTGAACGGAACCCGCCCGGCACAGATGAAGACGTCCGCCTGCCTCGGCGTGAAGGACATCCGCTCCATCCCGAAGCGGGCCAAGTCCTGATTCGAGGCGGCAGAAGCCATCATCTCGATGGCACAGCACGCCGTCCCGAACGGCATGGGCCAGAGGGAGTTGCGGCGTGCCCAGTTGACCAGGAAGTCCACCTTGGTGGTGAGGAAGGTGGGCGTCCCGGATCCGAACATGCCGCCCGGGAGTCCCCCTTCAGCCGGCGGTCTCCCTTCAGAAGGGGTCTGTGTCTCACTCATCCCAATCAAGCCCTCCTTTTCGCCACTCGTAAATCAACCCGACGACCAGGATCGCCGTGAAGATCGAGACCGCGATGAAGCCCTCCCATCCCAAGTACCGCATCTCCACCGCCCACGGGATCAGAAAGATCGTCTCCAGATCGAAGATGATGAAGCTGATCGCCACCATGTAGAACTTGACCGAAAACCGAGCCCGCGTGTCCCCGAGCGGGATCATCCCCGACTCGTACGGCATGTCCTTCTGACCCGTCGGACGCCTCGGGTTCAGGATATGTGCGGCAGCCAACATCCCCACTGCGTTCAGAATGGAGACGCCGAACAAGATGAGTACCGGCAGATAGCTGGACGACATGCGGCCGCGGCGGAGAAGTTTGTGAAAACATTCACGTTCCAGAACTGGAAAGGTACCCGACAGACGGAAGGGGTGTCAACCCGCGGGGAAGGCTGGATTTCCGAGAGATTTCGAGGGATCCCGGGGAAGTCCGAAACCGCCTCCGGCCGTCCGTGACCGCTCCCCCTTTCCCCGTCCGGCGACGCTCCCCTATACTCCCGGGCGGCTAGACATCGACCCCGCCCCCAAGAGCTTCCCTCACGACGATTCCAAATGACCATCCGAAACGACCGCTGGATCCGGACGATGTCCCAGGAGCACGGGATGATCGACCCCTTCGAGCCGCGACAGGTCCGGGAGGACACGATCTCATACGGCCTCTCCTCGTACGGCTACGACATCCGGGTCGCGCCAGAGTTCAAAGTCTTCACCAACGTCTTCAACGTGGTGGTGGACCCAAAGGAGTTCGACGATCGATCCTTCGTGGACGTCGACGCGAATGAGTGCATCATCCCCCCGAACTCCTTCGCTCTCGCCCGCACGGTCGAGTTTTTCCGAATCCCGAGGGACACCCTCGTGCTCTGTGTGGGAAAGAGCACGTACGCGCGGTGCGGGATCATCGTGAACGTGACCCCGCTCGAGCCGAGTTGGCAGGGGTACCTGACGTTGGAGATCTCCAACACGACACCCCTCCCCGCGAAGATCTACGCGAACGAAGGGATCGCCCAGCTTCTCTTCTTCCAGGGAGCCGAGGAGCCGGAGGTGGCGTACGCCGACCGGAAGGGGAAGTACCAGGATCAGCACGGCGTGACGCTCCCGAAGCTGTAGATGGGCTCGGGTCTGCCAGCCCGGCCACGCTCCGGGCCGGGATCAAGTCGAGTCGAACGCCACCCCGGCCAGTCGCGCCCTCAGGACGTCCCGGTTCAGCCTGGAGATGTAGTCCACGCTGATCCCCTTCGGGCACGCCTCCTGGCAAGCTCCGTGGTTGGTGCAATTTCCGAAGCCCTCTTCGTCGTGCTGGTGGACCATCTGGATGGCCCGCTCGTAGCGCTCCGGCTGCCCTTGCGGCAAATAGGAGAGGTGCCCGGCCTTCGCAGCCGTGAAAAGCATGGCGGAGGCGTTCGGGCAGGCGGCAACACAGGCACCACACCCGATGCAAGCCGCTGCGTCGAAGGCCTTGTCGGCATCGGGCTTTGGCACCGGCACGGCGTTCGCGTCGGGAGCGCTCCCGGTCCGCACTGAAATGTATCCGCCCGACTCGATGATTCGATCGAAGGCGTTGCGGTCCACGACCAGGTCCCTCATGACCGGGAAGGCGTCCGCCCGCCACGGCTCGATCCAGAGCTCATCTCCGTCGGAGAAGGATCTCATATGGAGCTGACAAACAGTCACGAGGTCCTCTGGCCCGTGGGCCATGCCATTCACCATCATCCCGCACGAGCCGCAGATCCCCTCCCGGCAGTCGTGCTCGAAGGCGATCGGATCGCCCCCGTCCCGGGTGAGTTCTTCGTTCACGAGGTCGAGCATGTCCAGGAAGGACATGCTCGGCGCCACATTCTTCGCTTGGTAGGTCTCAAAGTCTCCCTTGGACCCCGGTGTCCCCTGTCTCCATACGTGCAGCGTGAAGTCCATTACTTATAGCTCCTCTGCGAAGGAGGCACGTGCTCGAAGATGAGCTCTTCGCGGTGGCGGGCCGGCTTGTGCCCGACGCCCGAGAACTCCCATACCGCCCCGTGCGAGAAGCGCTCATCGTCCCGGAGAGCCTCACCTTCCGGGGTGGTGTGCTCCTCCCGGTAGTGAGCGCCGCAGGATTCGTCACGTTCCAGCGCATCCCAGCACAGAAGTTCCGCGAACTCCAGGAAATCGGCCACGCGACCGGCCTTCTCGAGGGATTGGTTCAGGTTGTCGCCACTGCCCGGTACCCGAACGTCCCTCCAGAAGCTCTCCCTCAGCTCGGGAAGCTTGGCGAGGGCCTCCTTGAGCCCTGCCTCGCTTCGGGACATTCCGCAGAGGTCCCAGAGAAGGCGTCCGAGTTCCTGGTGGAAGGAATCGACGGTGCGATTCCCATTCACCGCTAGAAGTCGCTCTTGCACCTCCTCCACCTCACGAACTCCGTCCCGGAACGCCGGGTGGTCGGCGTCCACTCCGCCGGGAGCAACCTCGGCAAGGTGATTTCCGACCGTGAGCGGAACGATGAAGTAGCCATCCGCGAGTCCCTGCATCAGAGCGCTCGCACCCAGCCGGTTTGCCCCGTGGTCGGAGAAGTTCGCCTCGCCGATCGCGAAGAGGCCCGGGACCGTCGTCATGAGGTTGTAATCGACCCAGAGCCCGCCCATCGTATAGTGCGGGGCCGGATAGATCCGCATCGGGACCGTATAGGGATCCTCTCCGGTAATCTTTTCGTACATCGCAAAAAGATTGCTGTAGCGCTCGGAGATCGCCTTCTTTCCGAGCCGCTGGATGGCGTCCCGAAAGTCGAGGTACACTCCATTCCTCCCCGGTCCGACTCCATGGCCCGCATCCACCATCTCCTTGGCCCTGCGCGAGGCGATGTCCCGGGGCGTCAGGTTTCCAAAGGAGGGATAGAATCGCTCGAGGTAGTAATCGCGCTCTGCATCCGGGATCTCGTGAGGGGGCCTTGAGTCTCCGGCCCGCACCGGGACCCAGATCCTCCCGTCGTTGCGGAGCGACTCACTCATCAGGGTCAGCTTGGATTGGTACTCGCCGCTCTGCGGAATGCATGTGGGATGGATCTGCGTAAAGCAGGGGTTCGCGAACGCCGCCCCTCGCTTGTGCGCCCGCCAGCTCGCGGTAACGTTGCAGCCCATCGCGTTCGTGGAAAGGAAGAAGGCGTTCGAGTAGCCCCCTGTCGCCAGGACGACCGCGTCCGCGACGTGGGCCTCGATCTTCCCGGTCCCCAGGTCGCGGGTGATGATGCCGCGCGCCGCCCCGTCGATCACCACGACATCGAGCATCTCCTTCCGGAGGTGTGGGATGACCGTGCCCGCGGCCACCTGACGTTCCATCGCCTGGTAGGCGCCCAGGAGAAGTTGCTGTCCCGTCTGTCCCCGAGCATAGAAGGTTCTCGAAACCTGGGCGCCCCCGAAGGAACGATTCCCCAGATACCCCCCGTACTCGCGAGCGAAGGGCACGCCCTGCGCCACGGCCTGGTCGATGATGTTGAGGGAGAGCTGGGCCAACCGGTAGACATTGGCCTCACGGGAACGGAAATCCCCTCCCTTCACGGTGTCGTGAAAGAGTCGGTAGATGGAGTCCCCGTCACCCTGATAGTTCTTGGCAGCGTTGATCCCACCCTGGGCCGCGATGGAATGGGCTCGCCGGGCCGAGTCGTGGAAGGTGAAGGCGTGGACCCGATAGCCGAGCTCACCCATCGTCGCCGCAGCCGAAGCACCGGCGAGGCCGGTGCCCACGACGATGACCTGATGTTTCCGTTTGTTCGCGGGATTCACCAGCTTCATCTCGAATCGGTGAAGGTCCCACTTGTCCGCCAGCGGGCCGGACGGAATCTTGGCGTCGAGCTCCATTCCCCTCACACCTCCACAGTCAGCGAATTTCTCACCCCAGCGTCAGGATTCCCAGCACGACCGCCAAAGGGACCACGGCGTAGCCCAGGAACATCCCGATCGCGATCGCGGCGGCGGCAGGCCTCCGGATCCGATTCACCCGCACGTTCTCGTTCCCGAGCGTCGAGAAGACGCTCCAGAGTCCATGATAAAGGTGGATGCTGAGCGCACCCACCGCCACGAGGTAGAAGGCCGTGACTGGAGCGGACTGAAACCCGATGACCAGATTGTCGTAGACGGAGCCGTACTCGAAATCCGGATGCACCGTCCCGGTGGTCATGTGGAGGAGGTGGTAGACAATAAAGGCCAACACGATGACGCCTCCCCACCGCATCGTCCGGGACGCGTAGCTGAAGACCTGGGATCGGCTCTTTAGATAGCGGTGGGTACGGGCGCTCCGACTCTGCCTCCAGAGCTGGAAGGCGGACAGGGCATGGACCCCCACCGCCGCGAGGAGCGCGATGCGCACGAGCCAGAGGACCCCGTACTCCGGGACGATCGGGGTTCCCACCACCCGAAGGAACTCGGCATAGGAGTTCATCGCTTCCCGCCCCTCAAAGGCTTTCAAGTTCCCCAACATGTGCATGAGGACGAAGCCGAAGAGGATGATCCCCGAGAGGGCCATCGCGATTTTCTTCCCGACCGACGAGCTGTAGAGGGTCGTCACTCGGCGCATGAATAGAATCCCTTCGAGGACGGGCTCAGGGCGAACCGGGAGATCACTGCAGAGCCGCGATCGTCGAGCGCACGGCCTCCGCGCTCTTCTCGAGCTCGGAGCGCTCGTGGTCTGTGAGCTCGACCTCCAGGATCTCCTGGAGCCCACCCTCGCCCAGCTTGCAGGGCACACCCAGGAAGATCCCCTCCTGCCCGTACTCCCCCTCGAGGTAGGCCGCGCAGGGGAGGATTCTCTTCTTGTCCTTCGCGATAGCCTCTGCCATCTGGACGGCCGCCGAAGAGGGAGCGTAGTAGGCACTCCCCGTCTTCAGGTGAGCGACGATCTCGGCGCCCCCTTTTCGGGTCCGCTCAATGAGCGCCTCGATTCGTTCCTTCGGGAGGAGCTGCGTCAGAGGGATCCCACTGACGGTCGTATAGCTTACGAGTGGCACCATCGTGTCGCCGTGCCCGCCGAGCACCAGTGCCTGGATGTCTTCGACACTCACATCGAGCTCGAGCGCGATGAAGGATCGGTATCGCGCCGTATCGAGGACCCCGGCCATGCCGATGACACGCTCACGGGGGAATCCGGAAGCCTTCATCGCCACGTAGGACATGGTGTCGAGTGGGTTCGAAACCATGACGATGATCGACTCGGGGGCCACATTCGCGATCTCCTTGGAGACCGACTCGACGATATTGGCGTTGGTCCTGAGCAGGTCGTCCCGGCTCATCCCCGGCTTACGGGCGATCCCCGCCGTCACGATGAAGAGGTCGGAATCCTCGGCGAGATCGTAGTCGGTGGAACCCGAGACTCGAGCGTCGAACCCCTCCACCGGAGCACTCTCCCACTGATCCAAGGCTTTTCCCTGGGCGATTCCGTCAGCCACGTCGACCATGACCACCTCTCTCGCCAGCTCCATCTCAGCCAATCGCTGTGCACAGGTCGCTCCGACGTGCCCGGCGCCCACCACGGTAATCTTCCGCATTCCGTCCTCTCGAAAAAGGGATTCAGGGATTCTGAGGAGGGGAAAAAGTTCGCCGCAAGCTATCCGAGGGGGTCGCGGGTGTCAACGTCCGCAACGACTCTGCAAGTAGGTGGGGACAAGGGAAGTCCCGGCCTCAGCGGCATGCTCGCTCCCGAGGGCCGAGGCGGAGGCTCCCACATCGCCTCGGTCCGTCACCACCGAGGACAAGGGGAGGATCGTCCAGCGTTGGACGGCAGGTGGAGGGGAAGGAAGGAGGGGCAGGCTAACCTTCTCGCTCCGCTCCCTTTCGAGCCACATTGTTCCGAAGCTGCCTGGACGGCTTGAACACTGGTACGTGTCGGGCCGGAACCCGGACCGACTCTCCCGTTCGAGGGTTGCGCGCCATCCTGGACTTCCGCTTCCGAACCTTGAAGGTGCCGAAGCCGCGAATCTCGATGTTCTCTCCGTGGGCGAGCGCCTTCTTCACGGCGTTCAAGAATCCGTCCACAACGAGGGCGCAGTCCTTCTTGGTCACCCCCGGGCCAATCGCCTCGGCCACCTCTTCCACCAAATCCGCTTTCGTCATCCGTTCCTCCTCACCAGGTTGGCTCCGGCAAGCCGGATCTGCGCGTGGGCCAAAGTCAAAAGGCTCAATGAGATCCGGAGTCACTCCTCCCAATCGAGCACGCCTCGGGGGACGGCGCGGCGCTAGGGTAACCTGCTCCCCTCCCGAGCGTCAACCCTGCGCCGTGGCTGACCGTCCCCTCTCCTTCCGCTCCTCCATCATTCGGACGAAGCGCGCAAAGAGGTGGCGGGAGTCGTGGGGCCCTGGAGCCGACTCCGGGTGAAACTGCACCGAGAAGACCGGGCGAGACACATGCTCGAAGCCCTCCAGGGTCCCATCGTAGAGGTTCAGATGGGTGGTCCGAAGCTCCGGCGCCCCCGGAATCGATCCGTCCTCCGCGAACTCCACCGAGAACCCATGGTTCTGGGAGGTGATTTCGACCCGGTTGCGTTCCAGGGACCGGACGGGGTGGTTCACCCCGTGATGCCCGAATGGGAGCTTGTAGGTGCGAGCGCCAAAGGCCCGACCAATGAGTTGGTGACCCAAACAGATCCCAAAGACCGGGACCCCCGCCTCCGAGAGGCGGAGGATCACGTCCGTGGCCACGTCGACGGCCGACGGGTCTCCCGGGCCGTTCGAAAGAAAGATCCCGTCCGGGTCCTGATCGACAATCCAATCGACCGGAGTCTCAGCCGGGACCACCGTGACCCGACAACCGGCCTCGGCGAGCAGCTTCGAAGAGTGGGCCTTCACCCCAAAGTCATAGGCCAGGACGCGAAATCGCTCTTCACCCTCCGCAGGGATCTCGTAGCGTGACTCGGTGGAGACCCCGCAGGCCAGGTCGAGCCCTTCCATCCGGGGGTGGGCGAGGATCCGGTCCATCAGCTCCTCCTCCCCAGTGGAGGCGGGGGCGAGTCCCCCTCGCATCGCTCCCCGATTTCGAATGTGTCGGGTCAGAGCCCGCGTATCCACGTCGGTGATGCCGACCACCCCGTGGTCCTTCAGGTACTCGTGGAGCGTGCTGCGGGAACGCCAGGAGGAGGCGCGGCGAGACGCCTCCCGCACGATGAAACCCGCTACGGAGGGATTCTCCGACTCGCGGTCTTCGTCGTTGACCCCGTAGTTCCCGATCAGGGGGTAGGTCATCGTGACAAGCTGGCCGGTGTAGGACGGGTCGGTCAGGATCTCCTGGTATCCCATCATTCCCGTGTTGAACACCACCTCGCCAAGTGCCTCTCCAGTGGCCCCCAGGGAATACCCGTCGAATCGGCGTCCGTCCTCGAGGAGGAGGTACGTGGCGCGGGTCTTACCGGGTCCTGACGGGAGTTCGAACATGGGGCTCTCGCCTTGGCCTGCTACAGGATCGGGATCCTCATCGGGTCGACCGAGGTGCTCGGCGCCTCCCCGGGCACGGGAGGGAACGTCGACGAGGAGCGGGACTCGGTCCGGAATGTAGAGCCGACCTCCACCCCGTCAAGACGGAACCCACCCCGACTTCCGGTGGGCTCCTTCCTTACCTAGCTTTCTCCAGATTCGGAGAGCCTGCTCCTTTCAAGACGAATACTCGGTCTCCATCCTCATCCTCCCTGCCCCGTCCCCGTCATCCAGAATGCCAGAAGCCCCCGGGAACCCGCCTTCCGAAGGACCCCGCGCCGACGTCGTCATTCACGCGGACGAGTCCTGCCTCGGAAACCAGTTCACGGGCCGCGCAAACCCAGGCGGAGCAGCCGGTCTTGTCGAGTTCTGGACCGGAGATCGGTGGATCCGACGGGATTACTGGGAGGCTGCGCCGGACACCACGAACAATCGCATGGCGATCCAGAGCGCCATCGCGGGACTCAGCGGACTCACCCGCCCCTGTCGGGTCCGGTTCGTCTCTGATTCCCAGTATCTGGTAAAGGGGATGGAGGAGTGGCTTCCGGGTTGGAAGGCCCGAGGGTGGAAGCGCAAGCGGGGAGCGATCGAGAACCTCGAGCTCTGGCAGGCACTCGACCGGGAGGCGGAACGGCACGAGATCCGTTGGGAATGGGTCCGGGGACACGACGGGCACCCAAAGAACGAATACGCCAATGACCTCGCCGTGCGAGCCGCCCGCGAACAGGACTCCTCGGGGGGATTTCGGGAATCCGGCTTCGAAGACTGGCTGGAGAAGCAGCGGGAGGAGAAGGATCGATACCTCGACTACTTCGAATTCACACCGCCCGGGGGCGTGTCCGACTAATCGAGCGAACCGGAAAGGCCGTGGAAGGGCGCATCAGCGCACGAACTCGGGCGGGATGCTCTCCGAGGCCGCTCGCACTGTCCGACCGAACACGTCCCCAAACGCCACCGAGGTGCGATCCATCACGTTGTCAATCGACACCGCTCGACCCAGGAGATGTTCGAGGGAGGTCACCCGCTGGTCTGCGAGCCCGCAGGGTACGATCGCCCGGAAGAAACTGAGATCTGGGGCTACGTTGAGGGCGAATCCGTGGGAGGTGATCCATCCGGAGGACACCCGGATCCCGATCGCCGCCACTTTTCCCTCCTCCGTCCACACTCCGGTCCGTCCCTCGGTGCGGCGGCCCTCCACCCCGTAGCCGGACACCACCCGGAGGAGCACTTCCTCGAGGTCTCTCAGGTACTGGTGGAGGTCCTGTCGGTCGGGTTTGAGGTCCAGGATCGGGTAGCCGATGAGCTGGCCGGGACCGTGGTAGGTCACGTCCCCTCCCCGGCCAGATCGAACCAACGCCACCCCCATTCGCTCTCGGGTCGCAGCGTCGGCGAGAACGTGCTCGACCTTCGCCCCCGATCCCATGGTGATGACGTGCGGGTGCTCCAGAAAGAGCAATTGATCGGGGATCACCCCATCTCGCCGTCGGGCGATCAAAGCCTCCTGTAGCTCGACGGCTCGATCGTAGCGCACGCGCCCCAGCCGCCGCACCTCTATGTCCAATGGGGCGCGGTCTGTTTCGGCCATTCGCCTTCCCCCTGCGCCCGTTAAGCAAACCGGGTCGCCCAACCACGCGGACCCCGCTCGCGTCACGCGTCGTCCGGAAAATCCTCCAACAGTTCCTTCAGTCGCGCCAGGAAGCGCGCGGAATCGGCCCCGTCCACGATCCGGTGGTCGTAGCCGAGCGAAAAGATCGACCGCTTTCGAATCGCGATCGCGTCCTGGCCCGTCACCGGATCCTCCACCGCCACGACCCGCTTCTCAATCGCCCCCGTCCCCAGAATTCCCGACGTTCCCTTCGGGATGATCGGGAGCCCGACCATGGTCCCGAGCACCCCCGGGTTCGTGATCGCGAAGGTGCCTCCCTGGATTTCGGCCGGTCCGAGTTTGCGTTCCCGGGCACGCTCGGCGAGGTCGACGATAGCTTTCGCGATCCCCACCAGCGAAAGGTGGTCTGCGTCGCGGATGACCGGGACGATGAGCCCCGGATCCAGATCGACCGCGATCCCGACATTCACATTCCCGCGGTAAATGATGTTGTTCCCGGACGCGGTTGCGTTCAGCATCGGGAACTCCCGAAGCACCCGGGACACGGCCCACACCACGAACGCGGTAAAGCTGACCCGGGCTCCCCGCGAAGCCCACTTCTCCTTGTTGCTACGGCGGAGGTGGTCCACCCGTGTGAAGTCGATCTCGATGAAGGAGTGGACGTGGGGAGCCACCCGCTTGGCCAGGACCATGTGCTCCGCCGTCAGGCGGCGCACCTTGTCCATCGTCTTGACCTCATCCGCATCCCGCACCGGAAATTCGGGGTTCTGCACCTCCCCGTAGAAGGTGGACCAGAGTTCCGATGGTGCGTGGGCCGCCGCCCGTTTTGGTTGGGGCGCGGGCGGCTGAGGATCCGGGGTGGCCTCGGACCGTTCCCGGGCCGGCTCCTCCTGCGCCACCTCCTCCTTCTCGCTCTCCAGGTAGTCGAGCACGTCCTGCTTGGTGACCCGACCGGCATGGCCCGTCCCGGCCACGAGGGCCAGATCCACACCGTGCTCTTCAGCCATGCGCCGCACTACCGGGGTCGAACGCTGCTTGAGCCTCTCCTCCTCGGACAGCCCCTCTTCGTCGTCGTCGGACGGCTTGGACTCGGACCGGGTCTCTTCGGCCGCAGGGGCCGCCTCGTCTTCGGCGACCTCGGCAGCCTCCCCTTCCCCATCCCTCGATGGCTCGGGCGCTGCGCCGCCTTCGGTGTCGAGGAAGGCGACGATCGTGCCGACCTCCACCGTCTCCCCTTCCTCGACGGCGATCTCCACGAGGGTGCCGGCCTGGGGCGCCGGAATTTCGGCGTCCACCTTGTCCGTGGAGATCTCCAGGATGGGCTCGTCCCGCTCGACGGCATCACCGACGTTCTTGAGCCACTTGGACACCGTTCCCTCGACGATGGATTCTCCCATCTGAGGCATGGGAACTTCGATTCGAGCCACGTTCGGTTTCTCCGTAGTCCGTTTGGGAGGGCTTGGATTACACGAGCGATCGGGTATCGACCCTCAGTTTAACCGCGGGTCGTTGCTTGGCAAGGTGATCGGGAAAACCCGGGAAGGCGGGTCACCGGCGCGGCGAAGTGTATGGTCACGGGTCTGGAAGCGGCGCCGGATCGGCGGGCTGCGCAGGGGCAGCCGGCTGTTCTCCGGTAGGCGCCTCGGCTCCAGGCAAGACCGGGGAAGGCGCCTGCGGGGCCTGCTGGAAGTCCTGCTGGAGGATCGACCCCGGCTGCTGAGCTCTCGAGGAGACGATCGCCAGAATCAGGGAGAGGACCATGAAGGCCGCCCCGGCGCTCCACGTGGCGCGGGTCAGGAACGTCGTCGCCTGACGTCCGCCGAGCACTCCCTCGGTTGCCGTAACACCACCACCCATCGCGGCGAGACCTCCCCCCTTCCCCGCCTGGAGAAGGATGATGACGGTGAGGAAGATCCCGTCGAGAACCAGAAGGGTCAGGAGAAATCCGTACATTGGTCCCGTGTGTGGTGTTGGGGTTCCCGCGTAGCCGAGAAAAAGGTCACCGCGCCAGCGAGGAGTGTCAACCGGCGGAAGCCGCGATCCGGCCGAACGACTCCGGATCCAGGGAGGCTCCTCCGACAAGCACGCCGTTCACATCCGGACTCGATAGGATATCTCCCGAGTTCTTCGGATTCACGGACCCTCCATACAAGATGGGGATCGCTCCGGCGGCACCACTCCCCACCCTTTCGCTCAGCCGGGCACGCAGAAGGCCGTGGGCCTCCGAAGCGTCATCGGGTGTCGCAGTCTCCCCCGTCCCAATCGCCCACACCGGCTCATAGGCCAGCAGGAGCGGGTCGCCACTCGCAATCCCCTCCCTTAGGTCCCGGGCGGCCAGGACCGCATCCAACTGCCGAATGAGAACCTCCTCGAGTCGCCCAGCCTTCCGCTCCTCCAGCGTTTCTCCCACGCAGAGGATCGGGAGGAGCCCCGCTCGTCGGGCCGCTCTCACCTTTCCTGAGGTGTCGCCGTCCGATTCCCCGAAGAGCTGTCTCCGCTCGGAGTGTCCCACGAGGGCGTACCGGGCCCCGGCCTCCACAGCCATTTCGGCCGAGATTTCCCCCGTGAAGGCACCCGACGCCTCTGGGTGGATATGTTGGGCCCCAAGCGCGATCGTGCCTTCTCCCTCCAGGGCCGCCCGCGCTGCGGCAAGCGAGACAGCCGGAGGGAAGATGACCAGCGTCACCTCGTTCGGGCCCTCGGAATCCCTAAAGCTCTCGAAGAACCGAGTCGCGTCACCCGGACCCATGTGCATCTTCCAGTTCCCCGCCACGACCGGCTTCATAGTCCCTTTCCTCTTCCTATGGGCCCCGTCCCAGGCCTCACCGGGAGGCCATCTCCACCGTCTCCAAGACCGTCACGCCGGGAAGCTCGTTTCCGGCAAGCAGGTCCAAGGACGCCCCCCCTCCCGTGGAAACGTGTGTCATCCGCCCGGAAACCCCCGCGGCGGCGGCGGCGGCCGCGGAGTCGCCTCCGCCGACCACCACCGGAACCCCGGCGTCGGCTTGGTCCGCGAGGACGCGTGCCAGATGGAACGTCCCCTCCCGGAACGGCTCCAGCTCGAAGACGCCCATCGGACCATTCCAGAGCACGGTCCCTGCATTCAGAACCTCTCGGGAGAAGATCTCTCTGGACCGCGGGCCGATGTCGCCAATTCGGTCCGCCGGACCGACCGCCTCCCGATCGCAGTCTCGTACCTGGGCGTCCGCCGAGATCTCTTCCGCGACGACGCAGTCCACCGGTAAGAGAATGGTCTCTCCCCCGGACTCCAGGAGCTCGGCCGCCATCGCCACCCGGTCCTCCTCCAGGAGGGACTCGCCAGTCTCCAGGCCGAGCGCTCGAAAGAACGTATTCGCCATCGCACCCCCGATGATCAACCGGTCCACACGCGGAAGGATCGCGCGGATGAGGTCGATCTTCCCGGAAATCTTCGCACCGCCGAGGATGGCCACGAAGGGGCGTTCCGGATCGGCAAGACACTCGCGCAGGAATCGCAACTCCCGGGCCATGAGGAGCCCGGCCACCGCCGGGCCGCCTCTTTCCCGGATTATCCGCGCCGCGCCGACATTGGACGCGTGGGCCCGATGCGCAGTACCGAACGCTTCGCCCACGAATCCCTCCGCGAGGGACGCGAGCGCCTCCGCGAACTGAGGGTCGTTCTCGGTCTCACCGGGGTGGAACCGGATGTTCTCCATGAGGGCGATCCGCCCGGGCTCGATGCTACCCACCCGGTCCTCCAGCTCCCGGCTCCCGGGAGGATCCGTCAGCAGAGGAACCTCGTATCCGATTCGCCGAGAGAGCTCTCGCGCGACCGAGGCAAGGGACGAGGAAGGATCCCACTTTCCCTTCGGGCGCCCCAGATGCGAGACCAGGACCGCCGAAGCCCCCGCTTCGCGCAGTCGTTCGAGGGTCGGGAGCGTCGCGTCGATCCGGGTCGCGGCCGAGACCTCGCCCTCGGGATCGAGGGGGACATTGTAGTCCACCCGGGCCAGAAATCGCCGACCCTCGAGTTCTCCGTCTTTCAGGTCGGAAAGGGTGCGAGTTCTTGCCATCCGGCCGTCAGCTCCGAGCCGGGGAGGGAAGGCGCTCCCCCACATGCCGAACCATGTCGACAACCCGCGAGGAGTACCCCCACTCGTTGTCGTACCAAGAGAGGACCTTCACCAGCCGTCCCTCGATCACGGCCGTCGACTGGAGGTCCACCACCGAGGAGTTGGCATTCCCGTTGTAGTCCACCGAAACGAGTGGCTCGTCGGACACGCCCAGGATCCCCTTCAACCGTCCCTCGGCCAACTTCTTGAAGGCTCCGTTTAGTTCCTCTACCGTGACCTCTCTCTCCAACTCGGCGGTTAGATCGACGAGGGAGACATTCGGGGTCGGTACGCGGATCGCCATTCCGTCGAGCTTTCCCTTCACTTCGGGGATCACAAGCGCCGTTGCACGGGCGGCCCCGGTCGTGGTGGGGATCATCGAGACGGCGCCAGCGCGAGCACGACGCAGGTCCTTGTGGGGGGAGTCCAGCATTGCCTGGTCGTTCGTGTAAGAATGGATCGTGGTCATCAGGCCGCGAACGAATCCGAACTGCTCGAGCAGAACCTTCACCACCGGCGCAAGGCAGTTGGTCGTGCACGAGGCATTCGAGATGACGTCATGTTGATCCGGATCGTACTGATCCTCGTTTACCCCGAGCACGATCGTCACATCCTCGCCCTTCCCGGGAGCGGAGATGATTACCTTGCGGGCGCCGGCCTCCAGGTGCTTGGCCGCGGCCTCCCGGGCCGTGAACCGCCCGGAAGATTCCACAACGATGTCCACGTCGAGCTCCCCCCAGGGCAACCTGGCCGGATCGGATTCGCTGAAGACCCGCAGGTCGTTGCCGTCGACCCTGAGACCGGTGCCGGTGACTTCAACCGCACCTGGATACGCCCCGTGGACGGAGTCGTACTTGAGGAGATGAGCGAGGGTCTGACTGTCCGTGAGGTCGTTGACCGCCACGAAGTCCAGATCTTCCCTTCCGGATTCCTTCGCCGCGCGAAGGACCAGGCGGCCAATCCGACCGAATCCGTTGATAGCTACTCGAATGGACATGATATATGGATCTCCTGATGGGGGTTGTCAGCCCGATTTCATTTCGGCGGCTCCCCAGTCCGGAAGGGACCGGGCGAAGGTGAGCACGGCCACCTCCCTCGCACCGCCCCCTTCGAGGACCGTGGATGCAGCCACAGCGGTCGCCCCGGTCGTAAGAACATCGTCAATCAGAACGACGCGCCGCTCACGGAGCTCGGAAGCCGCGCCATCCGCGAGCGAGAAGGCATTGGAGACGTTAGCCCGCCGGTCTCCGGGGTGCAAGGAGACCTGACTTCCGCCCCCGTCCCTGCGGAGGAGGCTATCCAGGACGGGGGCTCCGGTTTCATTCGACACCGCGGCAGCCAGCACCCTGGCCTGATTGTAGCCCCGGACCCGAAGCCGCTCAGCGGTGGTGGGGACAGGCACGACCACCGCCCCGTCCGACCACCACGCACCGGGTACTCCGGCACGGACCATCCGTGCCCCCATCTCGGTCCCGAGGCCCGGCCAACCTCCGTACTTGAAGCTGTGTACAAGCTTGTCGGCAGGATCCGCGAGGACGACCGCCGAGCGCGCGAGTCGGATCACCGCGGGCCACTCCGCGCACTCCGGACACGGTCGGCTCTCCGGCAGCCCCGTCCCGCGGGGAGCGTGACAGCGCGAACACCGTGGATGGGGAGGAGACTTGAGGCGAGTCGCGCAACGCGGACAGATCCATGGGACCTCGGAATCCGTTCGCGCCGGGAGCTCCTCTCCGCACGCCACGCAAGCGGGCGGAAGGATGAAGTTGAGCAGGCGCCGGCCAAATCGGCGGCCCCACCTACCGTCCCTTATCAGGTCCCGGTGCATAAGCTCATGACATGACGTGACATGCGCCCTCACTCCTCATGCAGGGGCTCGGGAGTCGCGTCCCTCCGCACTTCCTCCAGGGCATCCCTCATCACGGGTAGGGGTGGCGCCCGGTCCCACCAACGCTGGAAGGCCTCGGCGCCCTGCCTGACCAGCATCTCCCCGCCATCCGCCGCCGGCATCCCCAGCTCGCGGGCACGGCGGACCAGTCGGGTCTCCGTGGGCCGGTACACCAGATCCAGGACCGGGGCCGGCTCCCTGAGGACCTCGAGCTCAATCGGGAGGGGGTCGGCGTCTGCGAGCCCGAGCGAAGTCGAGTTTACCACCAGCTCGAAGGGGACTTCGGTGACGGATTCGAGCGACGCCGCCGTCCGTGCCCGACCGGCTCCGAGCGCCTCGACGAGCATCTCCGCCTTTGCCAGGGTCCGATTCCAGACCACGACCTCATCCACCTCATCCTCGAGGAGCCCGATGAGAGCGGCGCGGGCCGCTCCCCCGGCGCCGAGCAGCAGTACCTTCCGTCCGGAGGCCGGCTCGCCCAGAAGGGTCTCCACCGCACCCCGAAAGCCCTGGACATCCGTGTTGTCCCCGCAGATTCGGCCACCATCGGACCAGAAGGTGTTGCACGCACCGGTAAGCCGCACCACGTCGGTCGGGTGATCTACGGTCCGGGCGGCCTCTTCCTTGTGCGGTAGCGTGACGTTCCCACCGCCTCCTGCCCGGGCGATTCCGCGAAGGAGACCCGCCACGTCGGACGCTTCGCAGCGGAGGGCCAGGTAGGCCCCATCCAGCCCCATGCTCTCGATGGCAGCATTCTGGATTCGAGGAGAGAGGGAGTGGCCCACGGGGTTCCCGAGGAGAGCCAATAGGCGCGTGGCCGCTCCGATCATGGGGACACCAACGGCTCCAGGCGAGCCAGGACCTTCTGAATGAGTGCCTCGAGCTGGCGGAAGGTGTCCTCGTAATCCGAGTCGTCCCCTCCGATCGGATCGGACACGCCCCGGCTGCGAACCACTGCGGACGACGTTCCGGCTTCCGCCTCCCGAACGAAATCGGTGATCACCGAAACCTTGTGCTCCCCGCCGAGAATGGCGACCCCATCCAGGTGGCTCGGAGACATCGTCAGGATCAGATCCGCCCACTCGACCATCGCGGGTTCGAGTGGAGTGGCACGATGCCCCCTCAGCTCGAGCCCATGGCGATCCCCGGCCCGCACCGATCCCCGACTGGCCGGCGCCCCCTTCGTCGCGGCGACGCCCGAGGATCGGACCTCGACATGGTCCCATCCGCGCTCGGCGAGACCGCGCCGGGCAAGGAGCTCCGCCAGAGGACTCCGGCAGGTGTTTCCCGTACAGACAAAGAGGAGGTGGAACGCTTCCCCTGGAGAGTCGGAATCCGACGCTCGGGGACGTGGGTCGTCGGTCGTGCGTTCGAGGTCATCCATGGAGGTGCGAAAGTACCTTTGCCACTTCCTCTGCGGAGACGGCGCCCACGCGGAGGAGTCGCGGTCGAGGGTCCGTGCAATCGATGACGGTCGACGGGTCCGAGGCCGGAAGGGGTCCCCCATCTGCAATCCAGAATCGATCAAGTCCGGGGCGCCCCTGCACCGCTCGCTCCACCTCCCGCGCCGATCGGGCCGGAGCTCCACCGGGCCGGTTTGCGCTGGTCGAAAGGAGAGGCGCATCCCAGACTTCGAGGAGCGCAGCCACGAACGGGTTCGAGCTCACCCGGACAGCCACCCCGCCAGAGGTGCTTCGAACCCCTGGAGGATAACGCCCTTCCGAGTCCGACAGGACCAGGGTCAAAGGGCCCGGCCAGAACGCACTGGCCAGCTCTCTAGCGGGGGCCGTCCACTGCAGGCCCGCGTCCCAGACACCACTCGCTCCGGCCAGATCCTTTCCTCCGCGGATTCCGGTATCCTTGTCCCCGTCCGGCAGCAGAACCAGGAAGGGCTTGTCGTCTCTTCTTCCCTTCAGCTTCCGGAGTGCGTCCGTACCATCCACGGTCGCCGCGGCGCCTAGACCATAGACCGTCTCCGTAGGATAGCCCAGGAGTCCTCCCCGCTCCAGATGCCTGGCGATGCGAGACAGGAGCTCCCGGTCAGCGGGATCGGCCCTCACGATCAGGAGCGGAATCACTGCGCGGCCTCCCATTCCCTCCGGGAAAGAACGGCGTGGGCGAGGGCGAGATCTTCGGGGTGGGTGACCTTCAGGTTCCAGGGAGCTCCCTCCACCATTCGAACCCGCCCTCCATTGCGGGTGAAGACCCCAGCGTCGTCGGTCGCCCCCCAGTCCTCGCGCAGTGCGCGCTCGTAGGCTTCCAGGAGTGAGCGCCCCGGAAACGCTTGGGGAGTCTGGGCCCGCCAGAGTCCGGATCGCTCGGGTGTGGAGAGCACTACGCCCTGCCCGTCCACTCGCTTGAGGGTATCCACCACCGGCCATCCTGCCGCCGTCCCCTCCCCGGCGAAGACCCCGGCCAAGCAACGGTCGATGATCTCGTGGGTCACAAAGGGCCGCGCAGCGTCCTGCACGAGGACGACCTCCTCATCGAGCGAAAGGGCCTCGAGCGCCGCGTGGACGGAACGGGATCGAGTCGAGCCGCCTTCCACGACCCGGACTCGGGAATCCAACCCCACGAGCCAGGGGGGTGGATCGCCGGCGTCCTCGGAGGAAAGAGCCACGGCCACCCTCGTGACCCGCGGATGGTCGAGAAACGGTCGGAGCGCGTGGAGGAGCAACGGTTCTTCCGCGAGAAGAAGAAAGGCCTTCTTCGTCCCGCCCATCCGCCGTCCAGAACCGGCGGCGGGAATCGCGACCATGACCCCCGCCTCCCCCTTCGACCCTTGACGCGGATCCACTCGGAAGCCACGTGCCACGCGCGTGCGCTCTGGAATGCTGGCATCCCCTTCGCTCATCCCGCCTCCGCTCAGAAGGGCGTATCCTGGGCGCGACGGGGGCCCGCGGAGTGGGAAGCCGGACGCCCGTCCGGTTCCCGAGCGAGTTCGTCGAATCGGGTGTAGGACTTGTGAAAGTAGAGATTGACGGTCCCCGTGGGCCCATTTCTCTGCTTGCTCACGATCAGCTCCGACTTTCCCTCGAGCGATGCCCCATCCTCGTCCGTACCCGTCGAACTGTAGTACTCCGGCCGGTACAGGAACATGACGATATCGGCATCCTGTTCGATCGAGCCCGAGTCCCGAAGATCGGAAAGCTGGGGTCGATGGTCGGTCCGCTGCTCCGGGCCTCTTGAGAGCTGGGAGAGCGCGACCACCGGCACCTCGAGTTCACGAGCCAAACCCTTCAGCCCACGTGAGATCTGGCTCACCTCCTGCTGCCGACTCTCCTGCTTCCCCGATCCGGCCATCAATTGAAGGTAATCGACGACCATCAGGCCCAGCCCGGCCTCCGCCTTCAGACGCCGGGCCTTGGCTCTCATCTCGAGGACGGTTCCGCCCGGGGAATCATCAATCCAGATCGGAGCCGTGTTCAGCTTCGCCCCGGCCGTGCCGATCCTCTGGTAATCGGATGGTGAGAGCCGGCCCGTTCTCAGCTTCTGGGCATCCACGCGAGCCTCGGAGCAGAGGAGGCGCTGCACGAGCTGCTCCTTCGACATTTCGAGTGAAAAGAGGGCGACCGGAACCTGGTGATCGATGGCCGCATTCTGCGCCACGTTCAGGACCCAGGAAGTCTTGCCCATCGCAGGGCGAGCGGCGACGATGACCAGATCCCCGTTCTGAAACCCGGTGGTCATGCCGTCCAGCGTCTTGAAGCCGGAGGGGATCCCGGTCAGACCTCCCTCTCCCTCCTGCATCTTCTCGATGTTCTCGAATGCCTCCCAGAGCAGGTCCTTGATCCACACGAATCCGGCGCGGTCGTGGCTCTCCGCGACTTGGAAGACCCGCTGTTCCGCCTCGTCGACCACCTCGTCGACGGTCCGCCCGCCCGGCTCATACACATCCTGGATGATGCGCGTGGAGGCATCCACAAGCCTCCGGAGAAGCGCCTTCTCGCGTACGATCCTGGCGTGGTACTGGATGTTGGCTGCCGTGGGCACGGCGTCCAGCAACTCGGCCAGGTACTCCATCCCACCGACTCGGTCCAACTCCCCCGAGCTCGCAAGGTGGTCTCCCACCGTGACCACATCGATCGCGACCCGCCTCTCGTGGAGGTGGCGCATTGCCCGGTAGAGGATCCGGTGAGCCTCCTGGAAAAACATCGATTCCCCGACCACATCCTCGATCCGGATCATCGCATCCACATCGATGAGGAGGCCACCCAAAACGGACACTTCGGCCTCCATCGAGAAGGGAGGGTCCCGGTCGTACCGAGCCGAGGTGCGCTGGTTGGTTTCGGAGACGGTCACGTTTGGTCCAGAAGCCGTCGGAGGAGCTGAAGATCCTCCCACGTAGCACGGGTCCATCCCGAGTTCCTGAGCAGTGCCGCAGGATGGTACGTCACGATGAGAGGGGTCCCTTCATAACTGTATATCTCGCCCCGCAGTCGTCCGAGAGGTCGGTCGTGTCCAGAGAGGAGCTTCGCGGCGAAGGTACCGACCGCCAGAATCGCCTCCGGCCGTACCAATTCAATCTGCTTCCGAAGATAGGGCGCGCAAGCTTCGATCTCGTCGGGACGCGGATTCCGATTCCCGGGGGGACGACACTTGATCACATTGCAGATGTAGACGGAGCTTCGGCGAGACAGACCGACCGATGCCAGCAAGAGGTCGAGCAGCTTTCCGGCGGCTCCGACGAAAGGGAGACCGGTCCGGTCCTCATTGGCGCCCGGCGCCTCTCCGACGACCATGACGCGAGCATCCGGCGCCCCGTCGGAGAAGACCACCTGGCTCCGGCCCTCTGCCAGCTGGCAGCGCGTGCATCCCAGGGCCAACTCCCTGACGGCGTCGTACTCGTCCGGAAGGGTTTCGGGATCGCCTCCCGGGATGGGAGGAACGTCGGGGGCCGAAGCCGCACTCGGGCCGGACTCGGCAGATCCGGACTCGGCAGATATAGTCGCGGGCCAGTCGGCCGCCCACCGGACGACGGCATCGGAGCGGAGTGACTCGAGAATCCACTCGTCCGCCTCCAGCTCCCTCCGCTGCCGGATCAGCCTCACCAGCACCGCGCGATCGATGGGGACGCGGCTCACCCGCCCTCACCGCGCACCGCCAACCTCGCTCCCGCTCGATCCATGATGAGCCGTGCCACCTCTCCTTTTTCCTGAAGAGGAATGCGCTCCTCTCCCCCATCGCGGTCCAGAATCAGGACCTGGTTGGTGGCAACCTCAAAGCCGGCGCCCTCCACCCCGGGATCGTTCGCCACGATCAGGTCGAAGGCCTTGGCCTCCAGCTTCCCTGCAGCCCTCTCCCGAAGCTCCTCGGTTTCGAGGGCGAATCCGATCGTGACGGATCCCTTCCTTCGCATCGCAACGGTCTCGAGAGCAATATCCGGGTTTTCAACCAACTCGATCTCGAGCTTCTCTCCCCGAGCCGATCTCTTGGTCTTCCCCGGCCGGATTTCCCTTGGGCGAAAGTCGGCCACCGCCGCGGCGAAGGCCGTGAGGTCCGCCTCAGGGATGAGGGACTCCACTTCCTCAAGCATTTCACGGGCCGTGTGCACCCTGACCGTGTGGACCCCGACCGGGTCAGGCAGCTCAGAAGGGCCCGTGACGAGGAAAACCTCCGCTCCTCGCAGCCAGGCCTCCCGCGCCAGCGCGAAGCCCATCCGCCCCGAGGACCGGTTTCCGACGTAGCGCACCGGATCCACCGGCTCCCTCGTCGGACCCGCGGTCACGAGGACCCGTCTCCCTTCGAAGGTGGGATCACGACCGAGGAGCCGACCGGCATGGTCGACGAGCGCCTCGGGCTCGAGCATTCGGCCAGGCCCCTCCCCTTCCCCGATCGCAAGCGGGCCCACCCCCGGGCCCGCCACGTGATAACCCAGCACCTCACGGCAGTGTTCGAGGTTCCGGCGGGTCTGAGGATGGCTAAACATCCGGTCATTCATGGCCGGGGCCAGAAGGATGGGAGCCCGGGTGACCAGAAGGGTCGTCGTCAGGAGGTCGTCCGCCCTCCCCTGTGCCGCTCGCGCCACGAGATCCGCGGTGGCGGGCGCCACCAGGACGAGATCCGCTTGGTTTCCGAGCCGGATGTGGAGGGCGCTCCCCTCACCGGAGAGGAGCTCGGAATACACGCTCCGACCAGTGACCCCTTCGAAGGACAGGGGCGCAACGAAGGAGGCGGCAGAGCGCGTCGCCACCGTATCTACGAGGGCCCCGAGCCGCGTGAGGTCTCGGGCCAACTGCACGGCCTTGTAGGCCGCGACACCACCGGTCACCCCCAGAACCACCCGGCGTCCGCGCCACGGCGGTCGGGGGATCAGAGGGCGATCCGCCACCGGCTACTCTCCGACTCGGCGACGCCCCACGAGCCGGAACTCGATCTGCCCTGAAATAAGTGCGTCGACCGCCCGGGTCGTCAGCTTCTCCTCTTCACCGAGGGGCTTCAGATCCCGGGGGAGTGAGTTCAGCTCGCGGGCATACTTCGAGGCGACGAGGACGCCCAGATACTTGCTCCCTGTGCTCTTCGCGACTTCCTTCGGGGTAAATACGCGCACGTGCCACACTCCCTTCGATGATGCATCGAGGAAATCTCCCTCGACGCGATGAATGTCCAACGAACCGGTCCACCGGCTACCCACCGGCGGGATCTCGAACTCCATCCCGCGCTACGACCCGATCGATTTCCGATCGGATCCGTTCCACCTCGCCCGGGAAATCCAGAGCCCGCCCGGGTTTGTGGCTCTCCGCTTCGACGATTGTGCGAACTCGCGCGATCGCTCGCTCGAGATCGTCGTTCACCACGATATAATCGAAGTGGACCGCTTCCTCCAGCTCCGCCCTGGCGGCGACCAGCCGGCGCCTCACCTCGTCCAGCTTCTCGGTACCCCGCTGCGTGAGACGGGTCCACAGGTGGTCCGCCGACGGAGGGAAGACGAAGATGAGCACCGCCTCCGGTACCCGGCCCCGGATCTGGCGAGCACCCTGAACGTCGATGTCCAGAATTGCGTACTCCCCTCGCTCCGCTGCCGTTTCGAGGTTCGAGCGCGGGGTCCCGTAGAGGTTTCCGTGCACCTCTGCCCACTCGACGAGCTCGCCCTCGGAAATCATGTGCTCGAACTCGTCCCGGGAAACGAAATCGTAATCCGATGCGTGTCGCTCCCCTTCCCTGGGTGTGCGGGTCGTCGCCGACACCGAGAATACGAAGTTGTGGAACCGCGCCACGAGGGCGTGCGCAATCGTGGTCTTTCCCGTTCCGCTGGGCGCGGCGAGGACCAGCGGCGAAGGGCGGAAGGGCAGGCCCGTGATCACTCGATGTTCTCCACCTGCTCCCGCAACCGCTCGATCTCCTCCTTGAGCACGAGAACCCGGGCAGCGACCTCCGCATCGTTGGCCTTGGCCCCAATGGTATTGGCCTCGCGCAGGAGTTCCTGTGCGATGAAGCCGAGACGCTTTCCCACTCCGGAACCCGAGCCGTTCTCGAGCGTCTCCCTGAAGATCCCCAGGTGCGAACGAAAGCGAACCACCTCTTCATGGATGTCCCATCGCTCGGCCAGGTACGCTACCTCCCGGGCCAGGCGTTCCTCATCGACCTCGAACTCCGTGTCGAGGAGCTCCCGGATGGCCTCCCGAAGCCGGTCCCTTTCTCCGATCAGCCTTTCTGGGGCTCGCCTCTCCACCTCCCCCACCTCGCTCTCCATCGCCCCAATGCGGTCGAAGAGGTCTCTCGCCATCCGGGCGCCTTCCTCCTCCCTCATCGCGACCACTTTCCGGGCCGCCTCCGCGAGGAGGTCCCGGAGGATCCCCTCGTCGAGGTCAACAAGGCCGTCCCCGGGGTCGGCCTCCCTGAAGAGGTTCGGAAACCAGGCGAGCACATTCAGGTCAATCCGCCCCTCCAGCTCCAACTCCTCTTGAAGTGTCCGCAGCGCGGCCAGATACCCGCGCGCCCTCTCCACATCGATCGTCACCGGCACGGCAGGCAGGTCGGTCCCCTCCCGGATCAGGAAGAAGGTCACTCGAACATGGCCGCGCGCAAAATACTCCTTCAAGGCCCTTTCGAGCCCATTCTGATAGCGCTCGCAGGACGACGGCACCCGCATCTGCACGTTCAGGTGACGGTGGTTGACCGTGCGGACCTCGACCCTGAGCCGGCCAAAGGGAAGATCCTGCTCAGCCTCTCCGTACCCGGTCATGCTCCGAATCGGTGCGCTAGTCATGGATCATCAAGGATAGCAGACTCCGATGCCTAGTTCCACATGGTCCAGCGGATTCCGTACATCGCCCGGGTCTGTGGGAGGACTCGGCCGGGAAAGTCCTGATTCCGGTGTCGGAGGGTGAAGTTGTCCCAGAGGAGAAAGGCCCGCACCGTCACGACCCGGACCTGGAGGCGGCCGAACCAATTCAGCTGAGAGGGGACCACGGCCAGGGCGTTCGGGTCCACCTCGTCCGCAAAGGGGATGTGCATCTGGTCGCGCCCCCTCACCCCGATGTCGAGCCATACCTCTAGATTCCCGGTCTCGAAAAAGTCATCATGGAACCGCAGCCCCGCCTCGTAGCTCTCGGACGGGAGATACCTCCAAGCCTCATCCCGGTCCCAGAACTGAACGCTCCCCTCCACGGAAAGTCCTCCGTGGAGGGGTCGCAGGGGGATACGGCCTGAAGCCTCGATTCCAGTCCTCTCACTCCCTTCGCGCACCAGTGCGCCCCGGTCCGTGGGAAGGCCCATCGGATGGAGGGAATCCGCCCGAGTCGAGAGTCTCGCCACTCCCGCAACGAGCCCCGCCCCCTGGAACTCCGCCCCAACCCGCGTGCTCGTACGATCCGTAAGGGAGACAGGGCGCGCCGTCTCCTCCCCTTCCCCATTCATTCTTCCCTCGGGGATCCAGTAGGGAACCCCCTTCCGTCCACCCTCTATTTCACCGTAGAGGGAAACTCCGTATCTCGGCTCCGTCCATACGCGGCTGTGGAGGCTCACGGCCCGGTCCTGCCCCCAGGACTCGCTCTCCAGTGCCCCGGATACTCCGACCGCACCTGGAAGGAAGCCACCCAGTCGGAGCTCCTGGCTCCAGGACGGCCACCCCTCCCCCCACCCCCGGCGGAGCTCTCCTTCGAGCCACCATGTCTCGCGGTCCGCCGCAATTCTCAGCCCGACCTGGCTCCTCGGATCGCGGTTCACCCCCGTCACGGCCGCGGTCTCCCCCTCTTGATCGACGCCCAGCGAGGAGCGATGGAAATAGACCCCGGCCAACAGCCCGGGAGCAACGTCGTACCGCGCTCGAAGTCCCCAGTCGGTGCGCGTCACGTCCCTGGGCTCCCAGATGTCGTCGGGTCGCCTCGAGGTCATCCTGCGGAAGTCGAGCGCCATCCCCCCTCGATCCCCCTGAAAGAGGGTGTAGCGGAACTGGGACCCGAAAGACGCTCCCGGCTCGGCCCGGGCGGTGCCCTGGGTGTCTACCCGATCGAGTGCCACGATGACGGTCCCCCCGAAGGCGGAGGGGTGCGCGAAGGTTCCTCTAAAAAGGTTCGTGTTGAGGTCCCCCGTTCCCACTTCGAGCAGGGAGTACGGCCGCGCATCGGTCACCTGGAGGGGAGTCAGTTCGATGCGGAGGCCGGAGGGTCGGCGTTCCACACGCACCTGATCGAGCCCGGCGAGTCCGATCCGCGACAGGTCGACGACCCCGCCGTCCAGGGGCGGGAGCTCGACTCCGTCCAGGAAGATCCGAACCCGGCCCGGATCGAGTCCCGAGGCCGTCACCGCTGTGGGCTGACCGAAATCCCCCCCGCGGAGCGGAAGGATGCCCGGAACCTCCTCGAGAAGCTCGACGAGTGTCAGCGCCCGGGTTCCCAGGAGGCCCTCTCGATCCCACTCCCACACCCCCGTACTCCACCGGGCCGGCACATGGTTCGGAATGACCGGCAGATTCCGGACGGCCACCACCCCGTCCTCGAGCAGCTCCTCGGCGGTCAGCTCGGACTGGAGCTCTTCCGGGAGGAGGGTGTCCGGGACGATCAGCCCAAGGGGAAATTCGTCCATCTGATCGAACGGTGAGATCGTGTCCGGGGGCGGAACCGTGTCCGGGGGCGGAACCGTGCCCGGGGGCGGAACCGTATCCGGCGGCACGGCCTCAGGCGCGGGAGGCCTGTCCGTGGGGGAGGGGAGGTCCTGAGCCCATTCGACCGGGGGGCCGGCTGCATTCAGTAATGCAGGCACCACGCCTACGGTTGCCAACACGAGGGAGAGCAGCGGGAGGAGGACGCGTCCGCCCAAGAAGGTCACCGGACGCGACTCCGCACCCACTCGAGGAGAAGTCTCGTGGGAAAGCCGAGGCCTCCCTTCCGATGGTATGGGGCCCTCGGCTCCCCGTAGGCCGTGCCCGCGATGTCGAGATGAGCCCACCGGGCGTCCCCCACGAACTCCGAGAGAAACCAAGCAGCCGTGATGGTCCCTGCAGGCCGTCCCCCGACGTTCTTCAGGTCGGCCACGGGGCTTTCTAGCTGCTTGCGATAGGGCTTCCAGAGAGGCAGGGGCCAGCAACGCTCTGACGCCCGGTCTCCGGCAGCTCGGACCTCCTCAATCAGCTCCTCATCGTTCCCGAGCACCGCAGCCGCGTGGTGGCCCAGCGCCAGGACGCAGGCGCCGGTGAGCGTGGCGCAGTCCAGCACGGCGTCGGGGCGGTACCGGTCCACAACGTAGGAGAGTGCATCCGCGAGAATCAGACGCCCTTCGGCATCGGTGTTGATGATCTCCACCGTCTTGCCGGCCCGAGTCCGGATCACGTCCCCCGGCTTGGTCGCCTTCCCCGAAAGCAGGTTCTCCGACGCCGGGACCACGCCCACCACGTTGAGGGGAAGGTCGAGAACACCGATCGCCTTCATCGCTCCCAGGACGGCCGCGCCTCCGGACATGTCGTACTTCATATCCTCCATCCCCAGCGAAGGCTTGATGGAGATCCCACCGGAATCGAACGTCAGCCCTTTCCCCACCAAGGCGATCGGGGAATCCCCCTCCTCACCCCCATGGTGCTCCAGGACA
This sequence comes from Gemmatimonadota bacterium, assembly GCA_007124095.1. Lineage (GTDB taxonomy): Bacteria > Gemmatimonadota > Gemmatimonadetes > Longimicrobiales > Gaopeijiaceae > SLCK01. Next base: position 36,272 of record SLFU01000155.1, read on the forward strand.
ATGAGCCGCGGCTCCTGCTCGGAGCCGGCCGCAACGGAGAGGAGGGCCCCCATCCGCTCGGCCTCCATCTCTCCGGGACCGAGGATGCGGGAAGTGAAGCCGTGCTCCTCAGCCAGGGACAGGGCGACGCTCGCCAAGTGGGCGGGTGTCGCGACATTCCCGGGGCGCCACTGGAGCAAGCGCGCCAGGTTCTCCCCCTCCGCAAAGGCAGCTCCCGCCTTCAGGCTCCGCTCCGCTCCGTCGGACTCGCCATCTGGATGGATCCAGAGCTCGTTCACGAGTGGAGGCGGGGCGTCCTCACCCGAGCTCTGCGCCTTTCCGTCGTCGCCCTGATCCGGCCCGTCCCCGTTCGACCGGCTCTCCGCCGTGGACTTCAGCTCCCGAAAGTCCCACGCGGCCAACACTCCGCCTTCTGCAGCGGCCTGAACACCCACTTCGACCCCGCCCATCCTGCTGACCGGCACATGAACCGAAATCGAAGTCAGGGAAAGGGATTCGGCCCGACGCACGGCCCGGGCGGCCACCTTGCGGGCGACTTCCGCATCGGCGTCCTCCCGGCGTCCCGCTCCGACGAAGGCGATCCGGGTCGGTCCACCCTCCTCCGACCGGTAATGGAGGAAGAAGTCCTCCTCCTTTCCCTTGAAATCCCCCGCCTTCCTCGCCCGTCCGAATGCGCCCCCGATCAGCTCGTCCGCACGGGCGGCGGCACCTTCGAGCCGCGCTTCGCCCTGGAAGACGGGGAGTACGAGAAGCGGGGTGTCATGGGAGAACAGGTCCCCCCGAATCAATCCTACCTTCATATGCGCGACGTCCGTGACCGGGTGTCCGATGTAGCTGTTCGCGAAGTCCCCTTTCCGTCGCTTCACATGTTCCGGACGATCTGCTCCCCGAACTCCGAAGTGGAGACCTTTTTCGCACCCTCCATCTGCCGCTCGAGATCGTAGGTGACGGTCTTCTGCGCGATCGCCCCCTCGATGCCCCGATCAATCCGACGAGCCGCTTCGTCCCACCCCATGTGCTCGAGCATCATGACCGCCGAAAGAATCAGAGATCCGGGATTCACGACATTCTTCCCGGCGTATTTGGGGGCGGTCCCATGTGTGGCCTCAAAAAGCGCGATCTCGTCGCCCACGTTGGCTCCGGGTGCCATCCCGAGGCCTCCGACCTGCGCCGCGCACGCATCGGAGAGGTAGTCTCCATTCAGATTCGGGGTGGCGAGGATGTCGTACTCGTCCGGCCGGAGCAGCACCTGCTGGAACATTGCGTCGGCAATCCGGTCACCAATGACTATCCGCCCGGCGGGGTCCTCCCCTTCCCAGACTTTGGACTCGGGGAGGGTCTGTTCGGCGAAGCGCTCCCTCGCGACCTCGTAGCCCCAATCCGAGAAGGCCCCCTCGGTGAACTTCATGATGTTCCCCTTGTGGACGAGGGTCACCTTCGAGCGGTTCCGGTCCAGAGCGTACTGAATCGCAGCCCCGACATGGCGCTTGGTCCCGAACGGAGAGATCGGCTTGATCCCGATTCCGCTCTCCTCACGTACGGTCTCCCCCATCTCCTCGACGAGGAACTTCCGAACCTTCTCGGCCTCGGGAGTCTTGGACTCCCACTCGATCCCGGCGTAGACGTCCTCGGTGTTCTCCCGAAAGATGACCACATCGAGCTTCTCCGGTTCGCGCATCGGAGAGGGGACGCCCTTGATCCAACGGACCGGGCGAATGCAGGAGTAAAGATCGAGCACCTTCCTCAAGGTCACGTTCAGCGAGCGAATTCCACCCCCGACCGGGGTCGTCAATGGGCCCTTGATCCCCACCTTGAAGTCACGCAGCGCCTGAAAGGTCGCCTCCGGAAGCCATTCCCCCGTGGCCTCGTGGACCTTCTCACCCGCGTCGATCGCCATCCACTTGATCGAACGGTCACCCTCATAGGCCTTCTCGACGGCGGCATCGACGACAGCCTGGGTCGCCTTCCAGATGTCGGGGCCGATTCCGTCCCCTTCGATGAACGGGAGGATCGGGTGGTCGGGGACCTGAAGCGATCCGTTTTCAACGGTGATGCGCTCCCCATCCTGGGGGACTCGGGCGGATTCAGATTCGCTCATGACTGTCTTTTCGTGGTATTGAGGAAGCGGTTCACCGGGTCAGTCTTTCACGTCCGGCAAGAGCCATCGAAGGTAGTCAGCCTTGGGTCGGTCGGGCAAGGCTCCGGAGAGCCTCCGCGTACCGCCGAAACGCCTTCGGCACTCCCGGAAACCCTCCGGGTATGGGGTTCCTCCGCGGGCCCGGACCAGACAGCCCAGACCAGACAGCCCGGGCCAGATAGCTCGACCTTTTTATCGGACATCACCATCCCCCTTTCGATCCTCACGGCTTACGAGGCCATCGCATGACCGCGGACAGTCGCAATCGAATCGCCCTCGTGACGGGTGGAGCCGGACAGTTGGGTCGCTACGTCGTGGAGCGACTCCAGGAGGTGGGCGCAAGTCCCCACGTTCCCATATTCAGGGAGGATGAGGGAGGGGAGTTGCGAGACTTCCTTGGATCTGACGCCCAGGAGGTCCGTTTCCACCGGAACGGGGACCTCACCGACCCGGGGACCGTGGCCTCCCTCTTCGAGACCATCCGGTCCGAGGAGGGGGTGGGTCCGGAGATCGTCCTCAACCTGGCGGGTGGCTTTGCGATGGCGCCGGTCGAGGAGACCGAGCCGGAGATGTGGGCCCGGATGTGGCAGATGAACGCCACCACGGCCTTCCTTGTCTCCCGAGCCGCCTTCGCGGAGATGAAGGAGAGAGGTTGGGGCCGCATCGTGAACGTCTCGGCCTTCCCCGCGCTCGATCGGGGCCAGGACGGCCTTTCCGCCTACGGGGCGGCGAAGGCCGGAGTCCTCAACCTGACCCACACGCTGGCAAGGGAAGGAGTGGATCACGGGATCACCGTCAACGCAGTCCTGCCTTCGATCATCGATACTGCGGCGAACCGAGAGGCGATGCCCGACGCCGATACCTCCTCCTGGATCCATCCAAGGGAGATTGCGCGAGTGATCTCCTTCCTCGTCTCCGAGGACGCCCGAACCGTCAACGGAGCCGCGATCCCGTTGACCCTCGGCTGAGGTGGATGACCCTCGGCTGAGGTGGACTTTCTGCCCCCACTGGTTGAGATTTGTTCTCAATCTCAGGAAGCTTCCCGGGAGAGTGCGGGGCTGGCGTCGCAGGGGCACCTGCCGCGAGGCCGGAAAGCCGGATTCGCAATAGCGGACAGGGGAATCTCGAATGATGGGGCGAACAACAGACCGTCTCCGAAGCATGGCCGGAGGGGGAGGGGTCCGTCTCCTCCTGGCGTCCTCCGTCCTCCTCCATCTCGGGCTGGCGGGCTGCGGGGACGTGGGTGGCCCCGTCGTGAACGTCTATAGCCACCGGCACTACGACACCGACCAAGCGCTCTTCGATCGATTCGCCGAGACGACCGGAATTCGAGTGCGTGTGGTGAGCGCTTCCGCCGACGAGTTGATCGCACGACTCGAACGGGAGGGCGACGCCTCCCCGGCCGACGTGTTGATCACGGTCGACGCGGGGCGGCTCCACCGGGCGAAAGAAAGGGGACTACTGAGGCCGGTCGAGTCGCGGATCCTCTCGAACTCGATCCCTCCACACCTCCGAGATCCGGATGGTTATTGGTTCGGCCTTACCCAAAGGGCCCGGATCCTCGCATATGCCCGGGACCGGGTGGATGCGACGAGGCTCACGGACTACGAGTCCCTGACGAATCCGGAGTGGGAAGGGCGCATCCTCACTCGCAGCTCGGAGAACATCTACAACGTCTCCCTCCTCGCCTCCATCGTGGCTGTGCATGGCAGTGACGGGGCCACGGAGTGGGCCCGGGGCGTGGTGGCCAACTTCGCTCGCCCTCCCCGCGGAAACGACACCGACCAGATCCGGGATGTGGCCGCCGGTGTCGGAGACGTGGCGATCGTGAACACCTACTACATCGGTCGTCTCCTCAACGCCGAGGACGAAGCGTCGCGGGAGCTGGTCGGCAATATCGGCATCATCTTCCCGAACCAGGGTGGACGGGGTACCCACATCAATGTGAGCGGCGCGGGCGTAACCGCCCACGCACCCAACCCGGAGCACGCCCTGGAGCTTCTCGAGTTCATGGTGAGCGAGGAGGCGCAGCGCGCCTTCGCAGAGGCCAACTTCGAATACCCGGTCCGGGAAGACATTCGATGGGCCCCCGCGCTCGAGGACTGGGGCACCTTTCAAACGGATACCCTCAGCCTCGAGAGGCTAGGGGAGCTGAACAACGACGCGGTGATCATCTTCGACCGAGTCGGATGGCGGTAGCGACCGCGGTAGCCCGGCTCGGGCGCCGAGTGCAGCACACCTGGGACCGGTACCGGCCCCGCGGCCGTCAGCTCTTCACTCCCTGGACCGTGGCCACCCTGATTGCGGTGGCCCTCGTGCTGCTTCCCCTGGTCTCGATCTTCGTCGGTGTCTTCGCCGAGTCCAGCGACACCTGGGATCACCTCGCCTCCACAGTCCTCTGGGACTACCTCCGGAACTCCGCCCTCCTGGTGGTGGGGGTGGGCGGACTCGCGCTCGTCCTGGGCGTCGCCACTGCCTGGCTGGTCACGACCTGCGAGTTTCCCGGGCGGAGGGTCTTCGGTTGGGCCCTCATCCTCCCCCTCTCGGTGCCGACCTACATCATGGCGTATACCTACGCCGAGCTGATGGCGCATTCCGGGCCGATCCAGGGGGCCCTGCAAACCGTGCTCGATCCGGCCACTACTGCGGGCCTTCGGAGCGCCCTCATGTCCCTTCCGGGCGCAGGGGTCATGATGGCCCTGGTCCTCTACCCCTATGTCTACCTCATCACCCGAACGTCCTTCTTGAAGCAGTCCGGAGGGATCCTCGAGACCTCCCAGATCCTGGGCAAGTCGCCCTGGTCCACCTTCTTCCGGGTCGCGCTCCCGATGGCCCGTCCTGGGGTGGTGGCCGGGGTGACGCTGGTCCTCATGGAAGTCCTCAACGAGTACGGCGCAGTAACCTACTTCGGGGTGAGCACCTTCACGACCGGGATCTTCCGGGCGTGGTTCTCCCTGGGAGACGCCCCGGCCGCAATCCGCCTCTCCGGCTGCCTCCTCCTTTTCGTCTTCGTCCTGATCCTCCTCGAGCGGGCGCAGCGCGGCAGGGCCCGCTTCGACGACGGACCCCGCAGCCACCGGCCCGTGGTGCGATTCGAACTCGAGGGGTGGCGGAGGTGGGCCGCCTTCGGCACCTGTGCCCTCCCGGTCTTTTTTGGCTTCCTCCTCCCCGTCGCGCAGCTCGGGAGCTGGGCCTTCCAGGTGGCTCCCGAAGTCCTGGATCGGCGATTCCTCGTCCTCGCGGCCAACTCTTTCGGGCTGGCGATCGTAGCCGCCTTGATCACCGTAGCCGTGGGGCTATTGATCGTCTACTCGGTCCGCCTTTCCCCGACCCCACTCCTGAAGCTCTCCGCTCGGGCCTCCTCCCTGGGATACTCGATTCCGGGAGCAGTCATTGCGGTCGGGATCCTCGTTCCCTTCATCTGGCTCGACCGTCAAATTTCGGGCCTCCTCCAGGCCACCACCGGTCTCTCGCCCGGCCTGATCCTGACGGGAACCGTCACCGCCCTCATTTTCGCCTACGTCGTACGCTTCCTGGCTGTGTCCCTCAACCCCGTGGAATCCGGATTCGAGCGAACCTGTGGGAGCCTGGACGAGACGTCCCGGTCGCTGGGGGCACCTCCGCTCAAGACCTTGGTGAAAGTCGACATCCCCCTCCTCCGAGGCACGCTCATCTCCGCCGGGCTGCTTGTTTTCGTGGACGTCTTGAAGGAGCTTCCGCTCACCCTGATCCTCCGGCCCTTCGACTTCGACACCCTGGCAACTCGGGCATTCCAACTTGCCATGGACGAACAGGTTGCACGCTCCGCCCTCCCCGCCCTCTTGATCATCGCGACGGGGATGCTACCGGTGATTGGGCTCTCCCGGCTCATCAGCCTGATTGGCCGCAAGCGGATCTGACGCCGGTGGGAATCAGGGAAGCCACGTAGTCCGGTGCGTCGCCGCGGTCCGAGGTTTCGGAGCCGGTAGCTCCGCGGGCTCCCCGATCTGGACCAGGGCCACGACACGCTCGCCGTCCCCGACCCCGAGCGCCTCACGAAGACCCTCCCCCTCCAGTTCTCCGCCTGTCTTTACGTGCGTGCCCAACCCCAAGTCCACGGCCCCCAGGAGAAGGTTCTGAATTCCCATGTAGAGCGTGGCGTAATCCTCCTCCCGGACGTCCGGAGCGTCTGCCAGCGGCTGGATGAAGGCGATCAAACCGGGAAGCGACTCGATGTCCTCGATCGTCCTCCTGCGAATCGCCTCCGCCACCTCCGCGTCGTCCACCCGACCAGCCCGACTCTCGCCCTTGATCTCAGCCCAGGCCCGCTTTGCACGGGGACCCAGGACGACGAACCTCCAGGGCTCCGTCATCCGATGGTTCGGAGCGAGCACCACCAACTCCAGGAGACCCGCCAGCTCCTCCGGGTCGAGGGGTCGGGCTGTGAACCGTTTGATCGAGCGACGACGGCGGACGGCATCGGAGACGTTCATGGCCTGAAAACGAGGGAGTCGGAGGAGACGATTCGGGATCCGGAAAATCGGAAGGTGGCACCCCGGAGGCAGGATGAAAAGCCGCACCGCCCAGGTGACCCCCTTGCTCCCGGGGCCCAACAACCCCAAGCTGCATGGGTGCAGCCGCGTCCGATGGCGGCCATCCTCACTCAAGCGGGAGATCCCCAATGTCCGAGAGCGTCTACAAGGTCATCGAGTTGGTCGGCACGAGCAGCGAGTCCTGGGAGAAGGCGGCCGAGGCCGCCGTCAACACCGCCTCGAAGAACCTGCGGAACCTCCGGATCGCCGAGATCGGAAAGCTGGACCTCCAGCTGGAAGACGGGAAGGTCGTCCGCTACCGGGCGAGAGTTAAGGTCTCCTTTCGCTACGAAGGATAGACGTGCCCTCGAGGGGCATGCACCTCTCGAGTCTGGTACCGTGCGCCCGGCGATGAGGCTCACCCGACGGTGAGCCTCCGGTGATAGTTGGCCTGACCGAGGTGATAGGCGAGGTGGGTCACCAGGTGAAGGAGAACCAACACCGTTGGAGCGCGAGGCAAGGCTTCCGGAGGATCGGGGAACGGATCCCTCAGACTCTCGTCGGAAAGGCCCGGGAGAACCTGATCCACGACCGCCCGCGCCTCCTGCAGCCTCTCGCGCAGCTCCTCCCGGGATAAGCCCCGCTGCGAAAACTCGGCGGCCCGGTCCCGCACGTATCCAGTCCCGCCGAGGAGCGCTCCGACGTAATGCAGAAGGTTTCCGGAGACATGGAGGGCTAGAGTACCGGCGGAGTTGGCAATGCCCTCGGGAAGCACCCAGACAGCCTCATCCGACGGGAAGCGCTCCAACTCGTCCTCGAAAGCCCCGAGGTCGCGGCGCAGCATCTGGAGGATCGATCCTGCCAGGGTGGGATCCACAGGGCAGACCTCCGGCTATGGGATGGAACGACCTTCACGGAACAACTCGCGTTATCCACTCCTACGCGTGCACCAGTACGCTATCGCCCTTCCCTCCCCGTAGCAACATTCACGGCGATTCGCTGCCCTTTCTTGCCCCGGTCCCAGGGCCAGTCTACCTTGCCTTTCCCAAATTCCCGGGGGTGACCCTACCTGCCGACACGCGCCGTATTCCCGAGTCGCGCGCTCTCGTCCGCAGACCGCAGACATCTCCACTTCCTCCGTTCAAATGCGAGGCATCCGCAGCCTGATCTTCCCCCGAGGGGCCTGGTTTCACTTCGGTGCCAGCGCCTGGATCGTCGCCGCTCTCGCCCTCGCCCTGACGTCCTGCGAAGGTGCAGCCGACTTGGAGGGTCGCACTGCCGAGGAATTTTACGACGGCGTGCGCCTCGACGTCATCGTCCCCTTCGGCCCCGGCGGTGGCACGGACACCTGGGCCCGCCTGGTGGCGTCGTTCCTTCAACAGGAGTTGGGACCGGGAAGCAGCGTTCAGATCATCAACATCGCCGGCGCCTCCAGCATCGCGGGAGCGAACGACTTCGCGCTTCGGCGGCGCCCGGATGGCCGGACGGCCCTGGTCTCGGCAGGCACCACCTTCTTCGCCTACCTCCTGGGCGAGCCGATGGTGCGGTTCGACTACCGGGAGATGAGGGCCATCCTCTCCTCCCCCGCCGGGGGCGTCGTCTTCATCCGTCCGGAGTTGGGGATCGGGTCGGCCGCCGCACTCCGAGATCTCCAGGAACAGGTCGTCTACGGTGGGATCTCCGCGACGGGAAACGATCTCCTCGCCCTCCTCGCCTTCGAACTCCTGGAGCTCGACTTCCTCCCGGTGCTCGGATACGGAACGAAGGGTGCGAGTCGCATTGCCTTCGAGCAGGGCGAGACGAACATCGAGTACCAGACGTCGCCGGCATACCGATCGAATGTGGTCCCCCTCGTGGAACGCGGCCTCGCCGTGCCCCTCTTCAGCTTCGGACTCCTGAACTCGGCGGGAGAGGTCGTACGGGATCCCGTTTTCCCCGACCTGCCCACCGTGTTCGAGGTGTATCGAAGCCTCAACGGACAGGATCCCTCCGGCCCAGCGTGGGACGCGTACCGAGCTATGCTCGCAGCGGGAATCGAAATGCAGAAGTCGCTCTGGATGCATCAGGACGCTCCGGAAGCATCGGTGGAGGCCCTCCGCACCGCGGCCCGGCGGGTGATCGTCAACCCGGAGTTCCTGGAGCAGGCGACCCAACGGATGGGCGACTATCCCTTCTACGTGGGTGAGGACGTGGAAGACCTCTTCCGGCTGGCCGTGGAGATCCCCCCCGAAGCCATGGACTGGTTGACCGAGCTCCTCCGGGTGCGTTACGGACTGGACCGCATGTGACGTGATCGAGGCCGCCTTCCACGCGCTCCTGGCCCTCCTGGAGCCCGCACGGATCCTCATGATGGTTGCGGGTGTGGGGGTGGGTCTTTGTGTGGGGCTCATTCCGGGGCTTTCGGGGACTGTGGGCATGTCCTTGGTCCTCCCCTTCGTCTTCGGGATGGATCCTTCTTCCGCGATGGCGTTGCTCATCGGGATGGTGGCGGTCATGCACACGGCAGACACCTTTCCCTCCGTGCTACTCGGCGTCCCGGGCTCCTCCGGTTCTCAGGCCACGATTGTGGACGGCTACCCCCTCGCACGAAAAGGCGAGGCCTCTCGTGCGCTGAGTGCCGCGTTCTTCTCTTCGATGATCGGGGGGCTGATTGGAGCCGTCGCAGTATTCCTCTTTCTGCCGGTGACCCGCCCGCTCGTCCTTGCGCTCGGCTCCCCCGAGCTCTTCATGCTCACGATCCTGGGGCTCTCGATGGTGGGGGTCCTGGCGGGACAGAGGCCCCTTCTGGGAATCGTGTCGGGTACATTGGGGCTTCTCCTGGGCGCTGTGGGTGCGGCTCCGGCCGCACCCCACTACCGCTTCACCTTCGACGCCCTCTACCTCTTCGACGGCATCCCTCTGGCGGTGGTGGCCCTGGGGCTCTTCGCACTCCCGGAGCTCCTGGACCTCCTCGTGCGGGGCAGAGCCATCGCCGATGTTCCGAAGCTGGGGTCCGGATGGATGACCGGCTTGAAGGACGTCATAGGGAACCGCTGGCTGGTCTTCCGTTCGTCCGTCCTCGGAGTAGGCGTGGGGCTCATCCCCGGACTTGGGGGAAGCGTCGTCGACTGGTTGAGTTACGGTCAGGCCGTTCAGTCCTCGAGTGACCGCCAGGAGTTCGGGCGAGGCGACATCCGGGGGGTGATCGCCCCTGAGAGCAGCAACAACGCGAAGGAAGGGGGCACCCTCATCCCCACCCTCATCTTCGGGATCCCGGGAAGTGGCACCACCGCGGTACTCCTGGGTGGGCTTCTCCTTCTGGGGCTCGAGGCCGGCCCCCAGATGTTGGACGCCAACCTCGACGTGACCCTTCTCATCCTCTGGACGCTGGCACTGGCCAACGTCGTGGGCACGCTCGCCTGCCTCCTCCCTTCGCGGTTCATCGCCCGCCTCTCCTTCGTGCCGGCGTCTCGCCTGGCCCCGTTTCTCCTCGTCATCATGCTCTTCGGAGCATACCAGAGCACCCGTCACTGGGGGGACCTGGTCGCCTTCGGGGCGATTGGACTGCTGGGCTGGCTGATGAAGCAAAACGGATGGCCCCGTCCCCCACTCCTCATCGGGTTCGTGCTGGCGGCAGCGTCCGAGCGCTACCTCTGGATCTCGTGGACCCGCTATGGCTGGGAGTGGATGACGCACCCCGGAGTGCTCATCATCGGAGCGGTCACGGTCGTCCTGACGATCACCGGAGCCCGGATGAAACGCTCCGCGGTACCCGGAGGCGGGGCCCCGTGACCACCTCTCCCCTGGCGGTCCGCCTGGCCTTCCTTGCCCTTACGGGACTCGTCTTCCTCTGGGTGGCGTGGGAAGCAGCGGGATTCCCGGACCGTGCCCGTATCTTCCCGCAGACGATCGCCGTCCTGGGCTTTCTGGTGGTCGCCGCCAAGATCCTCTTGCTGGTGAGAACCGATGATGTGGACCCGGACGTCATCGCCGCCCAGGAGCGCGACCCGGATTCGGTAACGACGATTGGCGAGGAGTGGCGCCAGGGCATGCCCTTCCTGGGTGCCTTCGGAGGATACGGGGCCGGAATCGCACTCCTGGGCTTTCTACCGGCCTCCTTCCTCTTCGTCCTCTCTTTTCTTCGCCACTTCGACCGGATGAGTTGGGCGAGAGCGACGGCCAGCGCCGTTCTCTTCACCCTGGTCCTCCTCTTCCTCACCCGCTTGATCGGGCTCGAGCTCCCGGAGGGCCTCCTGGGCATCGGGGCGTGAACCCGTGCGACGACGGGCTCAGCCCTCTCGGACGCCATTATCCCACATTGCGACCCGCATCACCCTTCCGCTTCCACTGGGCCATTGCCTTTCCTGCGACGATCGGCGCGCCAAGGAGCACCACGACAAGCCGCACCAGATGGTGCGTCACCACGAAGGCCAGGTCGGCACCTGCCACCAAGGCGAGCACCACCATCTCCGCCTGTCCTCCCGGCGCAAAAGCCAGGAAGGCCTCGAGGGGCGGAGCAAAACCGCTGAGTGCCACCCCTTCGGCAAAGACGAAGGTGATCAGCGCCAGAACGAGGCAGAAGCCCAAGCCGGCCGACACATCCCGCCGCAACTCGGCAAAGGTGACGCCCAGATACGCCGCCCCGATGCCCGCGCCGATAATGAACTGTGCCGCCAGGATCGCCTCCGCCGGAGGCCGGAACGTCAACAGTCCCGAAAGGCTGAGCAACGCCGACACGATCATCGGTCCCAGGATGGCAGCTCCGAAGAGCCGTACTTTCTCCGCAGCCCACCATCCGAAGAGACCCGATCCTACCATGAGCCCGAGCTGGAGCAGCGGCACCTCGAAGACGGGCGCGCCCGGCGCCTCGGTGAGCGGCACGTCCCAGATTCCAGTGATGAGAAGGGGCGCGAGCGTGACGATCGTGAGCACCCGGGTGGCGTGGACCAGCGTGAGCGTTCGCACCTTCGCTCCGGCCTCTTCCCCGAAGAGGAGCATTTCCTGCAATCCGCCAGGCACGGCGGCGTAGTAGGCCGTAGGGACGTCGTAGCCGCAAACTTTGCGGAAGAAGGGATACCCCACCCCCCAGATGGCCAAGACGAAGAGAGGGACGAGGGCCACCGAATAGGCCATCTCGGGAAGCCGCTGGGCCAGTTCGGGGGTGATCGAGGCGCCGACCGCGACACCGAGCACGGCCCGCATCGCCCTCCCGAGACCGCCCATGTCCTGGAGTGGCGCTCCGGAAAGGGCCCCCACGAGACAGGCCGCGAGGGGACCCAGCAGGAAGGGAAGCGGAAGCTGGAGGATCTCGAAGGCGACGACACCGAACCCTGACAACGCTACGGTGAGGAGTCGCCGCCTAGTCAGAAAGGGCATGCCGCGCAGCGCCCTGCCCCGCAATGCGTCCAAACACCGCGCCAGAGGTGAGCCCCGCCCCTCCCGGGTAACCGTGAAAGAAAACTCCCCCCACAATCTCTCCGCAGGCAAAGAGCCCCGGGATCGGATCTCCATCGTCCCGGGTCACGGCACCGCCATCATCCACCTTCAGGCCCCCATAGGTGAAGGTGATTCCACCCGTCACCGGAAACGCCTTGAAGGGAGGGGTGTCGAGCCGCTGCGCCCAGTTCGACTTCGGCAGGGCAAGTCCCCGTGTCCCGCGTCCGTCCTTGACTGTCGGGTCGAAGGGGACTTCCTCCATGATCGATTCGTTGAAGGCTTGGAGCGTCTGCAGGGCACTTGCCCGATCCACCCCCGCCAGCTTCCCGACCAGTCCATCCAAAGTCGTGTCCTCCACCCAGTGCGCGTCGTGGAATCTGTACTCGGCATACAGGAGGTCCTCCACCTTCGCGTCGAACACCTGCCAGGCGAACTGTCCGGGCTGCTCGAGCACCGCCCGTCCGAACTGCGCGTAGGTGTAGTTTCTGAAGTCGGCCCCTTCGTCGACGAAGCGCTCGCCACGGGCATTCAACATCACGCCCAGGAAGTAGCAGATCTTCCGGTAGTGCTTTCGGTCGCCGTGCGGGATCTCCAGGTTCCCGAAGTCCTTCATGTGCAGGTCCATGGGGGTGGCATGGCACCCAGCGAAGAACCCGTACGGCATGGCACCCAGGTCCAGGGCCATCCTGAGGCCGTCGCCGGTATTGTGCGGTGTCCCTCGCACCTTGGCGCCAGCCCAGATCTCCCCCATGTGCCTGCGTCGCATCTCTTCGCTCGCCTCGAACCCCCCGCAGCCCAGTACCACGGCTCCGGCCCGGATCTCCTCGTCACCCTCGGGCGTGGTTGCCTTGACCCCGACGACGCGATCCTCCTCGACGAGAAGTCCGGTAGCCGCGCAGTCGTACCGCACCACACCCCCTCCGGCTTCGAAGGCCGTCCGCTCCGTTTCGAACAGACCCACGCCCTCCCGGGCCGAGGCAAGAGTCAACCCTCCCCAGAAGACGTACCGACCCTCCTTCTCGAAACTCTGGCGGTCGTAGATCGGTTCGAACTTCACACCCCGCTCCGCGAGCCAGCGCATCGTCGGGTAGCTGCGGCTGATCAGGACCTCCTGCTCCGGACTCAGGGCCCTACCTTCGTTGAACTGGAGGAGGTCGTTGGTAAAGGTCTCCGCGGTGTAGGCACCGAAGTCGGTCCGTTCGAGCCTGGGGTCGGCCGGATCCCGGAGGAGAGGCAAGAGGTCGTCCTTCCCGTCGTACACGAAACGCATCGCCCCCGCCGTATACTGGGTATTTCCGCCGGCCATCTCCCGTGGCGCCTTCTCGATGACGAGGATCCGCGTCGCATCCTCCTGCGCCGCCAGTGCCGCACATAGGGCTGCATTCCCCGATCCGACCACCACCACATCCCACCTCTCCATGGTCCGCCTCTTCCTTCCCACGTCACGTGGTTTCCACAGGGTGACAAGCATTGCCGCCGCCCGCATCGCACTCTAGTCTAGATCCTGGCTCCGAGACCGTCCATGGAGATTCGAAGACCGTCCATTGAAGGGTGGGGCCCTTTGATCCGGACATCGGCCCAGCAACTCCGACTCCCCCACCAATCGAGCCACGGATGACCCAACGCGCCATTCCCTGTACGCTCATGCGAGGCGGTAGCTCCAAGGGGCCCTATTTCCGGCTCGCGGATCTCCCCGCCGATCCGGATGCGCGTGCCCGGGTCCTCCTTGCGATCATGGGCTCCCCCGACGCACGGCAGATCGACGGTATCGGGGGCGCCGATCCCCTCACCAGCAAGGTTGCCATCGTCGCACCCTCCACCCGGCCGGATACGGATGTGGACTACCACTTCGCCCAGGTGGCCGTGGACCGCGAACTGGTCGACACCAGCCCGTCGTGTGGGAACATGCTGTCCGGCGTCGGTCCCTTCGCTATCGAAACCGGCATGGTTGCAGCAACCGGAGACGAGACACGCATCCGCATTTTCGAGGTAAACACCGGCAGTCGGATCGAAGCGACCGTCCGGACCAGGAATGGCACCGTCACCTACGACGGAGAGGTCGAGATCTCCGGAGTTCCCGGCACGGCCGCACCGATCCAGCTGGACTTCCTGGACATCGAAGGATCGAAAACGGGCGCCCTGCTCCCTACGGGTCACGTACAAGACGAGATCGACGGCATTGGGGTCACCCTCATCGACGTCGCGGTGCCCATGATGCTGCTGCGTGCCGAGGACCTTGGAAAGACCGGACATGAGACCCGCGCCGAGTTGGATTCGGACACCGGATTTCTTGCCCGCATCGAGGCGCTGCGCCGTGAGGCCGGTCACCGGATGGGGCTGGGTGATGTGGCCGATCGCGTCATTCCCAAAGTCGGCATCCTGGCCCCCCCATGGGGGGGCGGGCATATTGCCGCCCGCTACCTCGTCCCCCATAGGACGCACGCTGCGATGGCCGTGACCGGATCCATCTGCATCGCCTCTTGTGCTGTCCTGGAAGGCTCAGTCTCCGACGGCCTCGCCACTCGTCCTCCAGGAGATGAACGGCGAATTGTGATCGAACATCCTTCGGGAGCGATCGAGGTCGCGTTGTGGTCGCAGGGAAGTGGTACCGAGCTACACGTCCTGCGCGCCGGAATCGTCCGGACCGCGCGTAAGCTCATGAGCGGTGAAGTCTATTGCCCTGAAGGAGCCTTCGAGCTCCCCGGCGGATGATGGGGGATGCTCGGAGAGCCGGACAGCGACGCAACGGTGCACCACGGCGTTGCTTTCGGGCCCGGGAGCCAGTGTGGTGATTCAGAGATTCGACGAAGGAACGAGGGGTCCGGCGCGGCGGGGAGGCCAAGGGTCCGACCTGCTGCGACCGGACGCCCGGCCCCCACGCCACCACCGCCACTCCGGGGCCTAACCGTGGAAGTGCCTACGATGCGGCCACATCCCACCCGCCTCGGGGCGGCGGATGATTCGCCGCGTTGGTTCCGGAGATGAATCCAAATGCAGCGCCATAGCCCAGGAAGCCAAGGTAGGCATAGTTCCCGATATTACCGATGTCGATTCCGGCGGCGTAAAGACCCTGGATCGGCCGACCCGTCATCGAAACCACCTGGCCCTCGGGATTCGCCTTCAATGCGCCAAAGGAGCCCGTAATGCCCGTTTGGCCCAATGCCGCGTAAAAGGGCGGCTCCAGGAGCGGGACTGCATTATCGGGATCCTCCTTGGGAATAGGGAGCGCCCAGGCCCGACCATTTCGAGCGGCCTCGTTGTATTCAGTGAGCTCCCGGAGCACGAGCTCCGCCGGCATCCCTCGCCCCCACCCCTCCATCTGATTGGCCAACTCCTCGAGCGAATCGGCTCTGGCGACCGGTGCCCCGGCCTGCCTGAAAGCCTCGAACTTGTCGATATCGCCCAAGCCATGCTCTGCCAGGGCCCTCGTCTCGTTGATCACATGGTCCCAGATGTAGGCTGCGCTGGCATCCGGTTGCCGCGAGGTTTCCACATTGAGCACCTGCTCACCGGGTGAAGTCGACCCATACCTCGTGTACCCATGGTAGTCGCGGGCCGTCACCTTGCCCTTGGATTCGTCCGTGAAGCGCTTTCCATAGAGGTTCAAGGCGACGCACCACTGCCCATGATACATCGAATAGTTGATCAGGGGATGAGTGAACTGAGCGGGGCGCGCCGGCAGAAGGTGCCCGTAGAATGAGTCGAAGCCCCCATCCGACGGAGCAGCCCCGATGCTCTTGGCCGCCAGGAAGCCATCGCCCGTCAGGGGGGGCTGCAGTCCATTGAACCCGCAATTGCGCTGATGCAGACTATTGAAGTCACGGGTCAGATGCTGGTTGACCATCTCGGCGTTGCCCGCCCAACCTCCGGTGGCCAGGATGACGGAATTGGCCAGGATCCGCACTGGCCCATCGGGGCCTTCGGCCAATACTCCGATCACCTCGTTCCTGGAATTGGCGAGAAGTCGCAGGAGCGGCGTCTCTACCAGCAGCGTCCCCCCCTGACTCTCGAAGTCCGACACCATGAAATTCGAGAACGCCACCGGAGGACGTCCGATGCTCCGACTCAGCGGGTTGTCCGTCGCAGGTCCGATCGGCGCGTCAATGCTTTCGTAGAACGCATATGCGAGTGGCAATCCGTCGGCCAACGCACGCTGGAGGTCGGGGTCGCCCCAGGGACTGGCGTCCCGCATCTCCTGATAATTACTGGCACCGCCGTGAACGCCGCCCGCAGACTCTCGCATCGTGCCGCCAGGGTCCGCGGCCTTTTCCAGAAGGATTACGTCAGCTCCAAGGCGTTGTGCCCTCACCGCTGCCGTCAGCCCCCCCATGCCCGCTCCCGCCACCACCACATCCGCCCTGCGCTCGGGAACAGCCTCGATCGACACCGACTCGGCACGGGCGTTGGAAAAGCCTCCCATGGTGGCCGCAGCGGCACCCGCCCCGGCAACTCCGAGAAAGCGCCTGCGTGAAACCTTGTTCTCCTTCGCGGAAGAGTGGGGATGGTCGGCCATCGTTAAATCTCCGTGGTCGGAAACACTGTCAATAGCACTGCGAGAGTGAGCCTATCAGGTAGACTAAGGGGCAAGCAGCTCAGAAGCAAAGGAAACGGGAAATCAAACGCGCTCTCGCTTCGCCGAGACCGGCATGCCGGTTGGATGGGCAGGTGGGCGCGAGCTGGGTGGGACGGTCAGAAATCGTCCGGAAAGAGGGGGAGCCTCACCCCGCCTGCGGTCGCGTCGTACGACCCGATGCGAAGAGTGGCCGAGATGTCTTCTTCCTCTCCGGTTTCCGACGACGGGAGCGTGCCGGACATCCGGACCTCCATCACCCCTCCAGCCGGCCGGTTCCCGGGGGTCGGGGTGACTTCCACCACCCCGATGTCCGAGGTGAGCAGCCCCAGGCGACCATCGTCGGTTCGGAAGACTAGATAGATTCCGAAGCCCCGGATCAGGGGCTGGATGTCCTCCAGGCTGACGACCCCCTGACGGAGCAAGTCCGCTTCGAATCGTCCCACCTCATAGAGACCGGGAGCAATGCTGAAATCCGAACGTGCGGCCACGAGTCCCATCTCGAGAACCGGACCCCCATCGTCCGGCTTGAACATGACGATCAGGAAGTTGAGACTCCCCTCGGGGACATTCGATGCATCGACCGCTCCATGGATCGCGCTGCCCCGGAAGGAGCCGGAAATCTCGCCACTGATGTCCGCCTGAAAGGAACCGACGTTGCTCCCGCCACCGTTCCCTCCACCACCTCCACCACCCCCTCCTCCTCCACCGCCTCCACCGCCACCACTTCCGACAAGGCTTCCGGTGTCCAAGCAGCCGACGGTGGCCACGATCGCGACAGTGGCCCAAAGCCGTAGCAGGAAGGGCGAGCAGCGGACCGAGTGGATCATCTGATCAACCTGGAGGTGGAAGGGAGTGAGCCCGCGAACTAGAATGCATAATGACACGGTCCCATCTGGGGCAATGCCCTGCGCCCTGGGGCAATGTCCTGCGCCGGATCGTGGATGAACCCCAGACAGCGGAGTCGGCCAGGCCCGTCGCTCGAGTCCCGTTGTAGATGCGTCCATCCTTCTGAAAAGGACCTCGACCGTGGCCAGGATGACCCTTCAGGTTTCGAATTGAGCGCACCCACCGGGGGGACGGAGAGGGCTCCCGGTACTCCCGGAACGGGACCGACGATTCCCCGGGGGCACCCCGAAGAACCCTGCCGGAACTGCGGGGATCCGACCCCGGGGGCCTTCTGCCCCTCCTGTGGGCAGCGGAAGGTAGCGACTCAGATCTCCCTCAAGGTGCTCGTGAAGGAGCTGGCCCGGGACCAGTTCGGGGTGGAGGGTCGCCTCCCCCGGACCCTGGGAACCCTCTTCTTCCGTCCCGGACTCCTCACCCGGGACTACCTGGATGGTCGGGTGGCGCG
>SLFU01000137.1 GCA_007124095.1 Gemmatimonadota bacterium
CCAGCCTGGGACGCCGGTGCGGAAGAGCCAGCCACAGCGTCACCAGATTGACGCTGTTTTGGACCGTGAGCTGATCCGCCGGTCCAGGGGCGCGATCGAGGGGGAGGGACCGGTGACCGTAGAGTTGCCGGTGCGCAATGTGGACCGGACGGTCGGCACGCTGCTGAGCCACGAGGTGGTTCGGCGCCATGGAAAGGAGGGGCTCGACGACGACAGCATCCGTATTCGCTTGCGCGGATCCGCGGGTCAAAGCCTCGGCGCGTGGCTGGCCCGAGGTGTGACCATCGAACTGGAAGGCGATGCGAATGACTACGTCGGAAAAGGGCTGTCCGGCGGGCGCATCGTGGTCCATCCCTCCAGGGCCGCCACTTTCCCCGCGGAGGACAACGTCGTTATCGGAAATGTGGCGCTCTACGGAGCGATTGAAGGGGAGGCGTACTTCTCCGGACTGGCCGGCGAGCGGTTTTGCGTTCGCAACTCCGGAGCCTCCGCCGTTGTCGAGGGAGTCGGCGACCACGGGTGCGAGTACATGACCGGGGGACGGGCCGTGATCCTCGGGACCACCGGACGGAACTTCGCTGC
Organism: Gemmatimonadota bacterium; assembly: GCA_007124095.1. GTDB lineage: Bacteria > Gemmatimonadota > Gemmatimonadetes > Longimicrobiales > Gaopeijiaceae > SLCK01. The sequence continues at coordinate 583 of SLFU01000137.1, forward strand.
GGGGATGAGTGGTGGGGTGGCATACGTCTGGGACCCGAACGGAGAGTTCCCGGGAAGGTGCAACCGCGAGTTGGTCCAATTGGAGAGGGTGCGTCCGGAGCCGGCGGAGCCGGGAGGGGAGGAGGAAGTCCAGCTCCGGTCCCTGATCGAGCGGCACCACCGATACACCGGCTCGAAGAGGGCCGCGGAGATACTGGAGGAGTGGGACCGAAGGGTCATGGAGTTCGTGCGGGTGATCCCGACCGAGTATCGGCGGGTGCTGGAGGCCCGGAATGCTGCCGAGAGCCAGCGGCCTGCCACGGCACCGATCCGCTCATCGGCTCGACATCTACCCGTCGCGTGAGGTCATAGATCGAATGAACAAGGACAGAGGCTTCCTGGACCACGACCGGAAGGGCATTCCCGAGAGGGAGCTCAACGCACGGGTCGAGGACTACCGGGAGATCTACGATCAGGAATCCGAAGAGGAGCTCCGTACGCAGGGCGAACGCTGCATGGATTGCGGAGTGCCCTTTTGCCAGGCCGATCCGGGTTGTCCCATCGACAACCTGATCCCGGAGTGGAACGACCTCGTCTTCCGGGGCCGTTGGCGGGAGGCCTACGAGCGGCTGGTGCGGACCAACAATTTTCCGGAGTGGACGGGGCGGATCTGCCCCGCACCCTGCGAGGACGCCTGTGTGCTGGGGATCACGAGTCCTCCGGTCACAATCAAGAGGATCGAGCGCGCGATCATCGATCGGGCCTTCGAGGAAGGGTGGGTGGGCCCGAACCCCCCAATGGTTCGCACGGGAAAGAGGATAGCCGTCGTCGGGAGTGGGCCGGCCGGGCTCACCGCAGCGGACCAGTTGAACCGGGCCGGCCACAGCGTGACCGTCTTCGAGCGCGATGACCGGATTGGAGGTCTGCTCATGTACGGCGTCCCCAATCCGAAGCTGGAGAAGGAGCTTGTGCAACGGAGGGTGGACCTCCTCGCGGAGGAGGGGATCGAGTTCGTGGTGAACACGAATATCGGTGTCGACATCGACGCCCGGAGCCTCCAGGAGGAGTACGATGCAACCCTCCTCGCCTGCGGGGCCCTCGAACATCGGGATCTCGGCATCCCCGGGAGGAGCCTGGAGGGGGTGCACCTCGCGATGGATTACCTCGCAGGGGTCACGAAGAGTCTCCTGGACTCGGGCTTCGAGGACGGTCGCTTTATCGATGCTGCGGGGAAGGATGTGATCGTGATCGGGGGAGGGGATACGGGAGCCGACTGCATTGCGACCGCGCTCCGGCAGGGGTGCCGGTCTCTCCTGAACATCACTCGCCGAGAGCAGGAGCCGGCGGACCGGGATGCCGCCCATCCCTGGCCCGGGCCCCCGGGGAGGTATTTCATGGACTATTCGCACGCCGAGGGGAAAGCGATCTTCGGGCGGGACCCGAGGGAGTACGGGATCCTTCCGCTCGAGTTCGTTGGGGACGGGGAGGGACAGGTGAAGGGAGTCAAGATCGAGCGCCTTCAGTGGCATCGGAATGGGGAGGAGCCGCCCCGGATGCACCGGACCGGCGAGATCGTCACCCTGCCCGCCGACCTGGTCTTTCTCTCAATTGGGTTCGTGGGACACGATGCTCCGGAGGTGGTCCGACAGCTGTCCCTTCCCGGGGAGACGGGGCTCGTGCCCGCCGAATGGGGGCGCTTCTCCACGCCCGCGACTGGGATTTTCGTGGCCGGGGACATGAGAAGGGGGGCCTCCCTCATTGTGTGGGCGATAGCCGAGGGGAGAGGGGCAGCAAGGGAGATCGACCGCTTCCTGATGGGCTCCTCCCAGCTCGAGGCTCCAATGCCCCAGCCGAAGGCGGTGGAGGGGTATGCGCTCCCGGTTGGAGCCGGGGGCGCATAGGGGAGGAGCACTCTCGGTGGCGCCCCCTCCCGTCAGCCTACGGAAGCCGGCGCCTCCAAGAGGGGCCGGAGGAACCGGGCCGTCACCGACTCGGGGTGCTCGGACACCGTTTCCGGGGTGCCTGAGGCAACGATCCTTCCACCGTGGATTCCCGCGCCCGGGCCCATGTCAATGATCCAATCGGCGGTCTTGATCAACTCCAGGTTGTGCTCGATTACGAGCACCGTGTTCCCGGAGTCCACCAACCGCTGGAGCACCTCCGAGAGCTGCCGCACATCCTCTCCGGAGAGGCCCGTCGTGGGCTCGTCCAAGAGGTAGAGCTTGCGGCCCCGGCGAGCGGCGGCGCCCGAGAGTTCCCGCGCGATCTTGAGCCGCTGCGCCTCCCCTCCGGAGAGGGTGGTCGCGGACTGGCCCAGACGAAGGTATCCCAGTCCGACTTGCTGGAGCTGCCATAGAATCTGTCCGAGCCGGTCCTCCTTCACGAAAAAGCGAATCGCCTCGTCCACGGTGAGACGCAGGACATCCGCGATCGACCGGCCCGCGACCTGCACTTCCAGCACCTCGGGCTTGAAGCGGCTTCCTCGACACACCTCGCACGGTACGTACACGTCCGCCATGAAGACCATTTCCACCTCGACGTGGCCGGCTCCCTTGCACGCATCGCAACGACCTCCGGAGACATTGAAGGAGAAGTGCCGGGCTTGGTATCCACGCTGGCGGGCCAGAGGTTGCTCCGAGAAGATGCGCCGCACCTCGTCCCAGGCCTTGATGTAGGTCACCGGATTCGAGCGGGGGGTGCGCCCAATAGGGGACTGGTCCACGAGCACCACCTGGTCGAGATGACCGATCCCCTCCACGGATTCGTAGCCTCCCACGGTCTCCCCCAGGTGCTCCTTCGCGGACGTTTCGCCACCTCCCAACTCCCGCTCGAGCGCGCGGTAGAGTATGTCGTGCACCAGAGTGGATTTTCCCGACCCGGAAACTCCGGTCACTATGACGAAGACGCCAAGCGGAAGCTCCAGGTCTACTCCGCGAACATTGTGCAGGCTGGCCCCGGCCACACGAAGCCGGGGTCCGTCGGTCCGGCGCCGTTTCTCGGGGATCGGAATCTCCCGCTCCCCGGAGAGAAATCGGCCCGTCACCGTGCTCGCGCGCAGGAGCTCACTCGGGGGGCCTTCGAAAACCACCTGCCCCCCCCTCTCTCCGGAGGCGGGGCCGAGCTCGACCACGTGGTCCGCGGAGGCGATCGCTCTTGAGTCGTGCTCCACCACGAGGATGGTGTTTCCGCGGTCCCGGAGGCGCCCCAGGAGCTCGAGTAGGGAGTCGATGTCCCTCGGATGCAGTCCGATCGACGGCTCGTCCAGGACATAAATGGTGTCTACGAGGCGAGAGCCGAGCGAGTTGGCGAGATTGATTCTCTGGGCCTCTCCTCCCGACAGCGTACGCGTCTGCCGGTTCAAGGTGAGATATCCCAACCCCACGTCCACCAGGAAGGAGGCGCGTGCCCTGAGCTCCCGAAGGATCGTCTCCGAGATCGTACGCTCCGCTCCGGAGAGTTCCATTCCGACGAGCCATGGAGCCAGCTCTTCCAGCGGGATGTCGGACACGTCCGCGATGGTCCGGTCCGCTACCCGAATGTTCAGCGCTTCCGGCCTCACCCGCGCACCACCGCATTCGTCGCAGGGGCGGGGGCTCTGGTACTGTCGGAGAAAGACCCGAATGTACTGTTTGTAGCGCCTCCTCTCCCGGGACCGGAGAAAGGGAAGGATCCCCTGGAATCCGTCGTCCTTCCGGAGCCGGCCCTTTCCAGGCTTGGCTCCGTGCAGTACGGCGTGGCGAAAATCCTCGGGTAGCTCCGCCCACGGCGCATGAATCGCCACCTCCCTTTGCTCGGCGAAGCGGCGAAGCTTGGCTCGCTCTCTCTTGTAGCGAGGCTTCGACCAGGGATCCACCGCACCCTCGTCCAGCGACTTGGACGGATTGGGGAGAATGAGCTTCTCGTCGTACTCCAGGGTGGCTCCGAAGCCGGTGCACTCCGGACAGGATCCGTAGGGAGAGTTGAAGGAAAAGAGCTGGGGTGACGGCTCCGGAAACTCGATCTCGGGGTGTTCCGGACACCGGAAGCGTTCGGTGAATGCGATTCTCCGGGGGGGAGAGGGCCCGTCGGTTCCGGGAAGAATGATCAGGGCTTCCCCCTCTCCCTCCCGGAAACCGGTTCCCAGGGAATCCGCAAGTCGATCTCGGGTTCCCGGTCCCACCTTGAGCCGGTCGACCACAACCAGGAGCTCCTCGACCTCCCCTAAATCGAACGGTTCTTCCCCGACGCCCCCGGGGTCGTCCGAGCCCAGGTCTACCTTCCGGCCGTCTGCCAGGAGGCGGACGAAGCCGAGTGCCTTCAGGTTGGCGACGAGGGTTTCATGGTCGGCCCGGCGGCTTCGAGGGAGGGGAAAGGTCACCATGAACCGGGTTCCTTCCGGTAGCTCCAGGATCCGGTCCGCGGCGTTGGAAACGGTGTCAGGCACGATTCGACGGCCGCACTCGGGGCAGTGGGTGCGGCCCACCCTTGCGAAGAGGAGCCGGAGGTAGTCGTAGACTTCCGTAGCTGTCCCTACCGTGGATCGGCTCGACTTGGTCGAATTCTTCTGCTCGATCGATACGGAGGGCGAAATGCCCTCAATGGCGTCGACATCGGGCTTCTCCATCCGATCCAGAAACTGCTTGGCATAGGTGGAGAGCGATTCCACGTAGCGCCGTTGCCCCTCGGCGAAGATGGTGTCGAGAGCAAGGGAGGACTTCCCCGACCCCGATGGTCCGGTGATGACCGTGAAGGTTTCGCGGGGGAGGTCCAGATCCAGGTTCTTGAGATTGTGCTGGCGGGCGCCACGGACTCGGATGTGGGTGTCCATTCTGGGGCTGGCTCGCCGACCTTACTTCGAGTAGCGTGGGAGAGTCTGGTCGAACAGGGTCCATACCCACCGGGCGGTGAGAGGGATCCGTAACTCTTCGGCGGGTGGCTTCGAATGCTTCGAGAGTGCATCTGTTCGGGAGGACCGAGAGGGCGCTGTATCGTCATTTCAAAGGGGTGGTCGGAGGTCGGCCTGAGCCTCAGCTTTCCCTGGAGGTGGTCCGCCCGGTTGGTGGCGACCGCCCTCCTCCTTTCGATGTTCGGTTGTGCGAGGGTTTCGACCCTGCCTCCGGGCGTGGCTCCCGAGGTGGGCTGGACGGCCGAGGGGATCGCCTCCTGGTACGGCCAGCCGTTCCACGGTCGAATCACGGCTTCAGGGGAGCGGTACGACATGGAGGCGATGACCGCGGCCCATCGGACCCTCCCGTTCGGGACCGTCCTCAGGGTTCAGAATCTGGAGTCGGGCCGACATGCGACGCTTCGGATCAACGACCGGGGCCCCTTCGTGAGGAACCGCGTTCTGGACGTGTCGCGGCGAGGGGCTCGCGAGCTGGGGATGCTCGAGTCGGGTATCGCTCGGGTCCGGATGACGGTGGTGCAAACTCCCGGCGAGATGGCATGCTGGGAGGTGCAGGTCGGCGCATTCCGGGACTTTGGGAACGCGGATGGGGTGGTAGCTCGCCTGGAGGCTGACGGTCACCGGGTCCGCATCGAGTCGAGTCCGGGCAATCTGCACCTCGTACGCGTGGGTCCGCTGGACTCACGACGGGAGGCCGAGCGGGTGGCACAGTCCCGCGAAGGGGTGATCCTGGGGTGTCCGGATCCTGGATGATCCTCAATCTTGCGGGCGATTCCTGCGGGTACGAAAGGAACCCGCGTTGCCCCGCGACGTACGTTCTGGAGTCGACGAGCTGTCCCGAGTCGACCCACGGCCTTGAACGAAGGAGAGCTGGAATGAGGGGTTCACGTGTTTCTGTTCGCACACGTCTCGCCATTGCGTTGGCGTTGCTTGGGGTGCTGGCCATCGTCCCGGCCTCCCCAGCGAAGGCCCAGACTTTCGCCACTGAGAATCCGGTGCTCCAGGCGATCTGGGAGGAGGGCCGGGAGAATTCGCACGTCTATGACCTGGCTCAGACGTTGATGGATGTCGTCGGACCGAGGGTCACTGGCACTCCAGGGCTGGATCGAGCCCATCTGTGGGTGGAGGAAAAATACCGGTCGTGGGGGATCGAGGTCGAGCAGCAGGAATACGGAACCTGGGAGAGATGGGAGTCCGGCCTCACCCATGTCGACCTCGTGGCCCCTCGTCGGACCTCACTCGTGGCGCACACCCTGGCGTGGAGCCCCGGCACCGACGGTGTTGTGGAGGCCCCCGTGGTGATCCTCCCCGAAGTCGATAGTCCGGCCGAGTTCAGGGAGTGGGTCGAAGCCGAAGTCCCGGGGGCGTTCGTCCTGACGTCGTTCCCGCAGCCCTCGTGCCGGCCGGACGAATACTGGGAGCGCCATGGAAGCGAGGCTTCCGTTCAGGCGATGAGAGACGACATGGAGTCGCGACAGGAGAACTGGCAGGCGAGGATCGCGGCATCCACGGTGAATCCGCCGTTCCTTCCGGCCTTTTTCGAACAGGCGGGAGCGGCGGGCATCCTGATGTCGACATGGGCCGGGTCGTGGGGAACGAACCGGGTCTTCCTCTCGGGGACGCGCAGCATTCCCTCCGTGGATCTCGGGTGCGAGGATTACGGAATGCTTGCCCGGCTCGCCCAATACGGCCACGGTCCGGAGATTCGGGTCGATCTGGAGGCCGAGTTCTTGGGAGAGACGC
>SLFU01000176.1 GCA_007124095.1 Gemmatimonadota bacterium
CCTGTTCAGATCCTGCATAGGGCGCCTGGATCGCCCGGGAGACGGCCGGGCCGTCGATTCGATTTCACGTCACGATCCACCGATTTCACGCTCGGAGGCAACACCAGGGAATGACGATCCGGTACGTAGCCGACTCCGGGGACCTCGCGGCGGTCGAGGCCGCCCTCGGGGGCGTGGATCGGATCGCTCTCGACTGCGAGGCCGCTGGATACCACCGTTACTCCGACCGCATCTGCTTGATTCAGATCACGGCGGGGGCCGAAACCTTCCTCGTCGACCCACTCTCCACGGACCCCGGACCCGTTCTCCGTCCCGTACTCGAGGACAGCTCGATCGAGGTCGTGATGCATGGAGCGGATTTCGACATCCGCCTCCTCGACAGGGATCTGGACATCCGACTCGAAGGGCTCTTCGACACGCAGATCGCCGCGTCCCTGCTGGGTATCACCACCCTCGGACTCCAGGGACTCCTGGAGGAGCGCCTCGGGGTCTCGGTCTCCAAGCAGTACCAGCGGGCCGACTGGGCACAGCGTCCCCTGCCCGAGCCGATGAAGGAATACGCCGCCTACGACACGATGCACCTTCATCGGCTCGCTGACGAGCTGGCCCGGGAGCTGACGGATAGGGATCGGATTGAATGGGCCCGTGAGGAGTTCCTTGTGCTGGAAAAGGTCCGGTTCGAGGATCGCACCGAGGAAGATCCGGTTCGCCGGATCCGGGCGGCGAGAGACCTGGCCCCCCGCGAGCTCGCCCGCCTCAGAGAAGCCCTCAGATGGCGGGACGGGATCGCACGAGAGCGGGACCGGGCGCTGTTCCGGGTCGTGGGTGACGGTCCGCTCGTGGAGGTGGCCCGACGCAATCCCCGTGACCTCCGGGCGCTCTCGGACGTGCAGGGGCTGAGCGGAGCTCTAGCGGCAGCGCACGGAGAAGGGCTCCTGAGCCGATTCCACGAGATGGAGGGCCGGGCGGAGACGGATCTCGAAGCTTATCCCCGGAATGAAACGAATGGAGCGGGATCGGGTGGACGTCCACCCCCGGAGGTGGAGAGCCGGATGGCGCGACTCAAGCAAGTTCGGAACGCGCGAGCGAGCTCGCTCGGAATTGACCGCGGCACTCTCCTGTCGAACGCGATTCTCCTGGTCCTGGCCGAGGCGCCGCCGGCGAACCCGGAAGAGCTGGAGCAGGTCGAGGGCCTTCGCAGGTGGCAAGCCGAGCTCCTGGGAGAGGAGCTCCTGCAGACGTTGGAGGACACCATGGGCTCCGGAGACTGACGGTCGTACCGCCGGAACGCCGTGCCCCCTTAAACACTCAAGTACAACCACCGGAGGTCGAATGGCTTCGGAGATGCTTCAGCGGGATGACCTTTCCGTCTACGTCGTAGCGGGCGTGCCCAAGAGCTTCAAGAAGAAGCTACAGAAGTTCGTCGAGTCGGAATCCAAGTCCGATGGCGACGTCATGCTCCTCGACGAGGAGATGACGGAGTGGGTCCTGGCGAGAGTACGCGGAGAAAAGCGGAGGAGCCATGAACAGACTCCCGCGTCCTCGGCCCTGTGGCGTGCATACCGGGCCTTGAGCGCGGCCCGATATCACCTTCAGGATCAGCCGATCGAAGGGAGCGTACGCACGATCCGCGACCAGGTCGAGGAGTTGTGGAGGGACACCAGCCCGCTACACGCCGAGCCCGAAGAGGAGGAGCTCGTCGAGGAGGCGAGCTGAGCCCGGCTCAGGCGGACTTCTCTTCCCGAACCTTGCAGTCGATGCAGTAGCGGGCATGGGGGAGAGCATCCAAGCGCTCGAATCCGACGGGCTCTCCGCAGGTATGGCACTTCCCGAAGCTGGCGGAGTCGTTGTACAGCCGGCGGAGAGCCTCTTCGATCCTGTAGAGATAGCGGCCCTCCTTCGTTGCGAAGAGGGCCGCCTTCTCCCGCTCCATCGCCTCGGTTCCCTGGTCCGCCATGTGGTCGGTATAGGCTGCGAGGTCGGAGTCGGCGAACTCCCGGTCCGCCTTCGCCATGCGATCAAAAAGCCCGAGGGACCGAAGGGCCTTCGCGCGCTCATCCATGAGCCGCTTTTCGATGTGCTCCAACTGTGACTTTTTCAACATCGCTCATCCCGGGCGAAAGAAACCCAAAGAATCCATTGGAGAGTGGGATGGGCAATCGTCTCCGTGGAGCGATTCCCAGACTCCCCCCAGCGCAATTCTCAGCACAAAAATTTACCGACTTCCGTTACGGGAGTCCACTCCGAAGGAGGACAGATGCAGAGTATCACATGCCGGCGTTGTCGGGAGGAGCGAGCCGCTCTCGAGAAGCCACCGTTCCGGAACGACCGGGGAGAGAGGATCCACGCGGAGATCTGCCAAGTCTGCTGGGGAGAATGGCTGGAGCACCAGACGCTCCTGATCAACCATTACGGGCTCGATCCCCGTGATCCCAAGGCCCGGGAGTTCCTCTACACACAGATCGACGAAGTCCTCCTGGGAGATGGAAAGGCCGAGCAGGTCGACACCTCAAAGCAGGGCACGATCGACTGGTGACCGTCCCTGGAAGACCGTTCAAGAAGTACAGGGCCCGCGGCGGCGGCTCAGAGCTCGACGCCGTCTCCGCGAAGCACGGGCCCGATCTCCTCGAGGGCCTCCGCCAGAAGGTCCTTGTCTATCACTAGAGGAGGAGCAAAGCGCACCACCTGTTCCTGCGTCTCCTTGGCCAGGATCCCCCTCCTCATCAGCGCCTCGCAAAAGGGTCTGGCGGGTCCCGACGTCTCCTTGATCACGACCCCGACCATGAGGCCCTTTCCTCGCACATGGTCCACGTGGGGGGACTCCAGAGCTTGGAGCTCCTCCATGAACCACGCGCCGAGCTCGGCCGAGCGCTGGGGCAGCTCCTCTTCGAGAGTGACCTTCAACGCCTGACGCGCGATGGCCGCCCCGAGCGGGTTGCCCCCGAATGTGGAGCCGTGATCGCCGGGCTGAAACACATCCATGTATTCATGGTCCGCGATCGTCGCCGACACGGGGTACACGCCGCCCCCGAGCGCCTTGCCCACAATCAACACATCGGGGCGAACCTCCTCCCAGTCGCAGCAGAAGAGGCGGCCGGTTCGTCCGAGCCCCGTCTGGATCTCATCGGCTACAAAGGGGACGTTCTCGCGGGTGCAGATTTCACGAGTTTCCCTCAGGTATCCGTCGGGCGGCACCCGGACCCCACCCTCCCCCTGGATCGGCTCGATCAGAAACCCCACAGTGTTTTCGTTCACCGCCTCCTCGAAGGCCGCCGCGTCCCCGTAAGGCACGGTCCGAAAGCCCGGGGTGAAGGGGCCGAACCCCTCCCGGTACTGCGCTTCCGAGGAGAAGGACACGATGGTCGTGGTACGCCCCGCGAAGTTGCCCTCACAGACGATGATCTCACCCTGATTCTCGGGGACCCCTTTCACCTCGTAGCCCCATTTCCGCACCATCTTGATCGCGGTTTCAACGGCCTCGGCCCCGGTGTTCATGGGAAGAGCCTTCTCGAATCCCGTGGCCTGGCAGAGCTCGGCGAGGAAGGGGCCCATCTGATCGTTGTGGAAGGCCCTCGAGGTGAGGGTCAAGCGTTCGAGTTGTTCGTGGGCGACCTCGAGGATTCTGGGGTGACCATGCCCCTGGTTCAGGGCCGAGTAGGCCGCCAGCATATCCAAGTAACGGTTCCCCTCGACATCCCAGACCCAGACCCCCTCGCCCCGCTCCAGGACCACGGGAAGGGGTTTGTAGTTGTGGGCGCTCCAGCGTTCCGTCTCTTCTATGAACGCCTGGGTCCGGAAGTCGGAGTCTTTTTTCATCCGCAAGTTACCTCTCGAGATCGAAGGAGCGAGTGGGGGAGAAAATCCGAGCTCCGCTCAGCATCGAGTTTACCGTAACGTCCGCAAGAATCAAGCTCTCGCCTGCTTTCGCCCGGGACGGGCTCCCGGCGTGTTAGCCACATTCACTGTAGCCGCAGACGTGGCACTTCACACACCCCTCTTCGTAGGCGAGCTGCCCAGTACCGCAATCCGGGCAACTGCCCAGAAAGGACTGGTCCATCTGGGCGCTGGAGAGGAAGCCCTGGGGTTCGGCCTCCTGTCCACCCGAGCCGGAGACCATGGGAGCGGTGATGGAGAGCTCCTCCTGGATCCCTTCCCTCTCGAGCAGATATCTCTCCATCGCCTGAGCCACGGCGTCGGGTGCCGAAAGCACCTTGTTGGGCCCCACGCCCACCGCTCGGTCACACGAAATCCCCCGCAGCTGATCCTTCACCGCCGTGATCGGGATCCCGGAGCGAAGGGCGAGTGAAGCCAACCGGCCGATCGCCTCCGAGTCGGCCATCGCGGCGCCCCCGGCCTTCCCGAGGGTGCAGAACACTTCGAAGGGCCGGCCGCTCTCGTCCTCGTTGATCGTGACGTACAGGTCTCCCAGGGGGGAGTGCATCTTCACGGTCCAGCCCCGGAGAAGCTCGGGGCGCTGCCGCTTGTGCCGCCCCGCCCGGGCCTCCTGGTCGTGCTCTTCCAGGTGCCGCTGAAGGCTCTCCAGCTCCACCCGTAGTCGGTGCGCTTCCTCGCGTGCGTCGGCGACCTGCTGCTCGAGGGCCGCTTTCTCCCGCTCACCGGCCTCCCCCTTGTCCGTTTTTCCGGTGGAGAGCACCTGCATGGGCCGGGAGCCGTCCCGGTAGACCGTAACGCCCTTGCAACCGAGCTCGAAGGCGAGCTCGTAGATCTCCCGAACGTCCTGCTCGGTCGCTTCGTTCGCGAAGTTCGTGGTCTTCGAAATCGCGCTGTCCGTATGCTCCTGGAAGGCCGCCTGCATCCGAACGTGCCACTCGGGCGAGATGTCGTGGGACGTTACGAAGACCCGCTGCACCTCCTCGGGCACCTCATCGAAATGGATGTGCCCCTCCGAGGCGATCCGCTCCATCAACTCGTCGGAATGCCAACCCTGCTCCTTCGCCACACGGACGAAGTCCTCGTTCACGTCCGGCATCATCGCACCGGCCTGGTTTCTCATGAATGCGACGGCGAAGAGGGGCTCGATGCCTCCCGAGCAGCCGGCGAAGATCGAGATCGTCCCGGTCGGTGCCACGGTGGTGAGGTTGCAGTTCCGAAGCCTCCGCTCAGGGCGAATGCGTGACCCGTCGGGCCGGCGTGCACAGCTCTCGTCGGGTCCCCAGATCGAGTTCTCCCAGGCCGGAAAGACCCCGCGGCCCTCGGCCAGCTTCTCCGAGGCTTTCCGTGACTCCTCGTTCACGAACTCCATGAGGCGCGCCCCCATCGCCACCCCTTCGTCGGAGTCGTAGGGGACCCCCATCCTCACGAGGAGGTCGGCCCAGCCCATGACCCCGAGCCCGATCCGGCGAATCCGCTGGGCCAGCTCCGTGATCTGAGGAAGCGGGTAGCGGTTCGCGTCGATGACGTTGTCGAGAAAGTGGGTCGAGAGGTGGACCACTTGCCGCAGGGCATCCCAGTCCACCCTCTCAGCCGGATCGTCGAACCGGCCCGCGTCGTTCCGGATGAAGCGGCCGACGTTCACACTTCCCAGGTTGCAGACATCGTAGGGGAGGAGCGGTTGCTCGCCGCAGGGGTTCGTGGCCTCGTACGATCCGAGCTCGGGAACCGGGTTGACCTCGTTGGCCCGGTCGATGAAGAAGACACCGGGCTCTCCAGTCTTCCACGCCCCATGCACGATCAGGTCGAAGATCTCGCGGGCCCTGTCCCGGCCCACCATCTCACCCGTACGGGGGTTGAAAAGCTCGTACTCCCGATCCTCGCGCACGGCGTCCATGAAGGCGTCGGTCACTCCCACCGAGATATTGAAGTTCGTCACCTGAGACGTGTCGTCCTTGCAGGTGATGAAATCCCGGATATCAGGATGGTCCACCCGCAGGATCCCCATGTTCGCCCCTCTCCGGGTGCCTCCCTGCTTGACCACCTCGGTCGAAGCGTCGTAGAGGCGCATGAACGAGACGGGCCCCGAGGCGACGCCCATCGTGGAACGAACCGTGTCCCCCGTCGGACGGATGCGGGAGAAGGAGAACCCGGTTCCTCCCCCGGACTGGTGAACCAGCGCCATCGACTTCAGGGTGTCGTAGATCCCGCTCTCACCGTTGGAGAGGGCGTCGTCGACCGGAAGGACGAAGCAGGCCGAGAGCTGACCCAGAGGTCTCCCGGCATTCATCAGGGTTGGAGAGTTGGGCTCGAACTTCCCCGTGGTCATCAGATCGTAGAACTGTCGCGCCAGCTCGTCGACCGCGGCCTCGGACGCGCCGTGCCGCCGATCCTCCTCCGCGATGACCCGGGCGACCCTCCAGAACATCGTCTCGGGCTCCTCCGTGGGGTTTCCCTCTTCGTCCTTCTTCAGGTAGCGCCGGGCCAGAACCAGGCGGGCATTGTCCGTCAACGGCGCCGGGGGCAGATCCTCGGGCACGCGGTCGTCGAAGAGGTGGGGGGCGGGGGCCGAATCCTGGTTGGAGGCCATGGCGCGATACTCCCTGAGCTGAGCGACGTGCCTTTTTTCGGCGGAAGCCGACTGTGGGAACCGTGTGGAAACTGAAGTCCCGACTGTGGAAAAGCGCCGCAGGCACGGATGGGCGGCGAAAGACACTGTGGAAACCGGGACCGAGCACAAAATATCGTGCAGGGTGCATCATATGACCCCATATCTAGTGGGTCAAGGGGGTTCCCCCTTCCTCTCCTTCTACCCCATTCCAGAAGGATCGTGGCGCCCTCCGCTGCAGATGCCTCGTTAGCGAATCCATGGCTCCCGATCGGCAATGATCCGGACGAAGGGAAATCAGAACGACCAACCGCTCCGGATATAGATGGCGCCTTGCCCGGGTCCATCGAAGGGAACCCCGATTCCAACCCGGGTACGCTCCAGGGACTCGAAGAGTCGCGAGTGAAAGACGACGAGCTCAACGCCCGCAGAACCCCGCACACCCGAAAAGGCACGAAGGGATCCCGGAGCCCTCCGCCCACCGGCGGCTCCCGCGAGGTCCACGAAGAAGGCCCCTGCAGCGCGGTCCAGATGGAGGGGCCACGCTCCCAACCCGCGGTTCACGAGCCCCAGGGGAAACCGCCACTCTCCGGACGCCGACCAGGCCCGCCTCCCCAGAAGGACCCCTGAGTCGTGACCTCTAACTGGAAAGAGGCTCGCCCCCCCCCCAACCCCAAA
>SLFU01000108.1 GCA_007124095.1 Gemmatimonadota bacterium
CTCATCCACGTCCGAGGGATCCCCCTTCTCGAGGACCCCGCGCACGGCCCGGTCCGCATCCTGGAAGGACATCCCGAGCGCCATCAGCGCCTGCACCGCGGCCTGGGCCCCCTCCGTCGGCTTTGCGCCCGCAGCTCCCTCGAGCTGCAGGTCCTTCACGCGATCCGATAGCTCGAGGACGAGCCGCTCGGCGGTCTTCCTTCCGACTCCCGAGACCTGGACCAGGGCACCCACGTCCTTCTCCACGAGGGCCCTGGCGAGACGAGGGGCGGGATAGGTCGAGAGCATCGCGAGCGCGAGCCTGGCTCCCACTCCCGAGGCTCCGAGGAGCCGCTGGAAGAGCGTCCGCTCCGCAACCTCCAGGAATCCATAGAGCCCCAAGAAGTCGTCCCGCACGACCTGGACCACCCGAAGTTCGAGCTCCTGTCCCGGGGAGGGAAGTCGCTCCGCCACCGACAGGGGGATCTCAACTTCGTACACGACGCCCCCCGGGGTCGCCACCTCCACCCCGTCCTCCGTCCGGGAGAGAAGGGTACCTCGCAGTCGGCTGATCAAGGGGCGGGCCTCCGGGCAAAGCGGTGGGGAAGGACCCCCGAAAGCTCCCCGTCGATCCCCATGACGAAGTGGCAGAGGGCTGCCGCCGTTCCGTCCGCGGCGTCGGAGGGAGAAGGCGGGCTCTGGAGACGGAGGCGCTCCTGGACCATGAATCCCACCTGCTGCTTGGCCGCGTTTCCATTCCCCACGACCGCCTGCTTGATCTCCCGGGGCGAGTACTCGTGGATCTCGAGGTCCCGCAGCGCAGCGGCCAGGAGAATGGCGCCCCGGGCATGGCCCAGAACGAGTGCGCTCCGAACGTTCTTGCCCTGGAAGACGGCTTCCACCGAGACCGCGGAAGGGCTGAAGCGGTCGAGGACCGTCTCGATCTCCTGGTAGATCTCCCGGATCCGGTGCGCGAGTGAGGACTTGGAGGTGGTTCGCACCACACCGCATTCCAGGAGGGCCAGCCTCCCCTCCGAGCTCCGGGACACGACCCCGTATCCCGTGGCGGCCGTACCCGGGTCGATCCCAACGACGACCAGGTCACCCGGCTTCGTCATCTCGACCGTCCCAGGTCTCGATCCCCCGGCCCCAGGCCGCGGGTCACGTCATGGCCTCGGCCATCACCTGTTCGTCGATCTCGGCATTCGACCAGACCTTCTGCACATCGTCGTGGTCGTCCAGCTGATCGAGCACCCTGAGGAGGCCCTGAGCGTCCGCGCCTCCGACCGGCACTCCGTTTCGCGGAATCATGGCGAGCTCCGCCTGGGCGAATTCGACGCCCGTCTCCCCCAGTCCCTGCTGGACGGCGTGGAAGGAGGCCACGTCGGTCGTGACCACGAACTCCCCTTCGGATTCGATCACATCTTCCGCACCCGCGAGGAGCGCGGCTTCGAGGACGGCCTCCTCGTGAAAGCGAGAGGCGTCCACGAAAAGCTGCCCCTTCCGGTCGAATTGCCAGGCCACGGAGCCGGGACTCCCAAGATTTCCTCCGTTCTTTTCGAGGATGTGACGGACCTCGGAGACGGTCCGATTCTGGTTGTCCGTCATGGTTTCGATGTAGAGCGCCACTCCACCGGGACCGTACCCCTCGTACGCAGCCTCTTCGTAGGCATAGCCCTCGAGCTCCCCGGTGCCGCGCTTGATCGCGCGCTCGATGTTCTCCTGGGGCATGTTCGCGTTCTTCGCGTTCTCGATGCCCAGCCGGAGCCTCGGGTTGAACTCCGGATCCCCTCCCCCTTCGCGAGCGGCCACGGTGAGCTCACGGATCAACTTCGTGAAGATCTGTCCCCGCTTCTGATCGAGAACAGCCTTCTTTCGCTTGATCTGCGACCACTTGTTATGACCCGCCACGAACGCACCTCCGTCGACAGCTGTGCAATGGGTGATCCGGCTCCCTCGACGGCGTTGAGCGCCGGCCAAGGCGAGGCCTGCGGGCGTCGGGACACGTCGGTCCCTGCATCCTCAATTGGACCGGCGCTTCCTCGAGACGTCGTCGAGGACCTGGCGCTCCTCCTCGGTCAGCGCCTCCATCCCTCGCGCCGAGATCTTGTCCAGGATGCGGTCCACCTCGTCCAGGAGATCCTCCTCCCCCCCGAAGCGCACCTCCTTCTTGATCTTTCGGGAGGCCCGATTCCGTTGCTCTTCGTGGGACGCCTTTCGGGGAACGATCGCGAACCGCTCCGACCCTCTGGAGGAACGCATCTCGCCGAACCGAGCGCCCAAGGTCTGTCCGAACTTCAGGTAGCTGAGGCCAGCCAACAGTCCACCCAGGTGGGCGAAGTGGGCGATCCCTCCTCCAGCTCCGCCAAAAGCGCTGATGAAGGTGAGCACGAAGAAAAATCCCACCAGCCACTTCGCCTTCACTGGAAAGATTCCCCACACGTAGATCGGGGATTCCGGCCAGTACCAGGCGAAGGCAAGCATCAGGCCGTAGATCGCCGCCGACGCGCCGATGATCGCGGTGCCGGGCGCGAAGATGAAGCTCAGCGCCACGCCCCCCATCCCACAGAGGAAGTAGTACTTGATGAACTCCGTGCTTCCCCAGCGACTCTCGAGCGGCGGCCCGAAGAAGAAGAGGACCAGCATGTTCAACAGGAGATGCCAGAGATCTCCGTGCAGGAACATGTAGGTGACAGCCCCCCACGGCCGGGTGAAGGCGTTGGAGGGAGAAAACCCGAACCACTGATAGAAGAAGCTGCCGCCGACGACGGCGGTGAGGAGAAAGACGGCCGTATTGGCGATGAGCAGCCGCTTGACCCAGGGGGTCAGCTGATAACCGAAGGCGAAGCGCTGCGTCGCGTACGACATGGAGGACCGGGGCGAGCGGGTTCAGGCGACGGGAAAGGACCGGATCATACTAACCTTCCCCCGACAGGGGGTTCAACCCGACGAGTGGTGAGTTGTTCCCGGCTGCGGGTTCCGCATCATCGCCGCCCCCACGATGCGCTCACAGAGCCCCGCCAGGGATAGTCCCGCCGCCTCCGCGGCCTTCGGGACGAGGGAGGTTTTCGTCAGACCGGGGAGAGCGTTCGCCTCGAGGCACCAGGCACGTCCACTGTCGTCCACGATGAAGTCCACCCGGGAAAGGTCGCGAAGGAATAGGAGCCGATGCACCCGGAGGGCCAGCTCCTGGAGGCTCGCAGTCAACTCGTCCGAAATATCTGCCGGGAAGATCTCCTCGGCCATCCCCGGCTGATACTTGCACTCGTAATCGAAGATTTCATTTTCCGGGATGATCTCCCCCACGGGGAGGGGCTCGCCGGCCACGATCCCAACGGTCAACTCCCGTCCCGGGACGAAGCGTTCGAAGAGCACTCGATCCTCGTAGCGCAAACTCTCCTCCACCGCCGCGGTGAGCTCGCTCCGATCGTGCGCCAGGGTCAGCCCGAGCGTCGATCCCCCGGAGGGGGGCTTCACGATCACCGGAAGGCCGAGCTCCCTTTCCACCTCCTCGATCGTCGCGGACGTATCGAGCCACTCGGGAGTGGGCACCCCGCCATCCCGGAAGAGCCGCTTGCTCACCTCCTTGTCCATCGCGAGGGTGCAGGCCACCCGCCCGCTACCCACGTAGGGGAGGCCCGCCAGATCCAGAACGGCCTGGAGCGTGCCGTCTTCCCCGGTCCCTCCGTGCAGGGCTGGAAAGATGAGGTCGGTCCCCTCCGATTCGAGCGTTCGAACGAGGGTCGCCAGCTCACCCCGTTCGAGCAGATCCCTCGCTCCGGGAGCCGGAGGATCAGGCGGAACGGAGTCCTCCAGCAACCGGGCCACCTCCCCTTCGGCCAGCACTCCCGTCGCCGTGTCCACGCAAACCACCTCATGCCCGAGGGAGGTGAGGGCGCGCGCCACCTGGGCTCCGGAAGCCAGAGAGACGTCTCGCTCGACGGAGCTTCCCCCCATCAGGACCGCGATCTTGATTCGAATCGGCGTCACGGCTCAGGCGGCCCCCGTCAACATGCGAACGAGGTCGAATCGGGTCACGATTCCGGCGATCGCACCGTTCTCCCGAACGAGCACGGCCGCATTCGTCCGGCTGAGGAGACGGGTAAGCTGCTCGGCGGGAGTGTGGTCGTCCACCACCGGGAAGGGCGGCTCCATCACCCCCTCCACGGAAGCTTCGAGAATCGAGGGGTCCTCGAGCACCTTCGCCATCAACTCCCCTTCGGTTACCGATCCCACACACTCGCCCTCGAGGATCACCGGCAGCTGGGAGACGTCGTGGGTGGTGATGGCCGAGAGTGCGGCCCTCACCGGAGTGGACGGCGTCGCCGAGACGAGGTCCGGGCCCGTGTCCTTCTTCGTGCCCAGAAGCTGCGCGACACTCTGGCGCTCGACCGCGAGATAGCCATTGGAGCGCATCCACTCGTCGTCGTAGACCTTGGTGAGGTAGTGCTCCCCCCAGTCGCAGAGGATCGCCACGATGAGCGCCTCGGGATCGTCGAGCCGGCGGGCGAGATCCACCGCCGCCTGGACGATCAGGCCCGAGGATCCACCCACGAAGAGCCCCTCTTCACGGGTGAGCCGGCGGGCCATGAGGAAGGACTCCCGATCGCGCACGGTCACGTAGTCGTCGACGAGGTCCAGATCCAGGGCTCCGGGAATCTTGTCGTTGCCGAGCCCCTCCACCTGGTAGGGCTCGCCCTTCGGCATCTCCCGAGTGTGAAAGAAGGGGGCGAGGACCGAGCCGAAGGGGTCGACGCCGAGAACCTGGACCGCGGAGTTCTTTTCCTTCAGGTAGCGTGACGCGCCGGTGATCGTCCCACCGGTTCCCGCACCCGCGACGAGGTGCGTAATCCTGCCCTCGGTCTGCTCCCAGAGCTCGGGACCCGTGGTCCGGTAATGCGCCTCGGGATTCGCGGGGTTGTAGAACTGGTCGGCCAGGACCGCCCCCGGGGTTTCAGCGGCGATTCGCTTGGCCTTCTGGAGGTAGTGATCCGGATGGTCGGGTTCCACCGCCGTGGGAGTGATCACCACTTCGGCCCCGAAGGCCCTGAGAAGCTTCACCTTCTCCTGGCTCATCTTGTCCGGCATCGTGAAGATGCAGCGGTAGCCCTTGGCCACCGCCGCCATCGCCAGCGCCAATCCGGTGTTCCCCGAGGTAGCTTCCACAATGGTGCCTCCGGGCACCAGTCCCCCGGTCCTCTCCGCATCTTCGACGATCGCCCGGCCGATCCGATCCTTCACCGACCCGCCCGGATTCATGAACTCACATTTTCCGAAGACGGGGGTGCGAAGGCCCTCGGTGACCCGCTTCAGCCGCACGAGGGGGGTCCACCCCACCAGGTCGAGCACATCCTCGTACGGCTTCCGGTGTCTTTCGCTCATGCGACGATCCTTCGATGGAGAATCCATGCACTCGATTGGCAGGGTGCGGGTCCGGTCAAGGCCTCGTGGAGAACTCCACGGGAATGCTGGCCCACATACTCACTCTGTTGCCTCGTCGACGTCCCGGCTCGAAACGAAGGTCCCGTGCCCCGTCCACGGCGGCGGCGTCCAGTCCCTCGTGCCCCGACGATTCCACGACCTCCACCGAATCGACCGCTCCGGTATCGGTGACCCGGACCCGGAGGACCGTGATCCCCTCGACCCCCTCGTCCCAAAGGCTCATCGGGTAGGCGATGGGCTCCGATCCGTACAGGGGAACCGGATGCTGTAGGTTCTCGTCTCCTCCGCAAGCTCCAAGGAGCAAGGCAGCGGCGATGGCGAAGAGCCCCCGACCGAACGGGGGCGCGCCCCGTCCGGATGCCGCCACATTTCCCATCCCTGTTGACCGCTTCATCTGAATTCACCGTCGTCTGGTTGTTTCTCTCGCTGGCGGAGCTCCTCCCACAGCCGACTCAGGAGGTTGAGGGCCTCGAGCGGTGTCATCGCCTCCGGATCCAGCTTCCGGAGGCGTGCCACCACGGGATCTTCCTCCGTGAAGAGGGAAAACTGGTCCGCATTCCGGGCCGATCCACTTCGGTGCGTTCCCTTCCGTCCCAACCCCTCGCCTCCCCCACTGTGGCTCCCCTCCAACTCGGCCAGGAGCTCCATGGCCCTTGCGATGATCGGAGCCGGCAGACCGGCCAGACGAGCCACCTGGATCCCGTAGGAACGATCTGCCCCGCCCTCCTCCAGGCGCCGGAGAAAGACGATGTCGTCCCCGGTCTCGCGCACCGCAACGTTCATATTCTTCACCCCGTCGAGAAGATCCCCGAGCTGGGTCAACTCGTGGTAATGGGTCGCGAAGATCGTCTTGGAACCCACCGTGTCGTGGAGATGCTCCGTCACCGCCCACGCGATCGACACGCCATCGTAGGTGGAGGTGCCCCGTCCGATCTCGTCCAACAGAACGAGGCTCCGGGGGGTCGCCCCATGGATGATCGCGGCGGACTCGTTCATTTCGACCATGAAGGTGGACTGTCCGCGCGCCAGATTGTCCGACGCTCCCACCCGGGTGAAGATACGGTCGCAGAGAGGAAGGCGTGCGGAATCCGCGGGCACGAACGCCCCCATCTGAGCCATGAGCTGCAGGAGGCCGACCTGGCGGAGAATCGTGCTCTTCCCCGCCATGTTGGGGCCCGTGAGGATCACGACCCGTCCCTCCTCCTCGAGGACCAGGTCGTTGGGTATGAACTCCTCCCGGGGCATCATCCGCTCTACGACCGGGTGTCGCCCCGCCCGGAGCTCCAGCTCGAAGCCGGTGTGGAGCTCCGGGCGCACGTACCTTCCCCGGACGGCCACCTCGGCCAGAGTCGTGAGCACATCCAGGCGCGCGATCCGGCTCCCCACCTCCTGCAGCCGGGGCACCTCCCGCGCCACCGAATCCCGAAGCTCCCGGAAGAGGCGCGTCTCCAGAGAGGCGATCTTCTCCTCGGCCCCGGTCACCTTCTCCTCCCACTCCTTCAACTCTGGAGTGAAATACCGTTCCGCATTCGCGAGCGTCTGCTTTCTGACGTAGTCGTCCGGGACACGGTCGAGGTTCGCCTTCGTCACCTCCAGATAGTAGCCGAACACCCGATTGAATCCCACCTTGAGGGAGCCGATCCCGGTGCGTTCCCGCTCACGCGTCTGGAGGGAGGCGATGAAGTCCCGTGCGCCCTCCCGAATCCTGCGCAACTCGTCGAGCTCCTCGGAGAATCCGCAACGGATCACCCCGCCGTCCTGAAGGGAGGGCGGGGCTTCGTCGGCAATCCCCTTCGCGACGAGCGCCGCGACATCCTCCATGGGATCCAGCTCCACGCTCACCTCACGGAGGAGAGGGGAGTCCGCGTCGGCGGCGGCCAGGCCGAGGTCGGGGAGACGGGCGAGTGAGCGACCCAATCCGAGGAGCTCCCTGGGGTTCGCACGGCCGGTTCCGAGCTTCCCCGCCAGGCGCTCGAGGTCCTGGATCCCTCCGAGGTCTTCGCGAAGGGCTCTTCGCAACTCCGGAATCTCCACCAGCTCCCCCACGGCTTCCTGGCGATCCCAGATTCCCCGGGCGGTCACGAGCGGACGGAGGATCCACTGACGAAGGAGGCGTGCGCCCATGGCGGTGACGGTGTCGTCCAGGACCGCCACGAGCGTCCCCCCTTCCTCGTCCGGCCGAAGCGGCTCCACAAGCTCGAGATTCCGACGCGTCATCTCGTCGAGCACCATCTCGTCACCCGGGCGGCGGATTCGGGGAGTGGCGAGGTGGGCCGCTCCACGGGGTTGAATCTCCCGGAGATACTGCAAGAGGGCCCCGGCGGCGCGGACGAGGATTCCGTCGGCAGGCTGAAACCCGAGGCCATCGAGGGACAGGACACCATATCGGCGCTGGAGCTCGTCGCGGCCCACTTCCTCGTCGAAGACCCAGTCCTCCCGGTAGGTCATGGTGGCCGCGGAAGCAAGGCCATCTCCCCCGAGTCCCCCGGGAGGCCGCTCCTCCATCGAGCGGGGGAGGAGAAGCTCTGCGGGATCGATTCGGCCGAGCTCGGCGGCGAGGGCACCGGCCTCCACCTGCTGGAGAATGACCTCGCCGGTGGAAAGATCCGCAGCGGCGAGGCCTATCTCGCCATTTCGAATGGGGGAGAGCGCCACGAGGAAGTTGTTGCGCTCGGCGCGCAGGAGGCTGTCGTGGAGGACCGTGCCCGGGGTGACCGTTTCGACCACCTCCCTGCGCACGATCCCCTTCGCCTCCGAGGCGTCCTCGACCTGATCGCAGATCGCGGCCCGGTGCCCGGCTTGCACCACGCGGCCGAGGTATTCGTCCAGGGCCTTCGCGGGCACCCCCGCCATCGGCACGTCGGCCGCCGCACCGTTGTTCCGCATCGTGAGCGTGAGCCCCAGGAGCCGAGCACCCTCCCGGGCGTCCTCATGGAAGAGCTCGAAGAAGTCCCCGACACGAAAGAAGATCAGAGCGTCGGGATGGCGGCGCTTCGCCTCCCTCCACTGGCGCATGAGCGGGGTCTCTTGGTCCTGCGACATGAGGTGGAAGGAGATCCCGGGGTGAAGGTTCGGGTCGGCCAAGGCGGCTCTGAAGGAGTAGGATATCCAGGCCTCGCAGCCGGATCAACCGAGGGACCCCGCCACTCGAGGAGTCGAGGAGAGGCGGTTCAGCTTCCTTCGGCCTGAAGCTCCCGGGCCACCGCCTCCACCTCCCGCAGGACGCGCAGGAGATTTCCCCCCCAGATCTTCCGGATCTCCTCCTCGGAGTACCCACGCCGGACCATCTCCAGCGTCACGTTGAAGGTCTCGGAGCTGTCCATCCAGCCCTCCACTCCGCCGCCGCCGTCAAAGTCCGAGGAGATTCCAACGTGGTCCACGCCGATGAGGTCCACGGCGTAGTCCACGTGGTCGATGTAGTCCTCGAGGGAAGCGGAGGGAAAGCGCTCCTCGATCTCCTCCATCCCGGCATCGTACGCAGTCCGATCCTCCGGTGAGAGGCTCTCGACCTCCGCTCCGGTGGACACACCGAACCGATCCCTCAGCGCGTCGATCGCTTCGGCCCGCTCCGGCGGCTGCACCTTCACGAAGGCGCCGAGCGCGGTCGTCTGCGCCACCCCTCCGTTGTCCCGGATGGCCCGGAGCTGCTGGTCGTCCAGGTTGCGGGGATGATCCGCCAGCGCACTTACGGAGGAATGGGAGGCGATGATGGGAGCCCTCGACCTCTCCACCGTCTGCATCATCGTGGTCCGGTGGGCGTGGGAGACGTCCACCATGATGCCCAGCCGGTTCAGCTCGTCGATCGCCTCTTCACCGAATGGAGAGAGTCCACCCCACTCGGGACCATCGTCGCCCAGATCGGAACGCTCGGCGTTGGAATCTCCGAACTGATTGTGTCCGTTGTGGGTGAGCGAAGCATACCGGGCCCCCAGCTCGTACCAGTCGTTCAGGATCGAGAGGTCCTCCCCGATCGGGTAGAGATTCTCGACCCCGATGAGGGCCACGAGCTTCCCCTCCGAATGGATCCGCTCCACATCGTCCGCGGTGTAGGCGAGATCGATCTCGTCCGGATACAGCTCGTAGCTCATCCGGCGAATCCCGTCAAACTTCTGCATCGCCCGGCCGTAGGCGGATTCGTACCCCTCCGGGGTTCGCTCGCCCTGCGCATGGTAGACGATGAAGAAGGCCGCATCGAGTCCTCCCTCCCGCATCTTCGGGAGATCGTTCTGAAAGCGTCCGCGTTCGCCCGGGTCCACCTCATCGGTCGCGAACTCGAACGGAATATCCACATGGGTGTCGACCGTGATGATCCGATCGTGGATTTCCCTCGCTCGTTCGAGGAGCTCGACGTCCCCTTCCTCCACCGCTTCGGGGGCCGTGTCCAGCGCCCCTTCCGGGAGATCGCCGGGGCCGTTGTCACCGCATCCGGCGAGCGTCCATCCGGTGGCGAGTGCCACCATCCACATCCATCCACGCATCTTTCTCCTCCAGCGAAGCTCGGGGTCGGGCACCAAGGGAACGATAGAGCCGCAGGGGCATCCTCGGCAAACCCCTGCGCAAAGGCCAGGCTGCAGCCGCGAAGGCACGGACCTCGTGCCCTCGAACGGCCCTCGCTCACGCCGCCTCTGCGACCACGAGCCGCTCGAGGAGCCAGGTTTCGAGAAGGTGGAGCTCCGAGACCGCACTGGACTTGAGGAGCTCGTCGACCCGAAGGAGTCCACCCAGCGCGTCGTCCACCGTCTCCAGCGTCCAGTGCCGGGCCTGTTGCAGGTACCGTTTCGACAACCACTTCTGTCGACCGGGCAGCACGCTTTCGATCGCTGCACGCCCACCGGTCAGCGCGACGGCAACCCGCAGCAGGTGCGTCGAGAGGCCGATCGTAAGCCCCACGCCCGATTCGCCATGGTCGAGGAGGACGGGCAAGCCCTGGAGGGCTCGACGAAACTCTCCTTCAGCCACCAGATCGAACCACTGCCAGCGGTCCTGTCTGGGGATGCGGGTGCCCGCGGCCTGGACCGTCTCCAGCGTGATCGCCTCCCCCTCGGCGACCAGGGTGGCGAGCTTCTCGACCTCGTTCATCAACACCCCGACATCCGCCCCGACCGCCTGCGCCAACGCCCGTGCGGCTTCCTCGTGGAGCTCGCGCCCGAAGCGCTCGTTGCAGATGCCGATCAGCCACCCGGGAAGATCGTTCGAAC
Organism: Gemmatimonadota bacterium; assembly: GCA_007124095.1. GTDB lineage: Bacteria > Gemmatimonadota > Gemmatimonadetes > Longimicrobiales > Gaopeijiaceae > SLCK01. The sequence continues at coordinate 10,620 of SLFU01000108.1, forward strand.
CCGGCGTGCGAAACTCCAGGGTCCGCGCCGACCCCTTGAGAACCTCATAGAACTTCGCCTTCGTCCGCTCCGGTTCGGTGCAGAGAAGAATGAGGGCGAGGCCGGGTGGAGGAGCCTCCGCCACCTTCAGGATGAGTTCCCGGGTCCTGGGGGAGGAGGCCAATGCCTGCGTCTCACGGATCCAGATCACCCGCCAGTCCGCCATCATCGGGGGGGTGCCCAGGATGGAAGCCAGCGTCTCGACATCCAGGTCGGAGCCCCGCAGGAGATCGTAGTTGAAATCCCGGGTGGAGGGATCCAGGTGGAAAGCCGTCAGCTCCCGGGCCGCCGCTTCCTTGCGGTACTCGTCATCGCCGTGGAGGTAAAAGACGCCTCCCGGCCGATCGGTGAGCTCGCTCTGGAGTTCGGGCGGGATCATCCCCGCTTACTGGAGCCCGGTGCGGACCAGGCCCGGTTCCCGGTGCCTCTGAAATAGCTGGGAGTTGCGGTAGAGCAGAACGTTCGACTGGGTCCAGAGATTGGAGTCCTCGAAGGGAGAGAGGGGCTCGGACTCGAGGCGGGACGTGGCCTGGGAGGCCGGCGCCGAATTCACAGGGTGCTCGACGACGATTCGGGGCAACTCGGCGACCGGCTCGGTCTCCAGCAGGATCGGCGTCCAGAGCACCGCGAGGAGGATGGCCACGACGGCGACGGCGGCCATCGTTCCGGACCCGCCCATCGGAGAGCGGCGCCGGCGCCGCTCCTCGTCGAGGCGGTATATGGAGTGCTGAAGCCGCGCCTGGAAGTCATCCCGTGGATCAGGAGAGGGCAACTTTTTCAGAAACTCGACACCTCGCCTCACCACCTCGTCGTACCGACGGCAGGAGGCGCAGGAATCCAGGTGTTCCTCGAAGGCGTCCCGGTCCTCGAGCGATGGATCCCCATCGTAGTAGTCAGAGAACCGGCTCAGGAAATCCGAGCACTTCATTGGATCCGAATCCTCCGGCGAACCATTGTAGGAGCTTGCGGAGCCGCAAGGCTGAAGGGGAAAGGTCTGTCTCTGTTGTGCACTCGAGCTCCTCATACGTGGAGGGACACAGCCGGGTTCCTCTCACATTGCGAGCGATCGGCCCCGGTCTCCCCCGGGAGGACCCCTCCAGCGAGCCCATCCTAATACTGCCGGTCGCGAGGCGGGGTTCCACACTCAATGGTAGGAAACGAGGATTCCCCCGCCGGGAGATACCCGACGGGGGAACCGAAAGGAGGCCAATTGCCGTCCACCTTCAGGGAAGCGCCGCCGTCAGTCGATCATCGGGGCGACGATCCGAGCGAAGTTGTTTCGAGCCCGATTCAGGCGACTCTTCACCGTTCCCAGGTTCGTGTCGGTAATCTCCGCGATATCCTCGTATGTGCGCCCCTCCAACTCACGCAGGACGAAGACGATTCTGTGGTGCTCGGGGAGCTCCTGGACGGCGTTCTCGACCATCTCGCGGACGTGCCGCTTCCGGAAGAGGTCGTCGGGCTTCATCGACTCGTCCTCCCACTCGAGCGGCCTGTGGTCGGCATCCCAGTTCTTCTTGATGGTCTGGAAGAGGACGAGGGGGTTCCTCGACCGGTTCCGGAGCTCGTTCTTCGCCAGATTGCTCGCGATCGTATAGATCCAGGTCGAGAATTTCTTGCTCTGGTCGAATCGGTGAAGGTGCCGGTAGACCCTCACGAACGTTTCCTGGACCAGGTCCTGGGCCCGCTCCCGGTCCCCGACCGTGCGGTATACGAAGTTGACGAGCCGGCCATCGTAGCGGTCCACCAACTCACCGAAAGCCCTCTGCTCCCCGTCGAGAAACCTCTGCACCACCTCGCTGTCCGAAAGGGAGCCGAGTTCCTCGCGGGTTTTCTTCGCGGGGCCCTGGGTTCGACTATTTTCAGAGCGTTGCGCTGTATCGGCAAACATGGCTGGTCACCTCGTAGGGTCCGGAGTCACGCCCCGCAGATGGAGCGAGAGGCACGAGTCGAGCCTCTTGACCCAAGGTAACTTGCAGGATCCATGCCAGCCACCGGAGAGTTGAAAGGGCACGTCCGGGGCGGCCTACCGCTCTCTGCTCTCTCCCGGGTGTCCCATTCCGAGGACACCTCCGGTGACACCGCGGGGACACCCAGGGTGGTCACGCAGGGTGGTCAGCTGGGATCCTTCGGGACGAACGAACCAGGTGGCGCGCTTCAACCAGCGAGCTTCAAGCGGGCTCCCGGGCCGGAGCGGGCCGGTTCTCTTCCCACGCTACCTCCAGGAAGGAGGCCACAAAAAGGAGGGCCGACACCGTCTTGGCGTCCACGATCTCCCCGGTCCGCACGCCCCTGAGCGCCCGGGAAAGGGGAAGGGTGACCACTTCCAGAAACTCGTCCGGATCCCTGTCCGTGCCCCCGGCCTCCAGCCCCGCGGCCGCGAAAAGGTGAATCACCTCGTCCGTAAACCCGGGAGTGGTGAAGATCCGTCCCAGGTACCGGAGCTCTCGAGCCCGGAATCCCGTCTCTTCCGTCATCTCCCGCCGAGCACATTCTTCCAGCGGCTCCTCGGCGGAGTCGGGCATCCCGGCGGGGATCTCGTAGAGGAGGCCTCCCGCCGCATATCGGTACTGGTGAACGAGGAGGATCCGGGGATCGGGATCGGAAGGCGAATCCAGGAAGGGCACCACTGCAGACCCGCCCGGGTGTCGGACGAACTCGAGGTCGCCGGTGCGGCCCCCGGGAAAGCGGACGGTATCCACGCTCAGGCGAACGATCCTCCCGTCGTAGATCTCCCGTCGCTCGAGGAGACCCGCTCCTTCGACCCCTCCCAGGGAGCCGCCGTCGTCCCTGGGAAGAGCCTCCATCTCCTCCGAGCCATCCCCTCGAACCGTCACGAGTCGCGCACCTCCACCTCGCCCAAGCGCAGGCTCTCGAGCTCCGGCAGGACTCGGTCGGCATCCCCAACGATGAGCACCACCGCTCTCCCCGGATCGAGGTGGGTACGAACCGCTTCCCGGGCCCGGGCGAGATCCACTTCCCGCACCCGTTCACGGTACCCGTGATGGTGGTCGTCGGGAAGATCGAAGACGATCAGCTCAGCCAGGCGAGCGGCGAGTTGCCCGGTGGTCTCCATCCGGAGGGGGAACACCCCGGCGAGGTAGTCGCGAGCCTGACTCAACTCCTCGTCGGTGGGTCCCTCCTCGGCGAAGCGCTCGAAGACGTCCATCGCTTCCCGCAGCGCCGCGCCCGTCACCTCCGTTTCCACGGAGGTCCCGATCGAAAAGGCACCGCCATTGCGCCGAAGGGAGAGCCGAGAGCGCACCCCGTACGTGAAACCCCGCTCTTCCCGGAGCCGGAGGTTGAGGCGGCTCGTGAAGGCCCCCCCCAGAACGCTGTTCGCAACCCGCAAGGGGTCCTCGAGGGGCGTTCCCCTCGGGGGGCCCACGTGTCCGATCCGAAGTTCGGATTGCACGGCTTCGGGCCGGTGAACCACCACAACCGAACGCTCTCCCCGCTCCGGGAGAGCTGGGGGACCCTCTTCTGGCGAGGGCGGACCGCTCCACCCACCGAAGTGTCGATCCGCCAGCTCCGCGACCTGCTCGGGCGAGAGGTCTCCCACCGCCACGATTCCTCCCCCCCGGGGACCGTATCTCTCGTCGGCAAAAGACATCACGCTCCGCTCGTCCAGCGACTCCACGGACTCGGGACTCCCCAGAAGAGGGCGGTGATACGGGTGCTTCGCGGAAAAGACCTCCCGTTTCAGCTCGTCATCCGCGAGCCGTGTTGGTTCCATCCGACGCCGGCGCAACTCCGCCAGATGCTGCTGACGCACGCGGTCCACCTCTTCCGGAGGAAAGGTCGGTTCCCGGACCACCTCGGAGAGGAGGGACAGCATCTCGTCCAGCCGCTCCGCCATACAGGTGAAGGTCACGCTGGTGGCATCCCAGCCGGTGGAGACCCGGAGCCCCGAGCCGAGCCGCTCGAGGGCCTCGGCCAACTCGATTCCCGAGCGCTGAGCCGTACCGCCCTGGAGCGCATCGCCCGCCAGCACGGCCACCCCTTCCCGTCCGGGCGGGACCGACGTCTCCCCCGCGTCGAGCACCAGGGCGAGCGAAACGAGGGGGATGTCCGACCGAGCCATCGAACGCAGCTCGAGACCGTTCGGCAGACGACCCGAGCGCACAGCCGGCAGGTGGAAGGGCCGGATGGGGCCGGGAGAGGGCGGAGAGCTGCGATCGGGCGAGGCTGAACGTCCCGTGCCCATCAGGAGGCCTTCCGCGGGAGGTAGGTGAGAAGTGCACGATTGTCGGGGCCCAGCAGGCGCTCCGCAAAGGACCGAACATCGGCGGCCGTCACGCTCCGCAGACGTTCGAGCTCGGTGTTCAGGCGGCCGGCGTCTCCGAAGTGGAGTTGATTCATCGAGAGGAGATCGGCGCGGGAGGAGAGCTGCTCGATTTGTCGGACGAGGCCGGTCTCCGCCAGGGCAAGCGCTCGCTCCACTTCCCGGCCGGTCACATTGGCCAACCCTTCCACTTCCTTGGCCAGCGCGCCCTCCAGCACCTCCGGATCCGAACCCGGAAATCCCGTGACCCAGCAGACGAGGAGCGACCGTCCGGTGATGAGGGGAAAGGCGAAGGCGAGTACGTCGTTGGCGATCCGCTCTTCGCGCACCAGGCGTCGGTAGAGCCGGGCTCCCCGTCCCTCGGCCAGGACCGAAGTGGCCACGTCGGCCACGTAGAAGTCCGGTTCGGTCAGGGGCGGGATCCGGGCCGCCAGATACGTTCGCGGCAGCGGGACTTCCGCTTCGACCCGGTCCCGAATCGTTCGTCCGATCACCGGGTCCAACTCGGTCCGGCCGGGGACCGGAGGCACCGCCTCGCCCGGGGGGATCTCCTCGAAATACCGTTCCACCCTGGCGAGCGCATCATCCGGTTGAAAATCACCGGCCAGGGTCAGGACCGCGTTGTTCGGCCGATAGTAGGTCAGGAAGAACTCCTCGACATCCTCCAGAGTGGCGCTCCCGATATCCTGCATCGACCCGATCACGGTGTGATGGTAGGGGTGATCGGGGGGAAAGACCATCGCCTGGAGCCGCTCATCCCAGTCCCCGTAAGGCTGGTTGTCGTAGCGCTGCCTTCGCTCATTTCGCACCACATCCCGCTGATTGTCCAGCTTCTCCTGGTTCATCGCGGGAAGAAGCCAACCCATTCGATCCGATTCCAGCCAAAGGGCGAGATCGAGGTGGTGGGAGGGGACCGTTTCGAAGTAGTTCGTTCGGTCGAACCAGGTGGTCGCGTTCAGGGAGCCGCCCGCCCGCTCCACCAGCTCGAAGTGCCGACCCTTCTCCACATGGGCCGAGCCCTGAAACATCATGTGCTCGAAGAGGTGCGCAAATCCGGTTCGGCCGGCTCGTTCGTTTCTCGACCCGACCCCGTACCAGAGATTCACCGCCACCACCGGCGTAGCCCGGTCGGGGGCCAGGATCACGGTCAGTCCATTCCCAAGGACGTGTGTTTGGAATCCGATGGAAAGCACTAAAGCTCGTCAGGCGGTGAGGAACAGGGACGTCGCGCCGGTCACTCCATTCGAATCTGGATGCAGAACCTCGCGCCGGATGCAGAGCCTCTCGTCGGACCTGCCCGACCCCGGGGCCGCGCCGGGGTTCCCTCTCGATCAGGGCCTTTCGAGCATCCGAGCCCGAAAGGAGGAGGGTCCGATCGAGCTCTTCAGGAATCGGAGGCAGGGCTCGGAGCCGTCCTCGATCAGGCCCTCCACTTCCAGCACGAGGGAACGGTCCAGCTCGTCCACCTGGAGGCGGGCCCTCTCGAGCATCTCGAAGGCCCGATCTTCCCATCCTCCGACGGTGAGAGCAAGGGCCGCGAGGAGCTGCGCTTCGACGTCCTCGGGGCGGTGACGAGCCCCCTCCTCCAACATTCCCATCGACTCCTGGAGCTCGTCGAGCTCCAAGTACGCGAGGCCCAGCAGGATCCGGGTCCATCCGTCGGAGGGATTCAGCTCGATCGCCCGAGTAAAGGAGAACGCCGCCCCGTCGAGATCTTCCGCGAAGGATTGGGCGACCCCCCTTTCCAGGTGGATGACCGGATCCTCAGGGTCCAGCGCCAAGGCGGCGTCGAGCTCCTCGAGCGCCTCGGCGGTCATCCCCTCCCGGGCGAGGTAAGCGCCATACATCCAACGGGCCCGGGGAAGATCGGGCGCGGTCATGGCCGCAGTCCGGAGGGCCGCCTCGGCTGCCGGATCGTCGAAGGCGGCGATCGCATTCCCGGCCGTGGCCAGGAGGGTCGGGTCGGAGGGCTCCTGCTCCAGGGCCCTCTTGAAGCGTTCGTACGCGATCCCGTCCAGCCCGAGCTCCCGCTCCGCGAGCCCCAGCCAGCAGAGCACGTAGGGATCGTCCGGGTGGTCCTCAAGGGCGCCCCGAAGCAGTTCGGCCGCAGCGTCCCACTCATCGTACTCCGCCTTGGAGAGAGCTTGCTGCAGAGCCCGCTCCACCTCGTCCGACGGGGCCTGAAACCGGTTCGCGGAGGCCTCTTCAGGGGACATCCCGCTCACGCTCCGAACTTGGCCAGGCGTCCGGCGTGCGCCAGTGCGAGACTCATGAGGTCGCAGCTTCTCACGCTCCCCAGGTCTCCTGATCGACACACATCCTCGCGAAACGCCTTTCCGGTGGGGCGGGCCCACTTGGAGTGGAGGAGAAGCGGGACGTGGTGCCACGAGTGGGCGCCCAGAGTGGATGGAGTCGAGTGATCCCCGGTCACGATCAGCACGTCGGGGTCGAGGGCCACGAGGCGAGGGACGAGTCGGTCGATTTCCTCGAGAGACCGGACCTTTCCACCAAAGTCCCCGTCCTCGCCGAGCGCGTCTGGCGCCTTGAAGTGGAGGAAGTGGAAATCAACTTCGCCGAAGGACGCTTCGAGGGCCTCGAGTGACTCCTCGTCCGAGCCGGGCCGCCGCTCGGCCTCCATGCCCACCAGGCGGGCCACTCCCCGGTACATGGGATACCGGGCGATCGCGACTCCTGAGAGTCCGAAGCGATCCTTCAACGAAGGGAATCCGTCGTAGCGCGCGAACCCCCGCGCCAACACCCCATTGATCCGTTCCTCGTTTGCCAGGATCTCCCGCACGCGAGCCTCGAAACCGGCGAAGAGCTCCGCCGTCGGGCGCGATCCCGGCCGGAGGGCCCGGGCCTCCAGGGGGCGCACCCCCGTTTGCTGGGGATCGGTGTCCGAAATCTCCGCTTCGAGTCCCTCCCCACGGAAGATCAGGACCATGCGGTGCTCCTTCTCGTGAATCAGGGAGAGCTCCACCTCACCGGAGCCGATCGGCACGGCTTCGAGTCCGGCCTGTAGTCGCTCGACCACTTGCCGTGCCTCCTGGTCCGAAGGCCTCCCAGCCCTTCGGTCGAGGATTCGCCCCTCTCCGTCCAGCGAAGCGAGGTTGAGCCGGACGGCCGCATCCCCGGGCCTCAGCTCGAAGCCGACCCCGAGGGCACTCAGCACCCCTCGGCCGATGAGGTTGGTCGTGGGATCGTACCCGAAGAGGGCAAGGTGCCCAGGCCCGCTGCCAGGGGTGACCCCTGGAGCGACGGGGAGGAGCATCCCGAGCGAGCTGCGAGCCGCGAGTCCATCCAGATTGGGTATCCGGGCCGTCTCCAGCTCCGTGAGCCCCGTGTCGGGATGAGGAAGCCCCCCTACCCCGTCGAGGACCACGAGCAGGAGGGTTCCGGACGCGTCGGGGATGATCAGATCGTCTGGGAATCGAACCGGATCCATGACTTCTCGGGCCGATGGAGAGTGTCGAACTGGGACTCCGCAATATATCCAAGCTGTCGAAGGACGAGAACCGCCCGCCTTGCCCAGGGTGCAGCACCCCCATACGATCTCGACGACCTCACCGCACCCCGATCCACGTTGTCCCACTCGTTCTCCCATCCGGAGCGAACCATGACCCAGCAGCCTTCGGACCCCGGACCTCTGGCTTCCTCCGAGCTCATGCAGCGACTGGAGTTCCCGGAACTCGCAGCCATCGTCCACTCCATCCTGAACTTCACCCTCTTTCCGATCGGCGACCAGGATGTGACGGTGGTCACGGTCATCATCGTCGGATTGATGGTGATCATCACCTGGTGGGCCTCGCACCTCCTCCAACGTTGGGTGGATAGGGGATTTGAGGCCCGCGGGGTCTCGGATCTAGGCACCAGGGCTGTGGCCAAGCGATTGCTCCACTACGCGGTCATGGCGATCGGCCTCTCCCTGGCGGTGCAGCAGGTCGGAATCAACCTCAGCGCCCTCTTCGCCGCCGGAGCCATCTTTGCAGTCGGCCTCGGCTTCGCGATGCAGAACATTGCGCAGAACTTTGTCGGCGGGGTAATCCTGTTGGTGGAGCGCGGAATCAAGCCCGGGGACATCGTGGAGGTGGAAAACCGGGTCGTGCGGATCCTGAAGATGGGAATCCGGACCACGGTCGCCCGCACCCGGGACGAGGAGTCGATCATCATCCCGAACGCGACTCTCGTCCAATCGGCAGTGAAGAATTTCACCCTGGGCGACCCCCTCTTTCGAGTCCGGGTGGACGTGGGCGTGACCTACGATTCGGACATGCGCCAGGTTCGGGCCACTCTGGAGGAAGCCGCCCGAGACACGACCGCCCGGATCCCGGACCGGGAACCGGTCGTCCTCCTTTCCGATTTCGGAGATTCCTCGGTCGATTGGCAGATTTCGATCTGGTGCAACGACGCATGGTCGGCGCGGAGGATCGGAGCGCAACTGCGGGAGGACGTCTGGTGGGCCCTGAAGGAGGCGGGAATCGTGATCGCCTTCCCTCAGCTGGACGTCCACTTCGATCCGCCGGTAGAGGAGGCCTTCGCCCGTCTACCCCGGCCGGCGTGACCAGAGGCGGTGGCCGATTCACCTGGTCTCCGGACACGTCCGGAGGCTCGGCTGGGAGGCTCGTGGAAGGGCTCTCCGCTCGGTCACATCTTGGTGGACGGGTCCTCGACTTCGATCGGCGGGGAAGAGGGGAGCTCGTCCCCGGGGTCCAGCGGCACGTCCGCGAGAGGAGAGGGGAAGCCCTTGGGCTGCATCTTTCCTTTCAGCGACTCCTGGACCATCGCTTCCAACCTCTGGACGGCCCCGGACGCGATGAGTCGCTGGAAAGCCTCGATCACTCGCGGATCGAAGTGGGCACCACTCCCACCCTCAATGATCTCGATCGCCTCCTCGAACTCGAACGCTCGCTTGTAAGGCCGTTCATGCGTCAGGGAGTCGAAGACGTCGGCCACGGCCACGATCCGCCCGACGAGGGGGATCTCCTCCCCTGCCCGACCCCGGGAATATCCCTCGCCGTCCCAGCGCTCGTGATGGGACCACGCGATCTCCTGCGCCATCCGGAGTAGCGGGAAACGGCTTCCCGACAGGATCCGGGCCCCGATCTCCGTGTGGTTCTTCATGAGCTCGAACTCTTTGGCGTTGAGAGGAGCCGGCTTCATGAGGATCGCATCCGGAACCCCGATCTTCCCCACGTCGTGGAGGGTCGCCGCCCGCCGGAGGAGCTTCACCTCCTCGTCGGGGACCCCGAGCTGCTCCGCGATGAGAGCCGAGAGGAGACCGACTCGCTCCGCATGGTGCCCCGTGATGTCGTCCCGGTACTCGGCAGCCAGGGCCAGCCTCTGCAGGATCTCGATCTGGGCCTGAGCCAACTCGCGCGTTCGCTCGCGCACGCGGCTCTCCAGGCTCTCGTTCTGATGCTGAAGCTCGACATGAAGGGCCCGTGTTTCGAGCAGATTCCGTATGCGGAGAAGCACCTCGGTGACATCGAAGGGCTTCGTGATGAAGTCCCGTGCGCCGGCCGAAAGCGCCCGCTCGCGGACCTCCGGAGCGAGGTCTCCCGTGAGGACGAGGACGGGATGGTAGGTATGGGCCGGCACCTCCTCGGCGAGGAACGCCAGGACATCGAATCCATCCAGGTGCGGCATCCGAAGGTCCAGGAGGAGGAGGTCGGGCCGCAGCTCCCGGAACAGGCCCATCACCTCGCGGGAATCGGACTCTGTCCGAACGTTTTCGTAGCCCGCTCGCGCGAGAATCTTCTCGAGCATACGGAGGTTCGTGGCCTCATCGTCCACCACCAGTATGCTCGATTCCCGCAGTTCCCCCGAATCGACTGTCATGTCCCCCATCGCTCCCTTTGCCCCCGCTCGAGCCATCGCCCCGCCGCGTCGGACATGGTCTGGTCCGGGCGCTCCGAGGGTTCGGATCGCCTGGAATAAATGGTTCCGTCCTCGGTCTTTCTCCGGGGGTGATATCCGAGCACGCGAAGGATTCGAGGATGCAGGAAGCGTCCCGCACCTTTCGAAACCAGAATCCGGCCCGGGGACCCTCCCACCGCCTCGGTTACCCCAGGAAGCAGCAAGAGCACCCGCTCGACCCGCCTGCGGCGCAAGCTAGCCGAAACGCGAAGCCACGCCGGGCGCACTCTGCGGGCCACGAAGAAGCCTTCGCTCCCCCACTCCTGATAGAGGGGCATCAGGAGCCGGCCGCTCCGGACCGCCCGAATCTCCCCATCCCGATCCCTCGCCAGAAGCTCACCACGGCGGATGCCCTGAAAGGAACGGTAGCCGGGTACCATTCGAAAGCCGGACTCGGGGAAGATCCGGTGGCGTGCGAGAACCTGAACCGCCCGGGGGAATCCCTTTCCCACCCGGGCCAACTCCTCCCTCGACTCCGTCACCCGTGGATCCCGGGCACCGAGGAGCCCCGCGGCCCCAAGCAGGATCCAGAGGGCCGCTTCCGCCCGCCGGACCGATCCCCGGTCCCCATGGGCGCCCGCCTCGAAGGCCAGGTTCACCCATCCCCAACGATCCATGTAGTCCACGAGGGTGCCTTCGAGGTGCTGGTCGAGCCCGAGCACCATCGGAACCGGAAGGGCGCGGGCAAAGGCCCGATTCGCCAGGGTGTCGGCGAAGATAACGAAAGGAGGCCCTTCACCAGAGGTGGTGTGGAGATCAATGACGTAGACCGGGCCCGGCGACTCGTCTCGCACCTCCTGAAGCAGCCGCTCAAGCTCTACCCGCTGGCCAGACTCGAGTCCCTCCCCGTCTTTCTCGTCCGTCCAGATCCGGTTCAGATCCCGATCCACGTAGCGAACTCCGGCCTCCAGAGCCGGAAGGTTGCCCGCGAGCGCTACCAGTCGGCCTCGCTGGAGACCCCGACCTGGACGCTCGAGCTGGCCCACCACGGCCTCCAACGCCCTAAGTCCCGCTGGCTCGTTTCCGTGCAGA
>SLFU01000008.1 GCA_007124095.1 Gemmatimonadota bacterium
CCACCCCCGGTGTCGGGAGCGTGCGCCCGGGGACCCCCTCCTCGACCGCGTGCTCGCAGGATCCGAACGACGCTGGCTCGACGGGGTCGAGGACTCCGCCCGCTGGCTTCGCAGACTCTGGGCTCTCTGGGCCGCCAAAGAGACCGCCTACAAGGTCTACAGCAAGCATCAGCCCACCCCGCTTCCCTTCCGCCACCGTGCCTTCGTCGCGGAGCTGGAGGAAGAGACCGCAGAGGAGCTCCCCTTCACCCGGATCCTTGGGCGAGTGCAGGTGCCGGACCCCGCAGGAGCCGTGGAGGTGGAGGGCGAATCGGACGGGAGCTACCTGCACCTCGTGGGCTGGGACGCTCCCCTGCGCGGCTACCGGCTGGAGGTGGGACTCGAGGGCGACATGCCCTCCGAGCCCGCGCCGGGACGCTCCGGTGCCGACCCGGAGCCCACGAGCGACCCCCTCCAGAGCCTCCGGGACCGCTTTACGGCCCGGGAGTGGCAGGGGATCCATTCTCTGGCCTCCGCTCGGGTGCGCCTTCTCGCGAGAGAGCGGATCGCCGCCCACCTCGGCCTCTCCGACCGGGGCCCGGGCGTGAGTCGAGGGGACCTGGCGGAGGGGAGCGAGGCGCCCGTGGAGCTCCTCACCTCGGGGGAGGCGCCGGGGCGGACCCCTCCCCGGATCCGGATCGGAGGGCGGGAGCGCCCCGATCTGGACGTCTCCCTCTCCCACCACGGACGGTTCGTGGCCTGGGCCCTCCTCCTTCCCGCCCGGCAGCCGCCGCCCTCTCCACCCTAGGTGGCCCCCTGGAGCGGCCACCGTTTCTCAACGGCCTTGGCCTTCTCTAGAGGGGACGGAAGTGCAGGTAGAAGGACGCGCCGAACCTCTCGAAGTACTCCTCTCCGATCTCCGTCTCGGCGTGGGTCCACCCTATCCGAACGGCTCCGTCCAGGTTGCGGGCCAGCGCCCGGGTGAGGGAAATGAAGGCGAGCGACGCGCTGTTCGCCTCCTCCCCCGGAAGAAGCCTCGCGAACTCGCTGGGGTGCAGGTACTGCTTCGCGGTCAAGGCCCCGAAGGCCGAGAAGGCGAGGCTGCCAGGAAGCGACGTGGTGAAGATCCCCCGGAAGGTCACCGCATCGTACTCGGGCCTGCGGGAGTTGGACCGATTCGCCCGCCCTTCCACCGTCAGCTGGAGGAGGTGCTCCGCCTCGTACGTCCACGAGACGCCCCCTTGGACATTCCGGTCCCTCCGGAAGGGGTCCTCCGGCGCGAAGGTGTTCTGGTCCGGATAGCGGCTCGCCTCGAAGGCTCCGAAAAGCCGCATGTAGGTAGTCGGCCCACCCGGGAGGAGGACGCCCACCTCCCCGGAGACGGCGTCCCGGTTCAGGAGCCGGATCTGGGGCGCGAGCTGGGGAGCCATGAAGTCCCTCCGGTCCGCCGAAACGGCCAGATCGTACTGGATCCCGAAGGGCCCGTCCACATCCAGCGCGAGCCCGACTTCGGCGCTCCTGTAGCCGGGTTGGAGGAAGAGGGGCATGGGAGGTCGATCCTCCACGTCTCGCCCCCGCAATCGCGAACGGAGGGTGACTCCGGCCCGCTCGCCGAGAGGGCGGGCATAGGCCAGGTCGAGCGTGCCCACCCATTCCCTGGGGGCGTAGTCCGTCAGCTCGAAGCCGCGGGCCGCGAACTGACGCAGCCCTCCGTCGAAGGCCAGGGAGAGGCTTCCGTGCCGCGGGGTCTGATAGAGGAGGTCCACCCGGGTTCCCACCTCGCCGACCACGGCCGAGACGAACTCCGTAGAATCCTGGGCGGGCACGCTCACGGCCGGCAGATTCCCCCGGTATCCTTCGGCGGACGTCCCCCCGGTGACCACCAGGTCGCGGACGCTGAACTGGGCTTCGGCGGAGAGGGGAGGGAGGGCCAGAACGCAGATCACCCCCAGGAGGGGGCCCGCCCACCACGAGCGAGGGGTCACCGGAAGCGCTCCGCCCGCTCCCTGAACACCTCCGACTGCGCGAGCGCCCGGTCTCGGTACTGGATCGCCTGCTCCCGCACCCCTCGGAGGATCTCCACCTGGTCCGGAAGGGGAAGCCTCGAGAGCGCCACGTCCGCTCCCTCTCCTCCCGCATCCTCCCAATCGGCGGTCGTCAGTGTCCGCGGCCCGAGCCGTCCTCCCGGGGAGAGGTCGGTGTCGAAGCGGGCCAGGTCCGCAAGCAGATCCTCGCGCCCGCGGAGGCGCTGGATCTGCCGCTCCCTCTCCCCGATCTCCTGGGTGAGACCCGCGACGACGGAGTCGTAGGCGGCCGCTCTCTCTTCGAGGAACCCGGCCTTCTCCCTCAACTCCGCGGGACCGTCGCGGGGATCGATCGTGAGCTCGGGAACGGGCCGAAGGGCAATCTCCTCTTCCAGCTCGACCTCGGCTTCCACCTGGAGGGCCCGCCTCCGGATCCGCTCCCATTCCCGTTCGAGCCGCTCCCGTTCACTCGCGCTCCGGGTCTCGTCGAGCCGCTCGAGGAGCTCGGCTTCCCTCTCGTCGAGGGCGAAGAGGAGGTCCCTCCGGGCCTCGCGAAGGCGGGAGGCCAGCTCCTCCACCGCACGCTCCAACTCCATGAGCGAAATGGCCCGCGACCTGAAGGTGGCGAGAGCCCGCTCCTGACGGCCCTCGTCTCCGGAGCGCCGTGCCAGCTCGACCCCGTCGAGTGCCTGCTCGTGGAGTGAGAAGGTCCGCTGAAGCTCCGTAGCGGCGGCGGAGTACTCCTCGAGGACCGCTTCGTAATCCGCCTCCGTCTGGGGCAGGCCGTTCTGGCCGAGCGCGGGCTGGGCGAGCCCCAGCGCCAACACGAGCCCTCCCAGCAGGGAGCCAAAACGCGGGCGAAGGCTCACGGCTCGATCCCGTACTTCTCGAGCTTGTAATACAGGGCGCTGGGCTTCAGCCCGAGGAGGCGCGCCGCCTCCGCCTTCACCCCGTGCGCCCTCGAGAGGGCCTGCCGGAGAAGCCGCTCCTCCATTCCCTCCACGACACTGTTCAGGTCCGTCCCGTCCACGGAGAGAACCGGGTCCGGGCCCGGGGTGAGCCCCCCCTCGTGGACCCCGAAGGGAGGAAGGTCGTCCTCGTCCAGCTCCGGCCCGTCGGCCAGAACCAGCGCCCGCTCCACGACGTTCTCGAGCTCGCGTACGTTTCCCGGCCACTCGTAGCTGCTGAGCCGCTCCAGCGCCGCCGTGGTCACCGTGTTCACGGGGGAGCAGGTCCGATCCCGCAGCTTCTCGATAAAGTGCCGGACCAGGACGGGGATATCCTCCTTGCGCACCCGGAGGGGCGGGAGGGTCAGGGGAACCACGTGAAGCCGGTAGAAGAGGTCCTGCCGGAAGCCGTTCCCATCGAGGAGCTGGTCGGGTGAGAGGTTGGTGGCGGCGATGATCCGCACATCCACGCCGATCGTCTCCTCTCCGCCCACTCGCTCCAGTTCCCGCTCCTGGAGGACGCGGAGGAGGCGCACCTGGGTCTGGGGGGCCACCGTGGCCACCTCGTCCAGAAAGAGGCTCCCCCCGTCGGCCAGCTCGAAGCGGCCTCGCCGGCGCCGCTCGGCTCCGGTGAACGCCCCCTTCTCGTGCCCGAAGAGCTCCGAGTCGAGGAGGCTATCGGAGAGCGCGCCGCAGTTCACCCGAACGAAGGGCCCGTCCTTTCGGCTCGATCCCGCGTGGATGGCCCGCGCCACCAGCTCCTTTCCGGTTCCCGACTCCCCGTAGACCATCACGGTGGACTCGCTCCGGGCCACCCGGTCGATCCAGCGAAAGACGCGCTGCATCGGTGCGGACTCCCCGACGATGTCCCCGTACCTGGCCTCCTTTCCCTGGTCGAGCTCCCTCAGGTACGTGTTCTCTACCCGAAGGGACCGGTTCTCCCGCCGCAGCCGCTCTCTCTCCTCCTTGGTCTGGATGAGCCGCTCCACCTTGACCCCGAATTCCTCGGAGGAGAAGGGCTTGGTCAAGAAGTCCGTGGCGCCGAGCTTCATGGCTTCCACCGCCGTCTCGATCGTCCCGTATGCGGTGATCACGAGCACCTCCGTATCCGGGTACCGCTCCCGCACCGCCCCGAGCACTTCGAGGCCGTCCATCCCGGACATCCTCAAGTCCGTGATGACCAGGTCGACCCCGTTCTCCTCGAGCAGGGCCATCCCGCTGGCCCCGTTCTCCGCGACATGAGTTCGATGCCCCCGACGGCGCAGAAGGAGATCCAACCCTTCGCGCATGGAGTCATGGTCGTCGATGATGAGGATCTGGGCCATCAGGCCTCCTCCGTGCCGTCGGCGGGGAGATCGTCCGAGCTCTGGAAATATACGCGGAACTCGGCACCTTTCCCAACCGGACCGGGAGCCTGGTCCACATCGGGCGGAGCGTTCGGATCGACGAGGACGATCCGCCCCCCTCCCGTTTCGAGCAAACGCTTCACGATCGCGAGACCCAGTCCGGCCCCCTGCTCCTTGTCGGTCACGAAGGGCTCGAAGATCCGGTCGCGCACCTCCCGCTCGACCCCGGGCCCGTCGTCCTTCACCGAGATGACGGCCTCGCCGTTTCTCCACCAGCTCGTGAGCCACACCCGCCGTCCGGCCTGTCCGGCGTTCTGGAGCAGGTTGAGCACGACCCGCTTCACATGATCGGGGTCGGCACGGGCGAGCAGGGGCTCGTCCGGCAGATTCACGTAGATCTGCCCTCCATCCTTCCGGCACTGTCCCTCCATCAGCTCGACGGCCTCCCGGAGGGGAGCCCGCAGGTCATGCAGTTGCAGCTCGGGCTGGCGGGGACGGGCGAAAGAGAGGAAGTCGTTGATGATCTCGTTCAGGGCCTCGACCTCCCTTCTCACTCGAGTGAGAAGGGCTGCCCGCTCCTCCCGATCCGAGGTCTCGAGAGCCGCGGTGGCGAAGAGCTCGAGCCCTCCGAGGGGATTTCGGATCTCGTGCGCGACCTGGGCAAGCATCAGGCGGAGGTGCTCCTCCCGCTGAACGATCCCCGTGCGCATCCGCTCCATGGCGCGCGAGAGGCGGCCGAGCTCGTCGCCCCTCTCCACGTTGACCGGCTTCTGCCACCGGCCCCGCTGGATCCGGAGCGCAGCGCGCGAGAGGCGCTCCAGGGGCCGCACGATATTGGTGGCCAGGAGGCCCGCCAGGAGACCGGCCAGGAGCGCCGCACCGATCGAACCGAGGATGAGCGTCCTCCGGAACCGGTCCAGCGGCTCCAGGTAGTCGGCCTGCATGAGCACCGCCAGCATGGCATCGCTCTCGTCCAGACGCTTGAAGCCGTACTTGTAGAACCGGCCATCTTCCCCCCGGAACAGGGGAGTGACCGATTCGCCGACGTCCCAGGCCGTCTCGAGCTGAGGAGAGTACGCGTCGAGCCAGCGCAGCGGCGTTCCCACCGGGGAGTCCAACGGCGAATCCGTCGTCACCAGGAGGGTATTCCCCTGCCGGAAGAGGTGGGCCTCATCCACGTACCGGAGGAGGCGTGCCAGGCGGGCCCGATTCGAGGTGTAGAGGAGAGTGTTCTCATCGCCTTCCTGGAGGGCCAGCACGTCTTCTCCCCGAAGGCCCACCTCGGCCGCGGCTCCCGCTACCCAGACGAGCTTCTCGTCCAGCTCGCTTTCGAGGGCGCCGCTCGCCAGACGCCAGGCCATCCACCCGCCCGCCACCGTCAGGACGAGGGAGAAGCCCACCAGGATGAGGACGTACTTCCTCCGCAGGCTCACGTCTGCCTCGCCCCGGTATCGAGACCCTCGCCCAGAACCCGGACTAGAACTCGCAATGTACCCGTTCCACTTGCGGCTGAGCGAACTCCATCGGGACACCGGCGCGGGGGACCACTACCAGTTGATACGGATATCCCCGCCTGGCTGCGGGAGCGCAGAAGTTCCCGCGGACTCGCTGGACGACCTCCACACGGGCGGCGAAGGCCTCCGGAAGCACTCGCCTCACCTCCACCGTCTCCCCCGCCTCCTGCCGCTCACCCACCGCAGCCAGGATCACGGCCTCATTGGCCCAGTCTACGTTCGGCGCGAACGCGCCCTCTCCTGCGTGGTCCTCCCAGAACTCGAGAAAAGCGGGGGGAGGCTGCGTTCCGGAGGAGAGGAAGACGCGGGAGGCCTCGGGGCGGGCCGGAGAGTCCTCCCCGCGATCGAGGATCGCGAAGGGAAGCGTCCCCTGGTAGACGGCCTCCCGGTCCGCGCCGAGGGTCGCGAGGCGCAGGGATTCTCCGGCGGAAATGAGACGGCTCGCCCCCGGGTCCGGGCCGGCGTCCGCGGGATGCAGGTCGAATAGGGTGCCTCGCGCGCAGCGGATCCAGCGTGCCGTCTCTTCTCGGACATCGTCGCGGATCACCAAGGTCACTCTCGAGAGGGGCGGCTGGCAGGTGGGCTGGAGTTCCTGGGAAAGCCCGTCGAAGAGCCGGAAGTCGTCGGAGTCGCTCAACGCACGGATGAAGGTGGCGTATTCCTGGGCGAGCTGGCTCGGGTTCCTCTCGCTCCGGCGGAGATGCTCCCCTCCCTGCTCCCGGCGATAGCTGACCCGCTCCGCCAGCACCCATGGACCGTTGGAGTTCCAGATCAGGCTCTCGTTGAGCTCCCCGAGCTGACCCAGGACCGGGGTGCTGACCTCGATCTGGATCCGGCCGACCTGCCCGAATCGCGACTCCGTGGGTTCGGTCGCACTCTCCTCGCACCCAGCGAGCAGCGCCACGGAGAGGGCGATCATCAGGCCGGTGCGCAGACCCCGTCCCTTGACGAATCCGCCCGGAGCAGGAAGTTCTTCAGGATGACTCAACGACAACGCCTCCGGACCTTGTTGGTCGAACGCTCCCTCGAGCTCGGCAGTTTTACCCTTTCGAGCGGAGTGCGTTCGAATTACTACATCGACGCCCGTCGGGTGACCATGTCCGCCGAAGGGCAGTTCCTCATTGGAAAGGTCGCGCTGGAGGCCCTTCGGGAGGAGGGTCTGAATCCCGGTTGGCTGGGCGGGCTCACCCTCGGAGCCGATC
>SLFU01000238.1 GCA_007124095.1 Gemmatimonadota bacterium
AGACCGTAGATGTGGATGTGGTCCCCGTGGAAGATGTCGTCGCGGTCAAGGTCGATGACACCCGCGGTCGCGCCCGAGGCCAACGCATAGCGAACGGAATACTCCCCACCCGAGGTCAGGGGGACCTCGTTGTCGTCGGAATCAAAGACTCTCGCTCCGAGCGACACCCGAGGCGGATCGTTCTCCAGGTCAATGGAAGGGAGCTCGGTCGCATCCCACCCCCCGTCGGCCGTCCAGGTGGCCACGACGGGTTGCTGGGTCTGGCTCCGGTCGATGATTTCCACCCTGTCGAAGTCCCGGTGAGGGTCCCCGTTCGGATCGGTGCTGCTCCGGTCACAGGCCGTCGCCAGCATGAGAGCCGGAAGGGCCGCCGCTGCACCCAGCCGCCGGAGGCCCCTCGTCCACCCCCTACTCGTTATCCTTTTCTCACACGTCATCCTCTTCTCCATTTCCCTTCCCTCCTGGTGGGTTGAAAATTCATCGGCCTGAGCAGCCGACGTCGCTTACCGCTTCCGTCAGAAGCTCACACGATAGAGCAACTGGACGTTCCGGCCCGGCTCCGGGGCCACATCCTTGATCCGGGAGAGGTGGCTTCTCCACACCCGGTCCGTCAGGTTCTCGGTCTGAAGCACCACCGAGTGTACAGCTCCATTCAGTATCCACTGGACTCCGGCCCCGGCCCTCCAGAGCCCGTAGCCCGAGGTGGGCTGCTCCGGGGTGATCATCTCTCCCTCCCGGATCGGTGATTCGATCTGGCTCGGCACCCGGTCCTGAGCACCGGCACCCCACCACCCTCCATTCACGAAGAAGCGCGAGGTCTCGTACCTCGCACCGACCCCTCCGTTGACCGGGGGGATTTCCGGAAGCGGGTCTTCATCCGAGATCCGGGTGGCACGCACGTAGCTCGCGGTGACGTCGAAGACCAGGCTGGGCCAGGCTTCCCACTGGAGGCGCCCGTCTGCTCCAACGAAGTGGGCGTCGTCCCCCCGCGCCTCGAAGACGGGGAAGCGTCGGAACCGGGGGTCGATCTCCCCGGTGGGGAAGTAGTAGATGTAGTTGGAGAGCGCATTCCGGAAGACAGTGGCTTCAGCCCGGATCTCCGGCCGCGTGACTCGAATGAAGAGATCGGTTCCCACTCCGGTTTCGGTATCGAGCTGGGGATTTCCAATGTCGAAGGAAAAGTCCGCGAGATGGGGGCCGTCGGAAAACAGCTCCGGAATCGCCGGGGTCCGGAACGCCCGGGCGATGCTCGCGCCCACCGTCCAGTCGGAGTAAAAGTCCCGAAGCAAGGCAATCGAACCGGAGAAATCACCGAAGGTCCGGTCCTCGACCGGACGATCATATTCCTGGATCCGAATCGGAGACTTGTCGTGCGGATTCATTCGGCTCCAGTCGTACCGGGCCCCGAACTGGAAGCGGAGGACGTCGAACTCCAACTCCTCGTAAAAATATGCGGCGAGCTTGTACTCGGTCGCCGATCGACTTCCCGGGAAGGAGCCCGAGGTCAGGAGATCTTGCCAAAGGAAAGAGATCCCGACCGCTCCCTCCGCGCGGAGGCCGTTGGGTTCATGCTCGTGCCGGCCAGTCAGATTCACCGTTCCGGTCAGCTGGTCGAACTCCGCTCCTACGATGGGACGAGCATCCGCCCCCTCGCCTACCACCCCCTCAATCTCCCGGTGGAGATAGCCGATCAGGTTGGACTCCAGCTCCACGGCGCTGAAGGGTCCCAACCCCTCGAAATGCCCCGCCTCGAAGCGGCCGACGAGGCGGCTGGTCTCCGCGTCCACACCTCCGGGGTGACCGCCCGGGATCGCTTCTCCCTCAAACTCCCCCGGCACCCCGTGATGCAGGTCGTATGCTCGGAAGGCCGCTCCTACGAACCCCCACTCCGGAATCCAGCTTGCACCGAGCCCCAGGTTGTACCCTCGGGAGTCGGTCCCGTCGAGATCCCCGATCGGAGTCCGAATCGCGCCACCTTCGCGATAGGTCGCCTCGGTCCGTGCGGCGAAACGATCGCCCAGGGGAACCCTGGCCACCCCCGCCGTGGTGAAGCCCCGGTTCACCGACTCCCCCTGGAGGGAGAAGACCCCGGTGGGATGCTGAGGGAGTGTCCGGGGGACTTCCTCTCGAATCACATTCACCACACCGCCCAAGGCATTGCTCCCATAGAGCAGGCCGGCGGGACCCCTCACGACCTCGATGCGGTCCGCCGAAATCGGGTCGATCCCGACCGCGTGGTCGGGGGCGGTGTGCGAGAGGTCCCCCATCCGGCTCCCGTCCTCGAGAACGAGGACCCGGTCGCTTCCCATGCCTCGGATCACCGGTTGAGCGGGCGCAGGCCCGAAAGTCTGCATTGCGATGCCGGGCTCCCCCTGGAGGGTGGAGGCGAGGCTCCAGGAGAGGTTCCGCTGCAGGTCCCGACCCGTGAGGACGGAGGTGGGCTGGTAGGTTTGGTCCGCTCGCCGCTCCCGGCCCACACCGGTGACGACCATTCCGGGAAGGGAAATCGCCGACGGTCGGAGCCGCACCTCCACCTCCTCGGTCCCCCCCTCCGCTACCTCGACCTCCACCTCCAGCCTCGAGTAGCCGATCCGCTCCACATCCACGGAATAGCTCCCGGCGGAAAGGCCTTCGAAGTGGAAGGACCCGTCCGGGTGACTGAACTCCGACCGTCCGGCGCCTCTGAGCCTTACGTAGGCGGCCGCCACCGGCTCGGCCGTCTCGGCATCCACTACCCGCCCCAGAACCCGGGCCTGGCCGGAAGCCTCCGCCTCGACGGTCTGGGCACTCAGCATCCCCGGGAAAAGTGCGATCGGGACCAGAAGCACGAGCAGGGAGAGCCGGGGCGCCATAGAGTCCGCCGGTGGGCGATGGAGTCGTCCTGTACAAGTCGAATTCTGGAACATGGTACCCCTTCAAGCCAATCCACCCTGGCCGGGGAACGGGCCGGGCTCGGGACCGATCGAGAGTAGCTGAGGGTCCGACGCTCACCCACCGATTTCCTTGGTGAATGACTGACGTCGGTATGAGTCGGAGCCGCTCCGGTGGTTCGGGAGGTCGGGTTCCGCCGAAGTATGGAAGCCAGATGCCGCACAGGCCTTCGAACACGGTCCCCGTCACTTCGATCCGGCGGGCAGCTCTCGTCGCGTCAGCTCAAAAAGGCGGGAGGGGCTCGTGCCTGAGCGTGCTCGAATGGAACGGAGGACAGATGTCTGGGGGAGGGTCCCTCGACGGGGGCGACGTGCCCGATGGGCGCGTCCATCTTCACCGCAATTCCGGGAAGCACCACCGATCCCGCGGCGTGGCATAGGGTGCAGTCGAGGTCGTGGTAGGGGTTGTGCGTACCGCTCTCCGGCGCCGAAGCTTCGGCCCTATCAACTGCAGGAGATGCAGCTGTGGACACCAGGTACGAATGAGCCACCGGCTCCAGCGCCACCCCCGTCAGAAAGGAGAGGGAGAGGAGTCCGAGGGTTCGCCGTATGGCGCGGTTACGGGTGAGGGCGAGAATGCTCATCGTCGTCCAGCTACACGGGAATGAAGTCTCAAGTTCCAATCCGCGCCGGAATCTGCTCGCCCTCCTTCCTGATCCGCTGGGATCGCAAGTGGGAGGCTGGTCTTCTTCCTGGACAACCCCAACGTTCGGGGCTACTGGTAAGGGGCGAATCATCCGTCATCCAACGCCATGCCTTACGGGGGCGCGGTCAGCGGTCCCTGGCGAGGCTCCCTTGGGCTACGACTCGATCCGCCTGATCGAAACCATGCGGGCAGTGGTCGGGTTCCGTTAGTCTAGACTGTATCCTTGCCTGGGCAAACCCCAGCCTCCAACCACCCCGAGATCAAACGAGTGCCCCGCCATGAAGGCATCCGACCTATTCGTCCGCTGCCTGGAAACCGAGGGTGTCCAGTACGTTTTCGCCGTGCCCGGCGAGGAAAACCTGGACCTCCTCGAGTCGATCCGGGAGTCGACGATCCACCTCGTTGTGACACGCCATGAGCAGGCCGCAGGGTTCATGGCCGCCACGTACGGACGCCTCACGGGCATCCCCGGCGTCTGTCTCTCCACCCTCGGCCCCGGTGCGACGAACCTGGTCACGGCATCCGCGTATGCGCAGCTCGGGGCAATGCCGATGGTCATGGTAACCGGGCAAAAGCCCATCCGTTCATCGAAGCAGGGCGCCTTCCAGATCATCGACGTCGTGGACATGATGGCGCCAATCACGAAGTACACCAAGCAAGTCGTCAGCTCCGATTACATTCCCGCACGGGTGCGGGAGGTTTTTCGTCTCTCGGCGGAGGAACTTCCGGGCGCGACGCACCTGGAAGTCCCGGAGGATATCCTCCAGGAGGAGGCATCCGCTCGACCGCTGCGAGCCAGCCAGGTCAGACGTCCGGTGGCGGACGAGCCGTCGATCGCCGCCGCCGCGAAGCTCCTACAGGAGGCGAGCCGTCCACTCATCGTCCTGGCCAGCGGTGCGAATCGAACCCAGACGTGTTCCGCACTCTCGAAGCTCGTGACGGATTACGGAATCCCGTTCATCACCACTCAGATGGGAAAGGGCGTGGTGGACGAGCGGAACCCCTCCTACGTCGGTACCGCCGCCCTCAGCGCCAACGACTTCGTGCACCGGGCGGTGGACGCTGCCGATGTCATTCTGAATGTGGGTCACACCGTGGTGGAGAAGCCACCTTTCTTCATGCAGGATGGAGAGGTGCGGGTCATCCACGTCGACTTCAACACCGCGAAGGTGGATCCCGTCTATTTCCCGCAGCTCGAGGTCGTCGGCGACATCGCCCAGTCGATCGAGCTCTTGATGGACCGACTCGAACACCAGTCGCACTGGGACTTCAGCCACCTCGACGAAATCCGTCGGATCCAGGCCGAACACTTCTCCTCCCGCGCGGAGTCCTCGGACTTTCCAATGCGTCCGGAGCGGTTGGTGGTCGACATGCGGAAAGCGATCCCGGACGACGGTATCCTCACGCTCGACAACGGCATGTACAAGATCTGGTTCGCCAGAAACTACCCGGCGCACGGACCCAACTCCGTTCTTCTGGATAATGCGCTGGCCAGCATGGGAGCCGGGCTCCCATCGGCCATCGCTACCCGGCTCGTGCACCCGGACCGGCCCGTGATTTCGATCTGTGGGGACGGGGGCTTCATGATGAACTCTCAGGAGCTCGAGACCGCTGTGCGGATGGGGCTAGAGCTGACCGTCGTCATCCTCCGCGACGACGGGTACGGAATGATCCGCTGGAAGCAGGAGGAGATGGGATTTCCGGACTTCGGGCTCAGCTACGGGAACCCGGACTTCGTCCTCTACGCCGAAGCCTACGGCGCGAAAGGATACCGGGTCGAGTCGGCCGACCGACTGGTCCCTGTGATGGAGGAGGCCCTTCGGGCCCCCGGCGTGAAGGTGGTCGAGGTGGCCGTGGACTACGGCGACGACCACCGCACTCTCCACGTGGAGATCCCGGCACTGGCCCGGGCCCTCTGATCCCCTCGAACAGGAAAACCTGGGAGTATCGAATGGACGTCCGGAGCTACCCCTATTACCTGGCGAATCGCCCCATTCAGGCTAACGAAAGACTGGAGGTCGTGGACAAATACTCCGGAGAGGTCTTCGCCCGGGTGGCGGAGGCGGATCCCGAAGCGATCGACCGGGGAATCGGAGCCGCGGCGGACGCGGTGAGGGAGATGGCGGCGCTCCCGCCCTACAAGCGCCAAGCCATCCTAGAGCACTGCGTCACCCGGTTCCGGGAGCGCGCGGAGGAAATGGCGGAGCTCCTTTGCCTCGAGTCGGGAAAACCGATCCGGGATGCCCGGGGCGAGGTAACACGATTGATCGACACCTTCAAAGTGGCTGGAGAGGAAGCGGTCCGCTTCGGCGGGGAGGTGATGAACCTCGAGATCTCTGAGCGGGCCCGGGGTTACACGGGCATGTGGCGGCGTCATCCGATCGGGGCCTGTTCCTTCATTACGCCCTTCAACTTTCCCCTGAACCTGGCCGCCCACAAGGTCGCACCGGCCATCGCGGCCGGTTGTCCCTTCGTCCTCAAACCGGCAGAGCGCACTCCCATCGGCGCACTCGTCATTGGTGAGATTCTCGCCGAGACGGAGCTCCCCGAGGGCGCCTTCTCGGTCCTCCCCTGCCAGGTCGAGCACGCCGGCCCTTTCACCCGGGACCCCCGGTTGAAGCTTCTGAGCTTCACCGGATCCAGGGAGGTCGGCTGGATGCTCAAGGGCCAGGCGGGCAAAAAGAAGGTGACCCTCGAGCTGGGCGGAAACGCCGCGTGTATCGTGGACGAAGGCGTGGATGTGGCGGATGCCACGGAGCGCATCGTTTTTGGCGCGTTCTACCAGTCGGGACAGAGCTGCATCAGCGTGCAACGCCTTCTCGTCCATGACGCGGTCTACGACGAGCTCGTGGACACCCTCGTCGAGCGCGTACGATCCCTCGAGGCAGGGGACCCACGCGAGGAGAACACCTTCATTGGGCCGGTGATTTCAGAGTCCGATGCGGAACGGATCGTCGAATGGGTGCGGGAGGCGGAGGAGGGTGGCGCCCGCGTCCTGGTCGGTGGGAAGAGGGCGGGGGTGATGGTCGAGCCGACAGTCGTCGAGGACGCACCCACCGACTGTCTCATCGAAGCCGAGGAGGTCTTTGGTCCCGTCATCTCGGTACGCCGCTTCCACGACTTCGATGAGGCGCTCCGCGAGACCGACCGGAGCCGATACGGCCTTCAGGCGGGGATCTTCACTCGAGACCTCTTCAAGGTCCAGAAAGCATGGGACACCCTCGAGATGGGCGGGGTGGTAATCAACGATGTCCCCTCCTTCCGGGTGGACAATATGCCTTACGGGGGCGTAAAAGACAGCGGACTGGGTCGCGAAGGAGTTCGATTCGCAATGGAGGACATGAGTGAAATTCGGCTCCTGGTCCTACGGAACCCC
>SLFU01000003.1 GCA_007124095.1 Gemmatimonadota bacterium
CGGCCAGTCCGGAGAAGTACGCCTCCCCTTCAATCGCTCCGTAGAGCGCCACATTTCCGATAACGACGTTGTCCTCCGCGGGGAAAGTGGCAGCCCTGGAGGGATGGACCACGATGCGCCCGCCGGACAGCCCTTTTCCGACGTAGTCATTCGCATCGCCTTCCAGTTCGATGGTCACGCCCCGGGCCAGCCACGCGCCGAGGCTCTGACCCGCGGATCCGCGCAAGCGAACACGGATGCTGTCGTCGTCGAGCCCCTCCTTTCCATGGCGCCGAACCACCTCGTGGCTCAGAAGCGTGCCGACCGTCCGGTCCACATTGCGCACCGGCAACTCTACGGTCACCGGTCCCTCCCCCTCGATCGCGCCCCTGGACCGACGGATCAGCTCACGGTCCAAGACAGCGTCAATCTGGTGACGCTGTGGCTGGCTCTTCCGCACCGGCGTCCCAGGCTGGGAGGGCACTGCCATCGTGAGGATCGATGAGAAGTCCAGCTTCGCCAACGTCCCGGACTCCGGGAGGCTCGCGACATCGATCAGGTCCGCCCGACCGATGACCTCGTCCACACTGCGCGCCCCCATCCGGGAAAGGATCTCTCGCACCTCCTCTGCGACCAGGAAGAGGTAGTTGATCACATGCTCCGGCTCCCCGGTGAAGCGGGCTCGGAGCACCGGATCCTGGGTGGTCACCCCGACCGGGCAGGTGTTGAGGTGGCACTTCCGCATCATGATGCACCCCATCGCGATCAGGGGAGCCGTCGAGAACCCGAACTCCTCCGCTCCGAGGAGCGCCCCGATCACCACGTCACGCCCGGTCTTGAGCTGCCCATCCACTTCGACCATGACCCGGCTCCTGAGGTCATTCAGGACCAGGGTCTGATGGACGTCAGCGAGCCCGAGCTCCCACGGAAGCCCCGCATGCTTGATGCTGGTGAGAGGTGAGGCTCCCGTCCCCCCGTCGTGCCCCGAGATCAGGATGTGGTCGGCCTTCGCCTTCGTTACCCCCGCTGCGACCGTGCCGACTCCAACCGCGGAGACCAGCTTCACGCTCACATTGGCCCTGGGGTTCGCGTTCTTGAGATCGTAGATGAGCTGAGCCAGATCCTCGATCGAGTAGATGTCGTGGTGCGGCGGGGGGGAGATGAGCATCACACCCGGAGTCGTGTTACGGACCCGGGCGATCTCCTCAGAAACCTTCCGTCCCGGCAACTCGCCGCCCTCGCCGGGCTTCGCTCCCTGCGCCATCTTGATCTGGAGTTGATCCGCCTCGATGAGGTAGTCGAGGCTCGCCCCGAAACGCCCGGAGGCGACCTGCTTGATCGCCGAGCGGCGGGAGTCTCCATTCGGAGAGCGAACGTACCGCTCGGGGTCCTCCCCACCCTCCCCACTGTTTGACTTCGCGCCGATCCGATTCATCGCTACGGCGAGGGTCTCGTGCGCCTCCTTCGACAGGGCTCCGAAGCTCATCGCCCCGGTGGTGAAGCGCTTCACGATTTCGGATGCCGGCTCCACCTCGTCCAAGGGGACGGCCCGCTCCTCGCTCTCTCGGATCTGGAACAGGCTTCGGATAGTGCACCGGCTCTCGGCGTCCGTGTTCGCCTGCCGCGCGAACTCGGCGTAGCTCTTCGGGTCGCCGCTGATCGCCGAAATCCGCGCATTGGCGACGGTGTCCGGGTTCCACATCCTCCGCTCGCCACCCGACCGCCAGTGGTATTCCCCTGGATTCGGGAGCGTCGGCGTCCTCACGTCCGGAGGGTCCGACCAGGCTTCGTCATGCTGGCGAATCTCCTCCCTCGCCAGTTCCCGGAATCCCGCACCCTTGATGCGACTCGCCGTCCCCGCAAAGCAGCGCTCCATCACCTCCGGGCCGAGTCCGACCGCCTCGAAGATCTGCGCCCCCCGGTAGCTCGCCAGGGTCGCGATCCCCATCTTCGCCATCACCTTGAGAATTCCCTTGCCAACGGCCTTCCGGTAACGGGAGATGAGCTGGTCGTCGGTCCAGTCCCCCTGGAAATCCCCCTTGCGCCGGATCTCCCGGAGAGCCTCGAAGGCCATATACGGATTGATCCCGTCCGCTCCGTATCCCAACAGGGTGCAAAAGTGATGGACCTCCCTGGGCTCGCCCGTCTCCAGCACGATCCCGATCCGGGTCCGTTCCGCCGTGCGTACCAGGTGCTGATGGACCGCGCCGACCGCGAGGAGGGCGCTGAGCGGCACCCGCTCACGACTCGCTCCCCGGTCGGAGAGGATGATGAGCCGATAGCCGTCGGCGATGGCCTCGGACGCCTCCCGACAGATCCGGTCCAGAGCCCGTTCCAGCCCGTCCTCCCCCAACTCGCGTGGATAGGTGATGTCGATCCCGGCCGAGCGCCATCCTCGCTCGTCCACTCCGGCCAGCCTGGCGAATTCGGAGTCCGACAGGATGGGGTGTTCGAGCCAGATCCGATCCGCCTGCCCCTCGGTGGTCTCGAGGAGGTTTCCTTCCGGCCCGATCGGGACTGCGAGTGACATCACCGAGTCCTCCCGAGTGGAATCGATGGGAGGGTTCGTCACCTGCGCGAAGAGCTGCTTGAAGTAGTCGTAGAGGAGCCGGGGTCGCTCCGAGAGGAACGCCAGTGCGGCATCGTTTCCCATGGACCCGGTCGGATCCCTGGCCTTCTCGACCAGGGGGTGGAGGATGAACCGGAGATGCTCGTCGGTATACCCGAACATCTTGAGCGGGGCGAGGAACGAATCCCGCTCGGTCGTCACCGGTTCACGGGCCACGAGGTCCTCGAGGCCAAGCCGTCTCCGCTCGAGCCACTCTCCGTAGGGTCGCGCGGTCGCAATCGACTCCTTGATCTCGTCGTTCTCCACGACGCGGCCTTCCTTCATGTCCACCAGGAACATGCGCCCCGGTTGGAGGCGACCCTTCTTTTTCACCAGCTCGGGCGGCAGATCGAGGACCCCGACCTCGCTCGACAGGATCACCCGGTCGTCGTGGGTGATCCAGTATCGGCAGGGCCGCAGCCCATTTCGGTCGAGCACGGCGCCGGCCCAGCGGCCGTCCGTGAAGAGGACTCCGGCCGGGCCGTCCCACGGCTCCATGAGGGAGGCGTGGTACTCGTAGAATGCGCGACGGGTTTCGGAAATCGATTCGTCGTTCTCCCAGGCCTCCGGGATCATCATCATCAGCGCTTCGGGCGCGCTCCTCCCGGCCGCGACGAGCAGCTCCAGGACGTTGTCCAGGATCCCCGAGTCGGAGGTTTCGGGATCGATGATGGGGAACAGCTTCTCCAATTCGGGTCCGAACCGCTCGCTCCTCAGGAGGCCTTGCCTCGCCCGCATCCAGTTCACGTTACCCTGAAGGGTATTGATCTCCCCGTTGTGGCAAAGGAAGCGCATCGGCTGGGCACGCGACCAGCTCGGAAACGTGTTCGTGCTGAACCGAGCATGGACCAGGGCCATCTGGCTGACCAGCTCAGGGTCCCCCAAATCGGGGTAGTAGGCGGGGACCTGTTCGGGAGTGAGCTGCCCCTTGTAGACGATCACCCTGGACGAAAGGCTGCAGACCGCGTAGCTGTCGACATCCTCCAGGTGCGAGCCCCGGATCTCGCGGTAGGCCTGCTTCCGGATGAGATAGAGCTGACGCTCGAAGGCCTCCTGAGAGAGACCCTCCCGCGCCCCGACGAAGAGCTGCTCCACTACCGGCTCGCCAGCACGCGCTCCCCGGCCCAGCGAATCGTTCATCGTGGGCACACGGCGCCAACCCAGCACCTCCTGGCCCTGGGCTTGGACGTACCCGGTGAGGATCTCCCTGCAGTGCTCGCGCCCCCTCTGCGACCGGGGGAAGAAGATCATTCCCACACCATATCGGCCGGGCTCGGGCAACTCGATTCCCAAATCCTGGCGTGCCACCGTCCTCAGAAACTCGTGGGGAAGCGAAAAGAGCACTCCGGCTCCGTCGCCCGTATTCTCTTCGGGTCCCGAGGCCGACCGATGTGACATGCGGATCAGCGCAGTCAGCGCGTCGGATACGATCTCATGCGACCTTTCCCCGCGGACGTTGGCCACGAGGGCCACTCCACAGCTATCCTTCTCGTTCCTTGGGTCGTAGAGACCTCTGGCCTCCGGGTAGCCGGAAAGGGCCATAACTCGAATCTCCTTTTATTTCCGGTCACTCATCCTCACCCCCACTGTCCCGCGACCGCGGAACTCAGGAAGGGCCCGGACGAACTTTGACTATTTGGATCCAGCCGCGAGCGCACTCGACCGGTAACACGGGGCCGGCTAGACCGCCGGGCGCTCCAACGGGATCTCGCGGGAGGGAAACTCGGCGGGCAAGTCGTTCTCCCGAAGGTGGCGGACCAATGCCTCGGCCAAGGTCGAGAGCGCCCGGTCCCTTCGGTGCACGATGGCAAGGGGACGGAAGAGCGCGGGCCGAAGGTCGGCCGTCCCCAGAACGCCCCGCTCCACCTCCACCCGAACCGTCCGCTGGGGTAGGATCCCAACTCCATCCGTTTCGGAGACGGCCGTCTTGATCGTATCGATGTTGTCGAAGGAACTCTCCACCGTCGGCTGCACCCCGTGGCGGCGAAGGTACGACCGGATCTCCCGGGAAATGCGAAGACCGGCATCGAATCCGATGAGCCGCTCCTTTGCGAGGTCCCCGGGCTCCACCCGCGGGAGCGCAGAAAGTCGATGTCCCACGCGGAACACCGCGACCATCTCCTCGTTCCGCAGCGGGATCGCAGAGAGGTCCGGCCAGCGATCTGGGTAGGAGAGGATGCCGATGTCGCACTTCTCATCCCGAACCCGTTCGTACACAGCATTGGGCTGAAGGTAGTGCACCCTCACTCGCGCCTGAGGGTTCATGGCGTGGAAGCTCTCCCGAACCTCGTTCAGGTGCGCAACGTCTGCGGAATAGATCGAGGCGATGTCCACCCTACCGCGGAGAGGGCCGACCGCACCGGCAACCTCTCGCTCCAAGCGCTCGTAACGGTCCAGGATCTCCCGGCACCCCTCGTAATACACCTTCCCCCACGGGGTGAGCCCGCAGGGACGAGTCGAACGGTCGATCAACTCCACGCCGAGCTCCTCTTCGAGAGCCCGGACTCTCTGGGAAGCAGCCGACTGCGTGATCCCGTTCAGTTCCGCACCACGGGAGAAGTTCCCCTGCTGGGCAACATCACAGAAAATTCTGATCGTAGCAAAAGACATAGAACGGAAGTTACAATGACGAAAGGTAATGTCAAGCTGTCCCACTATTAGTCATGCTACTTCTCTGGTTCGGAGGAACGACCTCTCGCAAAGTGTCTCGTGCACCCGGCCACCACGCGTCCCCGAACACGCCGCCCGGTCCTTCCCACCCCCGCCTCCCGGAGCGAATGAGGATAAATGACTCGGCTGCCCCTGAGCACGGCGGAGTTGCTCCCAGCAGTGCTTTTTCGTTATTTTTTCGTGGCTATACGGTCATTGTACCGGAACTAGTTTGGGACATTCTTCCTCCCCAGGCTTCCTCCCCAGGGGGACGGCTCGGGACCCGAAATCCGACCGTGACGTCGGGGTCCCCCCTTATCGACTCCCGGGCAATGGCTCCAATACCTCGCACGCTCTCCCCGGTCGGAGCCGGCGGTCGGTAGCACTCCATCTCACACGGGCTCATCTATGGAAGCGGAAAACGGACAGAGGGTTCTGTCCCGCCTTCTGGAAGACGAAATGCGGGAATCGTTCATCGACTACTCGATGAGCGTAATCGTCCAGCGCGCCCTCCCGGATGTGCGTGACGGGCTCAAACCCGTCCACCGCCGGATCCTTTTTGCGATGCACGGCCTGGGACTCGGATCGGGCCGGTCGTACAAGAAGAGCGCCTCGGTGGTCGGCGAAGTCCTGGGGAAGTTCCACCCCCATGGCGACTCGGCGGTCTACGACTCCATGGTGCGGATGGTACAGGACTTTTCCCTTCGCTACCCCCTCGTAGACGGACAAGGAAACTTCGGCTCGATCGATGGCGATTCGGCGGCAGCCTATCGCTATACCGAGGCTCGGATGACCTCGATCGCGATGGAGATGCTCGAGGACATCGAGAAGGAAACCGTCGTCTTCTCGCCCAACTTCGATGGGCGCATCGACGAGCCGACCGTTCTCCCCGCCAAGTTCCCGAACTTGCTCGTGAATGGGTCTTCCGGGATCGCCGTGGGAATGGCGACGAACATCCCTCCCCATAATCTCAGGGAGATCACCGCTGCGGTCGGAGCTCTCATCGACGATCCCGAGGCGCCCCAGGAGGAGCTGGAACGGCTCGTGAAGGGACCGGATTTCCCGACCGGAGGGTTCATCTGCGGGAAGGATGGCATCCGGGACGCCTATAGGACTGGACGCGGACGGGTCGTCATGAGAGCCCGAGCCGAGGTCGAAGAGATGGAGAATGGGGGGGAGCGGATCGTGGTCGGTGAGATCCCCTTCATGGTGAACAAGACCCGTCTCATCGAGCAGGTCGCGGGACTGGTCCGTGAGAAAAAGATCACCGACATCTCGGCCCTCCGGGACGAGTCGGACCGGGATGGGATGCGGATCGTCATGGAGCTGAAGAGGGACGCGATTCCCCAGGTCGTGTTGAACCAGCTCTACAAACACACCCAGATGCAGTCCACTTTCGGGACGATCTTGCTGGCGCTCGTGGACGGGGTCCCGAGGGTGATGACGCTTCGCGAGATGCTCCTCCATTTCATCGACCATCGACACCAGGTCGTGGTCCGGAGGAGCGAATTCGACCTGAGGAAGGCGAAGGACCGGGAGCATATCCTGGAGGGCCTCAAGATCGCGGTCGACAACATCGACGAGGTCATCAGGATCATTCGCGGCTCGGACGACACCGAGATCGCCTCCACGAGACTGCAGGAGTCTTTCGAGCTCTCGGAGAAGCAAGCGGAAGCCATCCTGAACATGCGGCTAGCCCGCCTCACCGGAC
>SLFU01000237.1 GCA_007124095.1 Gemmatimonadota bacterium
CACATCCAAGGTGGGGAGGGCCGGCTTCCGTGATGTCGGCCCCGAGGTGTTCATCACTCCACCTGGACGAAGATGTCGTCTCCCCGAACCTCCACCGGGAATGTCCTCACGGGCCTGATCGCTGGGAGTTGGACGGCCTCCCCGGTGCGCACGTCGAACTTCGCCCCGTGAAAGATGCACTCGAGCTGTCCGTCCATCACCTCACCGTCCGAAAGGGGAAAGTCCTGGTGCGAACAGCGGTCCTCTAGGGCGAAGAACTCCCCCTCCCACTTCACCACCACGATCTCCTCGCCGTCTCCGGTGGTGGCGTGGAGGCATCCGTCCCCCGGGCAGTCGTCCACCCCGGCTACGCGGACCCACTCACCCATGCAACTTCTCGTCGATGATTCCGGTGATCTTCTCCACAACGCCACCCAGGGGAAGGCGCGAGAGGACCTCGCCCAGGAATCCCATCACCACCAGCCGCTCCGCCAGTTCTCTCGGGATTCCCCGGCTCATCAGGTAGAAGAGGTGGTTCTGGTCCAACTGGCCCACGGTCGCGCCGTGGGAGCAGCGGACGTCGTCTGCCTCGATCTCGAGGTTGGGGAGGGAGTCGGCCCGGGCCCGGTCGGAGAGGAGCAGGTTCCGGTTCGTCTGGTACGCGTCGGTCTGCTGGGCGCCCCGGTGCACCTTGATGACGCCTCGAAAGACCGACTGCGCCCTGCCGTCCAGAGCTCCCTTGTAGAGAAGGTCGCTCTTGGCGTTCGGCGCCACGTGGTCCTGACTCGTGTTGAAGTCGAAGTGCTGGTCCCCGTCCCCGAAGTAAAGCCCCAGCATGTCGGAGTTCGCTCCGGGTCCCTGGAGGCGGGCATTCAGATCCACCCGAGCGGTCGTGCCTCCCAGCCCGACATTCAGGGTATCGAGGGTCGAGTCTCTCCCGGCCAGGGTCCGCTGCTGGGAGAGATGAAAGGTGCCCGTTCCCATCCTCTGCAGCGAGACGAACTGGACCTGGGCCCCGTCCCGCGCGAATACCTCGACCGCGGTCGAGGCAAGCATCTGCTCTTCAAAGTCCTCAGAGAGGCACTCGTCGACGAAGGAAACCTGACTTGCTCCCTCGGCCACGATGAGCGTACGGGAGAAGACGGCCCGACCGGGCTCGGAGCTCCACCGGCTCACCCGAATCGGACGCTCCAATCTCACCCCTTTGGGGACGTAGAGGAGGACTCCGTCCGTCCAGAGGGCGGCGTTCAGGGCCTGGAACTTGCCCAATCCCGCAGGCAGCGCCTCGGTGGCGAGGAGCTCCTCGAGGAGCTCGGGGTGGGAGTGCACGGCCTTCCGGAGGGAGGTCAGGACGACCCCCTTCGCGGCGAACTCTTCCCCGAGGTCGACGGACGCCACGGTCCCGTCGAGCTCGATCAGGTGGCCGGAGGCGTCCCGGTCCTGATCCATGGCATCCTTCAGTCTCCGGGGTGCGGACTCGGGAGAATAGCTCCGCTCTTCCCACGGGAGCAGGCTGAGTCGATCGAGCTTCAGCTTCCTGGAGAGATTCGTGTAGCGCCACTCCTCGAGTCGCGTGGTGGGCATGGGGGTGCGCTCATAGAGCGACCACGCTTCGAGGCGACGGTCCCGGAGCCACTGCGGCTCATCGGCCGCGAGCGATTCGACGGCCTCCCGGTTGATATGGTCGGTCACCCCTTCCATGAGGCCGGTGCCGGTCGTGTCCGTTGCAGGAGTAGCAGCCATCTATGTCTCGCGTCGGTGTGGTCGGTTTGCGTTGATCGATCTGGGCCTTCATGGGCCCACCCGGGAACGGTCCCAGGTCAGCCTACGGACCCCTCCATCTCCAGCTCGATGAGGCGGTTCAGCTCTACCGCGTACTCCAGGGGAAGGAGCTTGGCGATCGGTTCGATGAAGCCGCGCACGATGAGGGCCATCGCCTCCTCCTCGTTCATTCCGCGGCTCATGAGGTAGAAGAGCTGCTCGTCCCCTACCTTCGAGACCGTGGCCTCGTGGCCGATGTTCGACTTCTTCTCGTCGATCTCGATGTAGGGGTAGGTATCCGTTCGCGAGGTATCGTTGATGAGGAGGGCGTCGCACTCCACATTCGATTTCGAGTTCACCGAGCCCTCGTGGACCTGGCACAGCCCCCGATAGGTCGAGCGGCCGGTCCCCTTCGAGATCGACTTGGAGACGATCTGGGAGGTGGTGTTGGGGGCGGCGTGGACCACCTTTCCCCCCGTGTCCTGGTGCTGCCCGTCGCCGGAATAGGCGATCGAGAGGACCGAGCCGTGCGCTCCCTCACCCAGGAGGTAGCAGGACGGGTACTTCATCGTCAGCTTGGAGCCCAGGTTCCCGTCCAGCCATTCCATCGTGGCGTTCTCGTGAACCAGGGCCCGCTGGGTCACGAGGTTGTACATGTTGTTCGACCAGTTCTGGATCGTGGTGTAACGGAAGTGGGCCCCGGGCTTCACCACGATCTCGATCACCCCGGAGTGGAACGACTCGGTGGAGTAGACCGGCGCCGTGCACCCTTCGATGTAGTGCGCCTTCGAGCCCTCGTCAGCAATGATCAGGGTCCGCTCGAACTGACCCATCTGCTCCTGGTTCACCCGGAAGTAGGCCTGAAGGGGAGTGTCCAGCTCCACACCCGGCGGGATGTAGACGAAGGAGCCCCCGGACCAGACGGCGGAGTTCATCGCGCTGAACTTGTTGTCCGCGGAGGGGATCACCGTGCCGAAGTGCTCCCGGAAGAGCTCGGGGTGGTTCTTGAGCCCGTCTTCGATCGAGTCGAAGATCACACCCTTCTTCTCCCACTCCTCCTTCAGGGAGTGATAGACCATTTCCGACTCGTACTGGGCTCCGACTCCGGCCAGAACCTTCTGCTCGGCCTCTGGGATCCCGAGCTTCTCGAAGGTTTCCTTGATGTTGGGAGGCACGTCGTCCCAGGAGCGCTCCATCTTGTCCTGTGGCCGGACGTAGAAGTAGATCTGGTCCAGGACCGACTCCAGGTTCGAGAGGTCACCGCCCCAGGTCGGCATCGGCTTGGCGTTGTAGATCTTGAGCGCCTTCAGCCGGAACTCGAGCATCCACTCCGGCTCGTCCTTCTGGGCCGAGATCTCCCGCACCACCTTCTCATTGAGGCCACGGCCCGAACGGAATACGGGCTCGTCCTCCGTGATGAAGTGGTACTTGTAACGGTCCAGGTCGAGGCCTTCGACGACTTCATTCTGTGGCATCGGTGTGTCTCCCTCGGGCGGGCGTGAACCCCGCCGACGTTGGTTCCATACTGCCGTTGAGTACCGCTGCTGCTACTTCTCTCTACTCTACATACTGGTCTACTGCACTCCGGCGAGTCAGCCGGTCGCCGGGGTCTTGAATTGCTCGTATCCCTGGGCCTCCAGGTCCGCGGCGACTTCGGCTCCACCCGAGCGGACGAGCTGTCCCCCGATCATGACGTGAACGTGATCGGGCTCGATGTACTGGAGGACCCGCTGGTAGTGGGTGATGATGAGCACGGACATGTCCGGATCCTCTTCCTGCAGGCGCTTCACGCCCTTTGCGACCACCTGCAGGGCGTCGATGTCGAGCCCGGAATCGGTCTCGTCCATCAGGGCCAGCTTGGGCTTGAGGACCGCCATCTGGAGGATTTCGTTCCTCTTCTTCTCCCCTCCCGAGAATCCGTCGTTCACCGACCGTTCGGCGAAGGAGGGGTCCATGTCGAGGATCTCCATCTTCGCCAGCAACTCGTCCTGGAAGTCGAAGAGATCGACCTCCTCGCCCTCGCCGAGTCGGGCCTGCAGGGCCGTGCGAAGAAAGTTGGCGATCGAGACCCCCGGAACCTCTACCGGATACTGGAAGGCGAGAAAGACGCCTTTCTGGGCTCGTTCGTCGACCTCGAGCTCCAGGAGATCCTCACCCTCGTAGAGCACTTCTCCGGAAGTCGTCTCGTATCCCGGGTGGCCGGCAAGAATCTTGGCCAGGGTGCTCTTTCCCGATCCGTTCGGGCCCATGATCGCATGGAGCTCACCTCGGCCGATCTCCAGGTTCACACCGTGGAGAATGTCGATGTCCTCGTCGGCCACCTTGGCGTGGAGGTCCTTGATCGAAAGTATGGGGGAGTCGCTCATCCGGTCGCGCACCTGGGTCGAGTGGAAGGGGGCAACTTATCACTAATGATTCTCATTATCATACCGGAACCTAGGCCGGGGACGGGGAGGCGTCAAGAGCGCGGAGGGCTTAGATTCAGGGGCTCCCGAGCGGGCTTCCCCGCCTCCGCGGCTCCACGAGAACCCTGTTCCGGGCAAGGGGTTCCATGCGAGTCGATCCTACCGGGCGGAGGACGCCGCGCCGGCGGGCATCGCGAGCCGACTGCACCGAACGGGGGGAGTCCGATGTTACGGATCTGGAAGCGAGGCGGAGAGCGAAGGTCGTCCGGGATCGTTCTCGGTGGGGTCCCGATGGGCGAGAGGCCCTGGCTCGTCCTTGGCGGAGGGGGGCTCAAGGGGCTGGCTCATCTCGGAGTGTGGCGGGGGCTGAAGGAGGCCGGGCTCCAGCCGGAGGGGATTCTGGGCACCAGCATCGGCGCACTGGTGGGCGCATGCCTCGCGGCGGGACGGCCCCTCGAGGAACTGGAGGAGGAGGCGAGAGCCCTCAGGCGCACGGACATCGCTCGCGTCCAGCGGCGCACCGTCTGGCTGAACGGAATCCGGTCCCCATCGCTCTTCCGCGGGGAGATGCTCCGGCAATACCTTCGGCGCGTGCTGCCGAAGGAGGGGTGGAGCTCCCTCCAGATCCGCTTCCAGGCGAACGCGGTCGAGCTCGGTACCGGGCAGACGGAATGGTTCGGCGCGGGCGCACGCACGGATGTCTCTCTCCCGGACGCGATCTACGCCTCCGCGGCCCTCCCGCTCTTCTATCCACCGATTCCCCTCCCCGGAGGGCTCTACGTGGACGGTGGCACGGAGGCCGCCCTCCCGATCCACCGAGCTGCGAAGCTGGGTGCGACCGGGATCGTGGCCGTCGACGTCGGGTCCGGGGAGAAGGGAGATGGGGAGGAGGTGGTAGAGCAAGGGATGCTCGCCATCCACCAGCGTGTCTTCTCGATTATGTCCGGGCGGCTCCGGCGCGAGACCATCCTTCACTGGGAGGGTCCGCCCCTCCTCTACGTCCGGCCGCGCCTGGATGACTACGGGACCTTCGACTTCGAGCACCTCGGGTACTTTCTGGGCGAGGGGCTTCGCTCGATCCGGGAGATCCTGGACTCCGACTCCATTCCGAGCAGCGTCAGTCCTGATCTCTGACGAATTCCCGTGCGAACTCCCGCACCAGCTCGTCGATCGTGGGGCGAACCCGGTCAGCGGGAAGGTTCGTGGTGTTCGTGAGGATGCTGAAGAGGAGCTCTCTCCCGTCGTCCGCCACCAGGTATCCGGACAGGGCGTTGGCGTGGCTGATCGTCCCGCTCTTGGCGAACACCCTCCCCTCCAGGCCCTCGAGTCGGTGGCTCAAGGTCGTGTCCTCCTTCCCCGGCTCCGCCATCGCGTCTCGGAAGATCGGTCCCCAGGGCTGGCGCGCGGCATGATCGAGGATTCCCACGATGGCGCGGGGTGTGAGGAGGTTGTAGCCGGAGAGGCCGGAGCCGTCACGGAAGTGGATGTCGAAGGGAGACACTCCCACCGCTTCGAGGAGGTACCGTCGGATGAGCTCGAACCCTTCCTCCCAGCTCCCCTCCTCGCCCAGTTCGGCTCCGAGGGTGCGAACGAGCTGCTCGGTCATCCAGTTCTGGCTCGGCTCCAGGATCTCCCGTACGACCTCGGAGAGCGGCGGCGATTCGAGCCCCGCGATGCGGATGGCGGCAGGACAATCGGGTAGCTCCCCGGACATGCAGGCTCGTCCGAAGACCGGGCGTTCCCGCTCCCAGTGGATCACCGGCGCTCCCCGGAAGGTTACTCCCCTTTCTTCGAGGGTGTGGGACATCACGTCCAATCCGAGACGGATCGGATCCCGCTGGGAAAGCGTGATCGTGCGCGACTCCCCGGGCCGGATCTCGCCCTCGATCAGCCAGGCTCGCGACTCCGGGAAGAAGCCGGTCCGGATCTCCGGCTCCCCGTTCGGGGCGGCGGTCGACACCCAGGCCTCGACGAACTCGTTTCGTCCCCGGGGAGCCCACTCCACTCGCCCGGGGTCTCCGGGCTGGGCTCCGCCGACGACCCGAACGTCGAGCTCGCCGGTCCGGATCGAGAAGGCGCCTCCCGTGGCCGCAGCGCGGCCGGGCAGGTTTCCGACGAGCCAGGCCGAGGGCACGGTCGTCGAGTCCCAGGCGGCCACGTCCAGGATCAGCGAGCCCTCCACCTCGCGGACTCCGGCCGCCCGAACGGAGTCCGCGAGGGCTTGGACCGCCCGCTCGGGCGGATCGTGCCAAGGAGCGCCGAGGGAGGGGTCGCCGGAGCCGACGAGGTGGAGGTCTCCGAAGAGGACTCCGTCGGCAGGGCGGTCGGCGGCGTAGAAGGCCGTCTCCCAGCGGTAATCGGGACCGAGGAGCCCCAGGGCGGCCGCGGTGACGGGGATCTTCATATTCGAGGCGGGGGTGAATCGCGCCTGTGCGTTTCTCTCGTAGAGCACTTCTCCGTCGTTGGCGTCGATCACCAGAATTCCCCAGTGGATCCCGTCGAACGGAGGAGGGGAGAGGATCGAGGCAACCCGGTCGTGGACGGTTGGCGGGGCGGGGGCGGGTGGGGCCGTCGCGCAGCCGGAGATCCCCAGAGTC
>SLFU01000095.1 GCA_007124095.1 Gemmatimonadota bacterium
ACAGGGTGGCCGCGCCTGAGTATTCGGCAGAGGTGAGGCGCACTTCGGAAAACCCCGGAATGGCAGGAGGTGCTTGACCAAGGGCTGGAAACGCCCCTCCAAGGATGACTGCAAACACAGTGACGGAACGGATCGTCGCGATCATCATGTCTCGATCCTTCGACCGACGGGTGTCGATCGGCCCGAAGGGAGTACAGCTCGACCGTGAAACCTACAGATGCGAGGGGATCCGGAGTTCGTACTCCTCGCCCGGCCAGACGGTCAGGACGTCGGTCGTGAACCCGCTCCCGGCGATGAGATCCACCTCCACCCGGAAATCCTGCGACTGCCACTCCACCTGGAACGTCTGCGTCGTGGTCCCGGTGACGAGGCCGAGGCGCCTCCGCACCCCACCCCAGTGGACGAAGACGCGGGCATCGTTGAAGTGGTCATTTCTGACCTCGAGCTCGAAGACGCCGCTCCCGGATCGCGGGCCGCTGCTGAACGGGTCGGGACCACCGTTTCCGCTCTGCAAGACCCCACACCCGCTCACGAGGACGAGGAGCGCACCGAGGAGGAGTGGGCGAGACAGCCTACCCACGGTCACGAGACGCCTGGCCTAGCGGTGCATGCCAGAGGTCCGTCCTCGCGAAACCCGTCCATCGCAATTCTGTGGCAAACGCTGAGCATGATGATCACCGAAAAGGAATTTCGACGTATCAAACCCCAGCTCCCCACCCCGGGATCCGATTGTAAGGATACTTCCCGACGCTGTGAGGGAACGCCAAGAACTCGAAGCTGAAAGTACTCAACCCCATCCTCTACGTCTACATTGCCAGGTCTACATTGCGGACGGCGGGTTCTCGAGCTTGCCCGTCTCGCCGTCCCCCTTTTCGGCGGTCAATAACCCACGGCCGTCGCGTCGGGAATCCTCGGATCCGGAACGCCAACTCGAGCCTCCGTTTCGGGATCGATCAGGATCGAGTGCGCCGCCCCCTGCCGAGTCCGGGTCTCCACGGTGTGCCCCATCTCCTCGAGTCGCGACATGAGCTCCGGTGTGGCCATATCACGCTCCATGGTAATCCGGTCGGGCAACCACTGATGATGAAAACGGGGGCCCTGGAGCACACTTGCAGGATCCATCTGGAAGGCCGTTCGGTTCAGGACGAGCTGGAGCACTGTATTGATGATCGTACGTCCACCCGGCGTCCCGAGGACGCCGACCAGCTCTCCATCTCGGGCGAGAATCGTCGGGCTCATCGAGGAGAGCATCCGCTGCTCCGGCCGAGCCAGGTTGGGCTCCGTTCCTATCAGTCCCGACTCGTCCGTGATGCCCGGACCAGCGTTGAAGTCACCCATCTCGTTGTTGAGGAGGAAACCGGCGCCGGGCACCGTGATGTGGGAACCGTATCCACCCTCCAGCGTGTAGGTCACCGCGACGGCCATCCCGTCGGAGTCGATCACCGAATAGTGGGTCGTCTCCACCGCCTCCACGCCGAGCTCGATATCGGAGACCTCCGAGACGCCCGCCACGTCGGGGTGGATCCGGGCTCTCAACTCCTCGGCGTACTCCTTGCTCGTGAGGCGGTCGAGGGGCACCTCCGCAAAGTCCGTGTCAGCCAGATGCGCGGCCCGATCTCGGAAGGCAAGTCGCATCGCTTCCGCCACGTGGTGCACGTACTCGGGAGAGTTATGGCCGATGGCTTGAAGGTCGAAGCCTTCGAGAATGTTGAGCATCTGGACGATTGCGGTGCCGCCGCTCGAGGGCGGCCCCATGCCGATGACGTCATAGCCCAGAAAGGTGCCTTCGATCGGGGCCCGCTCCACCGCCTGATAGATCTCCAGGTCTTCGTGTGTGATGATCCCGCCACCTCGCTCCATCTCGGCGACCAGCAAGTCCGCCGTCTCGCCCCGGTAGAATCCATCCCGCCCCTCGTCCCGAATCCGCTCCAGGGTCCGAGCCAGGTCTGGTTGCTGCCAGAGCTCGCCGGCCTCGTAGGGCACCCCATCCCGGGAGAACGCCTCGACACTGGCCTGGTATCCCCTCCCCTCCATCCGGGACACGGCGCCGGCGATCGAATTCGACAGGTCGGCAGTCATCTCGATCCCGTCGCTCGCGAGCTGAACGGAGGGCTCCACCAGCCGTGCCCATCCGGTACTCCCAAAGCGCTCGTGGGCCAGTTCGAATCCGGCGACTGTCCCCGGCACACCGACGGAGATGTGGCTCCGATGGCGGACCTCGGCCGAAAATTCCCCGCCCTCGTCCAAAAACATTTCGGGATGGCTGGCGAGGGGAGCCTTCTCCCGGAAGTCGAAGGTCGTGGTCTCGCCGTCCGGGGTGCGAACCACCATGAACCCACCCCCTCCGATGTTTCCCGCACTGGGATGGGTAACCGCTAGCGCGAAGCCGACCGCGATGGCAGCATCCACGGCGTTGCCGCCCTCCACGAGGACATCGGCGCCGACCTGGCTCGACCAGGCGTCGGTGGAGGCCACCGCCCCGTTTTGGACTGTGAGCGTCTCACCCGACGAGGCGGAGCGGATCTGGGGGGGCTCCGCGCATCCCACCGCCAGAAGGAGCGCAAGCACCGGAACGAGGCGACGAAGCAGTTCGGGCACGGGCGTCGAAAGCGAAGGCATGGTTGGGTCCGGGCTTGGTGGACGAGGTCGGTCGAGTGTGGCGATCCGGGTCAGCCAGGGAGACGAATGGCGGCGAATCTACAACTCACCACACTAGCCGGAATCGGGGGCGAGATCGCTTCCCGCCGCGCCGGGTCGGAGACCGCCCCGGGCATACACGTGCTCGGGCTCCCGGTCCGGGCGCCCACCCTCGGTAGGCTCCTTTTCCACTGACGGTCCGCCCTCCCCTCCGGAAACCGCTCCTTCGGTGTCGGTCTCACCGAGGTAATGCCTACGGAAGAAAGCGCCGGCGTCGTCTACCAGAGAGTACATGACCGGAACGACGATCAGGGTGAGGAAGGTAGCGAAAATAATCCCAACGATCACCGCGATCGCCATCGGGCTCCACCACGCCGCCTGCTCTCCGCCCCAGTAGAGATCGGGGCTCAGGGCCGTGTAGAGCCCAAGGAAGTCGAAGTTCAGCCCGATGGCCAGGGGGACGAGCCCGAGAGCGGTCGTGATCGCAGTGAGGAGGACCGGCCGAAGACGGGTCATACCCCCCTGCACCAGCGCTTCACGACGATCCATCCCGTCCCGGATCCGGAGAATGTCGATGTAGTCGATGAGGACGATTGCGTTGTTCACCACGATCCCTGCCAGGGAGATGATCCCCACCCCCGTCATGATGATCACGAATGGCATCTGGAACACCATCAGCCCCATCAGGACCCCCACGGTGGACATGACCACCGAGGTCAGGATGATCACCGGCTTGATCAGAGAATTGAACTGGCTGATCAGGATGAAGGCGATGAGCATCAGGGCGATCCCGAAAGCCACAGAGAGAAACTCCTGCGCCTCCGTCTGGTCCTCCAGCTGCCCGGTGTAGCGGACCTGATAGCCCGGAGGGAGCCCGTCCGCGACGAACTCGGCGAGGGTCTCCTGAACCTCGGCTAGGACCGCGTTCTGGTTGTAGCCAGCCCGGACCTCCGAAGAAATCGTGGCCAGCCGGTCCATGTCCTTCCTGCGGATGGAACCCAATCCCTGACCGAGTGACCAGTCGGCGACGGAAAGGAGAGGAATCTGATCACCGACCTCCGACATCACGGTCATCTCTCCCAGGTCGGAGAGCTCATCGCGATACTCCGGGGCAAGTCGGACCATGATGTCATACTCGTCGTTCCCTGTACGGTACTTGGCGGCCTCGACTCCCTGGATCGCGGATCGCACCACATTCCCCACCTCTATCGTCGAGAGTCCATAGAGCGCAGCTCTCTCCCGGTCGATCAGAACCGATAGCTCGGGCCGGGCATCGTCCAGGTCGCTCTCCAGCCCCACGAGCCGGCTCGCCACCGGGGCGTTCCTCAGGATCCCCAGGATCTCGTCCGATAGGCTCTGCAGCACGGCGGGATCCGTGCCCACCACCTCGAGGTTTACCGGCGGCCCTCCCGGAGGTCCCTGGTCGGGCATGTCGACCCGGATTTCCGCTCCCGGAATCTCCCGACCGAGCCGCTCCTGAAGGATGGCGAGCGTCTCGAAGGAGTCCCGGCCGCGGTCCTGGTAATCGACCATCGCGAGAGTGATCCGGGCCTCGTTCTCTCCTGAGGCGCCACCCCCGAACATGTCCGCGCCGCCACCGGTACCCCCTGCAGTCGCCACCACCGACTCGACATCGTCGTAACCCGGAAGGTCCCTGAGCTCCTCCTCGAGGAGTCGCGTCACTTGGTCGGTGAAGGACACGCGCGTGCCCACCGGTGCCTCCACCGCAACTATGAGCTGGGCCGGGGGGATTCCCTCGGGAAAGAACTCCACCCCGTGGTTGAACTGAGTGAATAAACCGAAGGTCCCGAAGAAGACGACCGTGCAGATCCCAAGCACCACCGCGCGGTGGTCCAGCGCCCACCGGAGCGAGCCCTCGTAGCGCCGTACCAGGGCCGGCAGACCCCTCGCCTGAAAATCGCGCGCCATTCGATCCAGCACGAACCGATGAAGCGCGTAGACGCCCACGATGGTCGCGGTGAGGAGAACCGCGGTGAGTAGGTTCCCGAGAGCGACCAGGAGAAAGGCCAGCGCCACCCCGCCGACGATCGTCCACCGGGCAACCGGGGTCAGGGAACGCTTCGGAGCATCCTCCGGCCGCAGGAAGATTGCGCAGAGTGTGGGCACGATGACCAGCGCCACGAAGAGGGAGCTGGAGAGGGTTACGATCAGGGTCAAGGGTAGGTAGCCCATGAACTCCCCAACCACGTCCGGCCAGAAGAGAAGGGGTGCGAAAGCTGCAAGCGTTGTCGCGGTCGCCGCGATGACGGGAAGTGCCACCTCTCCCGTCGCCTTTCGGGCCGCCATTCCGGAGCTCCACCCCTCCTCCACAAAGCGGTGGATGTTCTCCACGATCACGATCGCGTTGTCCACCAGCATCCCCAACGCGAGGATCAAGCTGAAGAGAACGACCATGTTCATCGTGATCCCGAGTACGGCCAGGACCACGAAGGAAAGGAGCATCGAGGTCGGGATGGCAATAGCCACGAAGGTGGCCGTCCGAAGCCCCA
Source organism: Gemmatimonadota bacterium (assembly GCA_007124095.1). Classification (GTDB taxonomy): domain Bacteria; phylum Gemmatimonadota; class Gemmatimonadetes; order Longimicrobiales; family Gaopeijiaceae; genus SLCK01. The sequence continues at coordinate 5,148 of SLFU01000095.1, forward strand.
GAAAGAAGAGGAGAACTGCCAGGATCAGGAGCAGCCCGGATATGATGTTGTTCTCCAGGCTACTGACCATCTGATAGATATCACGGGACTGGTCTCCGGTGATCGCAACCTGGGTGGTGGGAGGAAAGAGGGCCTCCATGTCAGCGATGACGGCCCGCACCGATTCGGCCGTCTCGATGATGTTGTCTCCGCTGCGCTTCACCACGTCGAGGGTCACCACGGGGACCCCGTTCATGCGGGCATGGCTGGTCCGATCGGCGAACCCGAAATCCACGGTCGCAAGGTCCCGAATGTAGACTCCGCGTCCGTCGAAGGTGCCCACGACGAGGTCCGCGATGATCGAGGGATCCACGAACTCCCCGTCGACCCGAACGAGGTAGTTCACCGTCCCAACCTCGATCGAACCGCCCGGAACATTCACGTTCTCGTTGCGGATCGCGTCGACCACGTCGCTGACCGAAAGGCCGTAGTACTGGAGGCGGGGGAGGTCCACGTCCACCCTCACCTCTCTCTCGAGCCCTCCCCGGAGGTCCGCCCGGAGCACCTGCGGGATCTGCTCCAATCGATCCTGTAGCTCCTCTCCGATCTCTTTGAGGCGAACCAGACCATACTCCCCGGAGAGGTTCACCTGCATGATGGGAAACTCCGAGATGTTGAATTCGAGAATGCTCGGATCCTCAGCATCGGAGGGGAGATCCGGTCGTGCGAGATCCACCCGCTCCCGAACCTTCTGCAGCGCCTCGTTCAGGTCTGTTTGGATGGCGAATTCCAACACGATCGACGAGTAACCCTCCACCGAGGTGGAGGTCATCTCACGGATCTCCGAGATCGCATTGAGCTCGTCTTCGAGGGGCCGGGTGATGAGCGTTTCAATGTCCGCGGGAGACACCCCGGGGTACATGGTGTTCACCGCGACGATCGGGATGGCGACCTCCGGAGCCGACTCCTTGGGGATATTCCGGTACGCCAACAGGCCGGCAAAGGAGACGATCAAGAAAAGGATCACCACACTTGTGCGATGTCCCACCGCGAACGTGGTGAGGCCGAACTCCTTGAAGCGGGAAAGGAACTCGGGGTCGTCCTCCGGGACCTTCCGGGGGCCGCCGTCCAGGTAGGCGAGGCCGGTCTCGGGCAGCTCGGGCTCGGAGGCATCGTCACGCTCCGTCAATGGTCACCTCCCTCCGGCGCAGGAGCGCTTTCGCGTGTCCGTACTACCTGGATCCGATCTCCGTTCGCGACCTGCCCCTGACCCACCACGATCAAGCGATCACCCGGCTCCAGCCCCTCTTCGATGACCACCCTGTTTCGCTGGGAGGGGCCGAGCACCAGCGGCCGCACCTCGGCGATGTCCTCACCGTTCGCGGTGGCCGCCACGAACGCCACGAAGCCGTCCTCGACCCGCACGAGCGCCTCCTGGGGCACCACTACGACATCTTCCAGGTTCCGGCGATTGATCTCGACCCGCGCGATCATCTCCGGTTTGATGACCCGATTGGGGTTGGGGAAGAGCACTTCCGTCTGGAAGGTGCGATTCCTGGGGTTGACTGTGGCGCCGACGTACTGCACCTGCCCCTGGAGATGCCCGCTCCCCAGGACGTCGAAGCTTACCGTAGCCCGGGCACCGACCGAGACATCGGCGGCAAATCGTTCCGGGACCCCCCCCACGACCTTGACCGGATCGATCTGGACGATCCGAGCCACAGGCGTTCCGGTCGAGACCATGGTGCCCACCTCCACCTCCCGGCTTTCCAGGATCCCGGTGATCGGGGCCCGGATCACCGTCCGATCCAGCCGCTCCGCCAGGCTCGCCAGGCTCGCCTCTGCCTGATCGGCCTGGTAGCGCGCCTCCAGGTACGTGAGCTCGGAGCCCACTCCATCGACCTCGAAGAGCTGCCGCCGCCGATCCCACGTCTCCCGAGCGAGTCCCGCTCGAGCCTCCGCTTCGGCCACTTGAGCCTCCAGAATCCCGCTATCGATCCGAAAGAGGGCCTGGCCCTCCTCGACCACGGTTCCCTTCTCGACCAGGATCTCCCGAATCACCCCACCTTCTTCGGCGGAGAGGGTTACATCCTGGTTCGCCTGGGCCGTCCCGGTGAGGCGGATCTGCTCCTCGAAGTCCTCCCTCTCCAGGGAGAGCACCTCGACGTTGATAACTCGCTGGAACTCCTCTGCCGCCGCACCGGCCTCGGCATCGTCTCCGCAGCCGCCCACCCCTAGCAGCAGGGCGAGGACCAACGGCCACCGGCTCGCATCGGGGCGACCTCGGCTCTGGGCAACGACCCTCCCTGGGTCGGGATCACGGCTCATCTTCATCCCTCTCTCCCCCTGGTTCATCCGCGTGGACGGCATCGGGATCAGCCGGCTCCACCCGGAGACGGCATCTGGCCCATGACACGATCGAGCTCGGCCCTTGCGGACAAGTAATCGAACACCGCTTCAGCGTAGTTGAACTCACTCTGACGGAGCGCCACTTCGGCATCGGTCAGCTCGAGTTGACTGCTGATTCCCTCGCGGTATTGCGCGCTGGCGATCTCGTATCCCCGGCGAGCTTGCCTCACCGCCAACGCCTGACTTCCGGCCCGGAGTCGGGCTTCATCCGTAGACTCGAGGACGCTTCGGAGCTCGTCCCGCAGGCGATCCGCCGCCAGATCGACTTCCAACTCGGCGGACCGGAGGGACGCTCTCTTCTGTTGCACACGGGCTCCCCGCTGCATCCCTGTGAAGAGGGGAATCGAGACCCGGATCCCCACATTACGGCCATAGCCCCGCTGTCCGGACATCCCGAAGAAGTCGGGGCTGCCATCCTGCTGGGCCTGCACGTCATAGTTCCCGAACAAAAAGACCTGGGGAAAGAAGTCGGCCTGCTCCGCCCGCAGCTCCGCCTGCCGCAGCTCCTCGTTCAGCTCGACCTGCTGGATCGAGGAGCTGTTCACTCGGGCGCGGGAAAAGAGTTCCTCGACCCGGTTCTCCTCGAGCGTCTCGGGAGGCTCGAAGCCGAACAGCTCCAGGATACGCCGGTTCTCTGCCGTGTTCTCCTGCAGGTCGCCGAGGTCGATCGTCGCCAGCGACCCCGCCGCCTCCACTCGCGTGCCCGGCGGCAACTCGAGCTCGGTGACCAGCTCCCGCTCTCGCTGTCTCGCCTCGTTTTCAGCGCGCCGCAGCTGAGGCTCCAGGTTCGCCAGCTCCACCTCGAGTCGGAGCACGTCGTACTCGGAGACCAGACCCGCCCGCTCGAGCGCCCGGGTCTCTTCGAGCGACTCAACCACCCGTTCCAGCGATCGTTCGGTCAGCCGAGCCTGTTCCTGGGCGAGGAGCAGCCGATAGTACCCGACGCGAACCTGGGTGATCAGCTCGTGGACCGTCCCGCGCAGGCTCTCTTCCTGGAGGGCCTGAAACCGGCTCGCCGCCCCCACCCCCACGAAGGCCTGCGCCTGGAAGATCGGCTGTTCGAAAGAGATGTTCGCACTCCAGACGTTGTCGGCCCCGAATTGGAGACGGATCAGCTCGTCCGGATCGGCGTCGGGATCGAAGAGAATCGCAGGCAGGAAGGACGTAGCCGGAGCCAGATTCCGGGTGTAGCTCGTGCTGAGGTCCACCCGCGGATAGATGTTCCCCCACGCCTCGCTGACCTGCTTTTCGGCCTCGACCAGCCCGAATTGAGCGCGCCTTAGATCGCGGTTGTTCTCGAGTGCGCGCGAAAGCGCTTGATCGAGCGTGAGCGGCTGCACCGTCTCCCCGCCTGCGCCGGCCACCCCGCTCTGCGCACCCAACGCTTCCGGCGCGACCCAAGCCAGGGTCCAGGCCAACAGGATCGCGATAATCGGAGCTCCGTTCTGAATCATGGGCTTGCCACTTCCTTCGTGTTCAGCGTCCACAGTCACGACTCGTCCACGACCTCCCCTACGAGGGACGACGCTCCGCGGGTTTCGGACGTCTCATCCAGGTCTGCGGAGACCGGTCCCTCCGCTCCATCCTCCACGGCCCGCTCGGCCTCCATCTGGGAAACCAACTCGTCCGATCCCACCCCCATCAGTAGACGCGCACCCGCCCGCATGAACTCGGCCTTGAACTCGTCCTCTTCCAGGGGGAGCATGCACCGCTGATAAATGGTGATGAACCCGTGGGAGAGGGCCCAGAAGGTGCGGGAGATCGCCTCGGGATCCTCCGGACGAAGGACGCCCGCATCCATGCACTCGCGCACGCGGTCCAACCAGAACTGGTGAATCCCCGCGGCCAAAGGCTCGATTTCGGGTGGGAGCTCGTCCAGCCCGAGGAACTGGATATACGAGTAAAGGATCTCGTAGTAACGAGGGTGCTCCAACGCGAAGTCCAGGTAGGCAGATCCGGCGAGCCGGAACCGGTCCAGGGGATCCGCTCCACTCAGCCCGCGATGGAGGTATTGGATGAACACCTTGTATCCCTCCCCCACTACCTCCAGCAGGAGCTGCTCCTTGCTCTCGAAGTGACGGTAGAGAGCCGGAGCGGTCACTCCCATCGCCCGAGCGAGCTTGCGCATGGAAAACCCGTCGAAGCCATCGTCGAGATAGAGGTCGCAGGCGCAGGTCAGGATCCGATCGCGTGTGTCAGACATGGTAAACACCGTAAACCTTCTGAGGGAACCGGTCAATCCCCCTTCCATCAAATCTGCGTAACGGTGTTCACTAGCCCAGAGACCACTTTGGCAAAAGCAAGAGCCCGGCGGCGGGACGACCTTCCCGCCGCCGGGCTCGCGCCCTCGCTCGCACACCCACCTAGTCCTCGAGAGTCGCCCCATCCTCCGCGCCGGCCAGGTCCTCCGGGGGCGCAACTCCGGCCGAGCCGGACCGCGACCACCAGAGCTCCCCTTCATCCCGTACGAAGAAGAGAACCTGACCACCCAGGCTCAGGACCGGGGCTCGCTCGTCGCCCTCGGTCGTGATGAGCTCCACAAAGCGCTGGGGCTCCGTCCACCCTCCCTGTCGGTCAGCGTAGGAGGCGTACAGGTCGAAGCGACCTTCCCGGTTGGAGGCGAAAAGGAGAAAGCTTTCATCGGGAGCGATCCAGGGATCCACCTCGTCGGCGCCCGAGTTCAGGGGCCCGGGGAGTGCTTCGGGCGTGCTCCAATTGCTCCCGTCGAACTCCGCGCGAAAGAGGTTTCGGCCGGAAGTCGCGGCGTCGCGCTCCGAGGCGAAGTAGAGGTTTCCGTTCATCGCAAGGCTGGGGGTGCCGTCCCAGTCGGGAGAATGGACCGTGGGAAGGAGCCATGGATCGCTCCAGGCCGAGCCTTCATCCCCGCCCGCCCACTGGGAAATCCAGATGCTGAAGTCCCCCGCAGCGGACTCGTTCACCGGTCTCGGGCTCGAGAAGAGGAGGTAGGAACCGTCCGGAGAGATCGCCACGTCCCCATCCGGGTGGCTTCCGTCGGAGAACCGGAGCGGCTCGGGTCCCATCCAGTGACCCATCTCCTCGTGCCATACCCACTCGACGAGTCGAGGGTCGCCCTCCGGCCCCTCTCGCATAGCCCCGTAGATGTGCAGGCCATCCGGGCCAACGGCCACCCGGTCGACGGGATTTCCTCCCCGAAGCAGAAGCCCCTCGGGGACCGGAGAGACACCCTCGACCACCGCCCCGGCGATCTCGGGGAGGTCCACGACGGGGTCCTGCGGCTCGCGCTCGCACCCCCCGCCTACGACCACCGCCGCAACGGTCGGGAGGATCGCGGCCACTCGCCCCCCGATGATGGATCGACCTTCTGCTCCGCCACGTCGCATCCTTCGCCCCCCCCCAAGTTACCGTTTCTTCCGGCCAGCGAGGCTTCGCCCGTCTTTTCCACCAGCGCGAGGGAGGAAGTTCCGGGGGTCGGCGAACCGGGGGTCGGCGAAAAGGGGCGCGAGGGCCTATCTTTTCGTATACCGCTCTTCGGCCCGTCGGGCGGCGCCGACCCGCCCCGGTCCCGAAGCCCCATCGACTCCAAGCAGATGAAGACCCTTCCGTGAGCCGTTCCTCCACTTCCGCCCGGTTCACCCATCACCGGGGATTCCAGTCCATACCCTACCGGCCCGCGCGCTGGCTCCCCGGCCCCCACCTCCAGACGGTGCTGGGGAAGTTCCTTCGGCCCGGTGCGAACCCCGGGCTGGAGCGCCGTCGGCTAGAGACCCCGGACGGGGACTTCCTCGACCTCGACTTCGGACCCGATCCCGTTGGGGACGCCCCGATCGTCCTCGTCCTGCACGGACTCGAGGGATCCACCCGCCGGCCCTACGTTCGCCTCGCGATGGGGGAGATTGCGCGGCGAGGAATGAGGGCCGTGGGCCTGAACTTCCGCTCGTGTTCAGGAGTGCCGAACCGCCAACCCCGCTTCTATCACTCGGGGGAGACCGAGGATCTCGCCTTCATCCTGGGGCTCCTCCGGGAACGCTTTCCCCATCGCCCGATCGGAGCCCTCGGCTTCTCCCTGGGCGGCAACGTCCTCCTTCGCTTTCTGGGTACCAGGAAGGCCGACGCCGCCCAGGTGCTGACTGGTGCCGCGGCGATCTCGGTGCCCTTTGACCTCATCGAGGGGACGCACCTCCTCGAACGAAGCCCGATGGGAAAGGTCTACACCCATTACTTCCTACGCTCGCTTCATGCGAAGGCGAGGGCCAAGCGGGGACTCCTGGCTCCGGTGATCGACCTGGAGCGGGTACTCGCGGCCCGGACCCTCCGGGAATTCGACGAGGCGGCGACCGCCCCGCTCCACGGATTCGCGAGTGCCTGGGAGTACTACCGGGAAGCCTCCTCGGCACCGCTCCTCCAGCATGTGAGCATCCCGACCTTTCTACTCCACGCGATGGACGACCCCTTTCTGCCCCCTGAATCGGTGCCCCTTGAGGCGGTGCATCGAAACCCCTGGCTACTGGGATCCTTCGCCACCACCGGGGGGCACGTCGGGTTCGTTGAAGGAAGGGCTCCCTGGAAACCCGGCTTCTGGGCGGAGCGAGAGGCGGCCCGCTACCTGGCCCACGTGCTCGGCGCTGCACAGAGGGCCACGGATTGAATCATTTTCGCACTTCCAGTTTACGTTTCCAGGGTCCGACTTGTATCGCAGCCGGCACCTGATTCCCCAGGCACCTGATTCCCCAGGATACCATGACCAACCCGACCCGCACGCCCCCGACCCGCACGCCACGTCGCAGCATCGGGGGCCCGGGATTGCTCCTGGCCTTTTCCGCCACCTTGGCTCTCGCCTTCGTCCCGCCTTCTCAGCTTTCCGGTCAGGACCAGTCGGTCACCTGGACCGAGGTGACACGGATCGAGGCGCCCGGAAGCCTCGGAGTCTTGATCCAGGCGATGCCTGGTGGGGCGGATGCCCGGGAGTCACAACATGGCATCCACGTCATGGGGAACCGGATCCGACACGATCGTGGTTCGGTCTCCACGATCATGGACATGGACGAGCGCCGTTGGACCACAGTCGATCACCAGGACCAAAGCTACACCTCGATCGGCCCCGAGGAGATGGAAGCGATGGTGAGCGCCTTCGGGGACGTGGCCGACGAGATCGCCGAGGAGCTGCAGCTAGAGGCCGATGAGGCCGAGGCCGAGTGGGAAGAGGCGATGGAGCAGATGCGCCTGGCCATGGAAGAGGCCACGGCCGGGATGGAGGTCCGATTGGACTCGCGCGCTACCGGGGAGCGCCGCGACTTTCACGGATTTCCCGCCGAGGGCCACAGGATTACGGGAGAAGTCGAGCTCCAGGAGGAAGTCCAGGGCCTGGACAATGGCGAGGGTGGGACCCTCGTCATCCTCGTCGATCTCTGGCAGAGCGCCGACTTTCCGAATCCCGACCGGATTGCGGAGGAGTGGGCCCAGCAACTCGCCCAGGACGAGCGGATGCAAGGGCTCGCCGAGGAAATGGCCGACGCCGTCGAGCCTCTTACCGGAGCCTTTGGACCGGAAGCCCTGGCGGCCTGGGACCCCCGGATCGCCGCCGGCGTCGCGCAGATCTCAGAAGCGCTGGAAACCCTCGAAGGGGTCACCGTCCAGCGGGTGGTGCGCGTCGCCATGGTCCCGGAAGGGGCCTCGCTGGATGAGGAGGCCCTCCTTGCGTGGGACCCCGAATCCATGGGAAGTCAGCTCCAGAGTGCTGCCGGAGACGCGGCCCGGGACGCAGCGGGCGACGCCGCCCGTGAGGCCATGGGTGGACTCACAGGGGGTCTCTTCGGCGGCGGTGGGGACGACGAGGAGGAGGAAGCGGAAGAGAGTCCCGAGACTCGGCCCCTCCTCCGGATCTCCACCGAACTCGAAGGGGTCGAGCTAGGCGAGGCCTCGCCCGAGCTGTTCGAGCCCGGTGCCGGGTACTCGGAGAGACCCCTGCCCACCTTTTGAAGGAATGATTTGAAGTCAGCCACGCTCCGGCTGGGTCGGGGGGGGGCGACCTGTCACCCCAGGTAGCTCCCGTGCCAACTTTCCCTCGCCGGGAGCTCCCACTTCCCCGCGCGGAGCTCACCGACCCGGGTCAAGGAGAGGTCGAACACCACGGTCTCTCCGCTGACCCGACCCCGGGCCGCCTCCTCCTTGAACTCCGCTCGCGACACCCGTCTCAGGGGGCCCTCCTCTCCTCCTTCGCGATACCAGACGGGAGCCCCTCCGACCAGCTCGAGCGAGAGTTCATCCTCGAGCTTCGTCAAAGCTCGAATCAACGCATCGATCGAGCATCCGGAAGGAGGAGTGACGCGTTCATCGACGGCCACGAAGAGGAAGCGCCCAAGCCGCCATTCCTTCGCGGCGGCCAGCGGATGGCCGTGCGCCTTCCAGTTTTCGAGGAACGCGTCGACCTCGTTCAGAATTCTCTCCTCCTCCCGGGCATCGAGGGGCCGGCTCACCCCGAAGATCCAAAGTCGGGCCGAGTCGGGGAGATGCGGAAAGCTCATGATGCCTCCTTGTCCCGGTCCACGGGCACCGCCCCGACAATCCCGGATTCCGCAGCGGGCACCTCCTTGTCGAGGAGAAGCGCCATCCACCGGAGATCCTGAGTGTTCTCGAGCATGATCTTCACGACCATCGTGAGGGGTACGGCGAGGAGCGCCCCGACCGGTCCCCACACCCAGGCCCAGAAGATGAGGGAGAGGATCACGACCAGGGTCGAGAGCCCAAGGCGCCGCCCCAGGAGGTGCGGCTCAATCAGATTCCCGAAGATGAGATTGATCGTCCCGTAACCGAGAACGACGATCACCGTCGTACCGAGGCCCCCGAACTGGATCAGCGCGAGCAGGATGGCCGGGATGGCGGCGAGGATCGAACCGACCGTCGGCACGTAGTTGAGAAGGAACCCGATGAGCCCGAGGAGCACGGGGAAGTCCAGGCCCATGATCCATGCCCACACTCCGATCGTGATCCCGGTGGCGAGGCTCACCAGCGTCTTGATCACCAAGTATTCCAGGACCTCGCCGGTGATCTTGGCGAAGCGCCCGACGTCCCCCGCGCCCTTTCCGAGGACCGCCCGGAACTTCTCCGGAAATATCGAGGCCTCGGCCAACATGAATACCGTGATCAGGATGACCAGGAAGGTGTTGGAGAGAAAGGCCGCGACTCGACCCAGGATGCCTCCTACGAAGTCCAGGATCGCGGACGCGCTCACCAGCTCGGTAGAAATGTACTCGCCCGCGGGGATCCCTCGTACCTGAAGTGCCTCGATCCAGGCGTTGAAGAGGTTCTGCAGACGTGCCGCGTAAAGAGGGGCCCGGTCCTGGAAGTCGGCCACGGACTGACTGGCCAGAAGCACGATCACCCCGAGGACGGCGACATCGACCAGAACGGCGAGGACGATGGCCAACGGGGCGGGAACCCCCCGACGCTGGAGCCAGAGCATGATCGGAAGGGAGACGATCGCCAGGAAAAGTGCGAGAAAGAAGGGCAGAAGGATCGGAGCGCCCGCCCGAAGCCCGGCCACGACCACGACCGCGCTCGCCAGCACGAGGAGGAATCGGGCGCCTGGACCCCAATTCGCGCCCCACTCCGGCTGGATCCCGAGCCTATCGGTCATGTGCGTTCGCCCCCTCCTCTCCAAGCGTGCTTCCTGTCAAGCGTGCTTCCTGCCGCTCCAGCGGGCTGGTGGCCCCCTGCTCCCTTCCATGCGGGGGCTTTCCACGGCAGTTGTTCTTGCCGAATTTGCGCCCGGGGTCCTCCTCGTCCCGCACCGAGTTTAACGACTCCAATCCCTCCGCAGGAAGTGGTCCACCTCTTCGCGCGACCTGAAGGGAGACCATCGGAGGTGCGCCGAAGAGAGTGCAATTTCTCCGCCCCTCGTGGAACCTCGCCACGCCTCCGGTGAAGGCTTATCCGAGGGCCTCGAGGGCATCCCTTGCCCCTCCGCCCATCCCACGCCACCACTCCGGCACGACCTGCGATTGCCGATGGACGCACTGAGCCCCCAACACCACTCCACCTTCGACGATACCGGCACCCCGGCCTCCGCATGAGCACCTCCTCCGGAGGCAAGCGGCCGAGCGACCGGATCCCGGAGCGCGATCGCGACCTCCTCGCCGAATGCCGTGTGGACACCTTCCGGGCCGGGGGTCGAGGCGGCCAGCACCAGGACACCACGGACTCCGCGGTCCGCCTCACGCACCGTCCCACCGGACTCGTCGTCGTTGCGCGGGATGCCCGCAGCCAGCACCGGAACCGATCCCTGGCGCTGGAGCGTCTCCGGGGTCGGCTGCGCCAACAACGACGGAAGGAGAAGAAGCGGATCGCCACACGGGTGCCAAAGCGGGAAAAGCGCAAACGTCTCGAAAACAAGAAGCGGCGCGCCCGCAAGAAGCGTCTGCGGAAGCCTCCCACCCGGGACGAATGAGGAGAGCGATTCACCTCGCGACAAACCGCTCCATGAATGCCCGTTCCTGGGGGGTTAGGGACGTCACGCCTTCCGCACGTGCCTTTCCCAGCACACGTTCGTACTCCTCCCGATTGAGAGGATGCAGCTCCCGCGGATCGACTTCCTCCCAGCGGCTCAGGTCCTTTCCGGTCGGCCGGGTGGGCGACATGGCCCGTTCCATCTTCTTCTGGAACTTCCGGGCCGGCGACCTCTGCTCGAGGATCCTCAGATAGATCCAGCCACCCACGAACCCACCGAGGTGGGCGAAGTGGGCGATGTTCCCTCCCCCGCTGATCCCCCCGAAGATCGAAAGCCCCGCGAGAAAGATCACGAGGATCCTGGCTTGCACCGGAAGCACACCCCAGATGAAGATCCGCTCCTGGGGCCAATAGCGGGCGAACCCGAGGAGAACCCCGAAGACCGCTCCCGAGGCACCCACGATCGCGACGTTCGGAGTGAAGACCGAGAGCACCGCCCCGGCAACCCCGCTGGAGAGATAGAGTCCGAGGAAGTGCCGGCTCCCGGTTCGGGCCTCGAGCCTCGGGCCGAAGAAGAAGAGCGCGATCATATTGAACAGGAGGTGAAGAAAGCCCGCGTGAAGGAACTGGTAGGTGATGACGGTCCAGGGACGAACCGGCACCAGCGAGGGGACCAGCACGAGCTCATTCAGCAGCCTCGCGGGCAGGAAGCTCATCCCGATGAAGACCGCCACATTTGCGATGAGAAGTCGACGAACCCAGGGGGTCATAACGCCTGTTCGGATGAAGGAGAGGAGCGGCTTTCGCCTTCTCGAGGGACCGGCATCCTCCCAAGGGTATAGGAAGCGATCCGGGAACCCAAGGTCCCGGGCGGGGCAAGCCCGCCGCCCGGTGGCCTGTCCCGCGAGGGCGCACGTACGAAGCTCGGCACCACGTGCGTCACCTCACGTGCATCGCCCGAGGGGGCACACACACTCCGGTCCTCCCGTGCGCGGGCACGGAATTACCCGTCTCTCCTCCGGCTTCGAGCCACCCTCGCCGCCCTTGACACCCACCCCCAAAGGGGCGATAAATGTCAGTCATGATCACTATACACGCCAACATTCGCAACATCATTACGACGTTTCGGCTCACCACCTCCACGACGTGGGAGGCGGGCCGGAAAGGCGTGTAGTGTGATCTGAGAGTTTCAAGCTCGACGCGGATGACAACGACACGCCCCGGCCCTTCCACAGGTCGGGGTGATTTTTTTCCTGCGCTCCGCTCGTTCACCCCGGTTCGAACCCGATCTCGCCGGGGGGCGAGGCACCAGCGCCCAGGCCCGAGACGATGATCGTGGAACAGAAAGCTCCGCCCCGCCCAGTGGACGAAGACGAAGTGGACGCCGGCTCCCCTTCCCTTCCCGAGGAAGGCGCGATTCGGGTGCTCAAGTTCGGGGGAAGCTCCCTCCGGGACGCCGAGCGAATCCGGAACGTCGCCGCCCTCGTTTCGCAGGCCCAGACAGAAGCGATCCCCGTGGTCGTCGTTTCGGCCGTGGGAGGCACGACCGAGGCGCTGGATGCGGTGGCGGACCTCTCGGGTCAGGGGAACGACACCTACCGTGACGTGCTCAAGAAGATCGAGGAGAGGCACGGGGAGCTCCTCGCCAGCCTGGCCCCGGAGGCCGAGCGGGAGGAGTTGCAGGCCCGGGTGAACGCAGTCTTCGAGGAGCTCGAGAGGTTGGCCCGCGGCGCGCAACTTCTGGGTGAGTGCAGCCTCCGGACGCGAGATCGGATCCTTGCCTTCGGCGAGCTCCTCTCGGCCCTCCTCCTCGCAGCTTGTCTTCGGTCCCGCGGAGTCCCGGCCCGCGATGTGGACGCCCGCGACTTCATCCGCACCGACGACCGTTTCGGTAACGCTAGGGTCGACCAACCCGCCTCCGAGAAGCTGATCCGCGAGCACCTCCCCGGCGAGGCGGGGATCCCCGTGGTGACGGGCTTCGTCGGCTCCACCGCCTCCGGCGACACCACCACCTTGGGTCGCGGAGCCTCGGACTACACGGCCACGCTCCTGGGCGTCGGGCTGAAGGCGCAGGGCGCCGAGATCTGGACCGATGTGGACGGGATCCTTACGGCGGATCCTCGGACGGTTCCCGAGGCGAGCTCGGTCCGGGAGATCGGCTACGAGGAGCTGCTCGAGCTCGCTTACTTCGGAGCCGAGGTGATGTGCCCACCGGCAGTGGAGCCGGCTCGGAAGGCGGCGCTTCCGCTCCGCATTCGAAGCACCCTGGAACCCGGCCTTCCGGGGACGCTCGTGGTGCCCCGCCCTGCCCCCGATCCGGCACGTCCAGTCCGGGGGATATCGGCCATCCGGAATGTCGCACTCATCCGACTCGAAGGGGTCGAGCAAGTCGGGATCGCCGAGACATCGGAGCGACTCTTCCGTGCCCTCCGCTCCGCCGACGTCGACCCCCTCCTCTTCACCCAGGACTCCAGCGCGCACTCGATCTCCCTGGCGGTATCTCGAGCGAAGGCCGGGCGAGCGGTTTCCGCCATCCAGGTCGAGTTCCAGCGCGAGCGGGACGGGGGCCTCCTGGATGATCCGATGACCGAGGAAAACCGCTCGATCCTCGCCATCGTCGGGGAAGGAATGCGGGAAACGCCGGGGATTGCCGGCCGACTCTTCTCCACCCTCGGTGACGCCAAGGTCAATGTCCACGCCGTCGCCCAGGGCTCCTCGGAGCGAAACATCTCCTGGGTCGTTTCGTCGGATGACGAGGCCGTGGCCCTTCGGGCCGTGCACCGAGCCTTCTTCACCCCTCCGGACCAGCCGTACCCTGTGCGAATCGTGGTGCTGGGAGTGGGAAGCGTCGGGAGCGCCTTCCTGGACCAGCTCCGAGATCACGGCGAGACGGCGTTGGCGCCGCGTCGGATCCGGCCCGTCCTGGTCGGAGTCGCACGGAGCCGCACCGCCGCCTTCGACCTGGAGGGATTGGACCCCACCCGTTGGAGGGAGGCCCTGGCCGAAGGAAAGGAAGATCCGGTGGGGCTCGTGAAGGCCGCCTCGGGAGGCGGCCCCCTCGTGGTGGTCGACTGCACCGCCAGCCGCGAGGTCGCTTTTCATTACCCAGAGTACCTCAGGGCCGGAGCCGCGATCGTGACGGCCAACAAGATCGCCTTCTCGGAGTCGGCCGAGGAGTATAAGGCCGTGCGCGAGTCCGCCTTCCGCGGGGGCGGCGGAGTCCACTACGAGACCACGGTCGGCGCCGGGCTCAGGATGATCCGGACCGTGGCCGAGCTTCGGCGCTCCGGTGACCGGATCCTCAGCATGGAGGGTGTGCTCTCGGGCACCCTCTCCTTCCTCTTCGATCAGGTCAACCGGGGCACCCCCTTCAGCGAGGCCGTACGGGAGGCCCAGCGGCAGGGGATCTCGGAACCCGACCCCCGCGAGGATCTTGGGCTCACCGATGTGGTCCGGAAGCTCGTGATCCTGGGGCGGACCGCGGGATACGACCTGGAACCCGGAAACGTCGAGGTCGAGCCCCTCCTCCCGGACCACCTCCTTCAGGCGGATTCGGTGGAGGCCTTCCTCGAAGGGCTTTCGGAGGTCGATACGGAGTTCGCGACGCGGATCGCGGAAGCCGGGAAGAAGGGCTGCCGGCTCGTCTCCCTGGCCCGCATCGAGCCGTCGAGCGCGAGGATCAGCCTCGCCGTCCTTCCCCAGGATCACCCGGCGGCCCGACTGGGAGCCGCGGAAAACATCCTGGAGATCCGCTCGGATCGCTACTCGGAGTCTCCGATCTTCATTCAGGGCCCGGGAGCGGGACCCAGGGTCACCGCCGCCGGCCTGATGACCGACCTGGTGGCCGGCGCGGAGCAGGTCACGCACGGTCTTCGGAAGCCCATCGATGGTTCCTGTCCGCCTCGCCGCCGCCTACGCCCCCGCGACGGTGGGGAACGTGATCTGCGGCTTCGATGTATTCGGCCTGGCATTGGAGGAACCGGGGGATCGGGTAACGGTCCGTCGGACCTCTGCTCCGGGAATCCATCTCTCCAGGATTACCGGGGACGAAGGGCGCCTTCCTACGGACCCGAATCGGAACTCGGCGACCGTCGCCATCCGGAAGTTTCTCGAGCTGACCGGGGCGAAGCCCGACAAAGGCGACGCGGAATGGGGGATCGCGGTGGAAGTCGACAAGGGGCTTCCTCTCTCCGGTGGGATGGGAGGGAGTGCCGCCAGCGCGGCGGCTGGAGCTGCCGCGATCGACGCCCTCCTGGGGACCGAGGCCCCTCCGGAAATACTCCTCCGGTCCGCACTCGCGGGAGAGAAGGTCGCCTCGGGAGACGAGCACCTCGACAATGTGGCCCCCGCCCTCTTCGGGGGACTCCTCCTGGTGAGGAATTCCGTGGTGCGCCCGGTCGTTCCCCTCCCCGTCCCCGCTGGCCTCTCCGTCGCACTCCTCCACCCCCGGTTGGAGTTGAGCACCCGGGCGGGACGCGCCGCCGTCGGAGCTACGGTGCTCCTCCGAGACGCCGTGACCCAGTGGGGAAACACGGCTGCCTTCGTGGCGGGACTCCACAGCGAGGACTGGAGCCTGATCACCGACGCTCTCGTGGATCACATTGCGGAGCCGCGCCGACGCGCCTCCATCCCGGCCTTCGACGCAGTCCGCGGAGCCGCGGTCGAAGCCGGGGCCGTGGCATTCGGCATCTCCGGCGCTGGCCCGTCCACCTTCGCCCTTTGCCGGTCCCTCGAGAGCGCCCGTAATGTCGGCGAGGCCATGTACTCCACCTTTTGCGAGCGGGCGAAGCCCTCGGCTACGCTCTATCTCTCTCCTGTCGCCGCCCGGGGAGCCCGGCCGGTCACGCCCCTCAAGGAAGGCTCCAGATGAGGCTGATCTCCACCCGGGACACCGAGCAAGAAGCCCCCCTTCGCACCGCGGTTCTCGGGGGCCCGGCGCCGAATGGTGGGCTCTACCTCCCCGTAGATCTCCCCCGGATCACCGAAGAGGAGCTCCGTTCGCTGGAGGGAGGTTCGTTCGCTGCGACGGCGGAGTACCTCGCCGGGCGCATCCTGGAGCCCACACTCAGCGTTGTGACGGTCCGAAGGATGGTCGCTAGCGCATTCGACTTCCCACTACCTCTCGTCCCCCTGGGTCGATCCACCTGGGTCCTGGAGCTCTTCCACGGTCCGACCGGTTCCTTCAGGGACTTCGGGGCGCGCTTTGTCGCCCGGCTCCTCTCCGT
>SLFU01000011.1 GCA_007124095.1 Gemmatimonadota bacterium
GAGACCGGACCCCAGTCGGCGGGCGGTTGGGCGGGAGGCTCGGCCGGGAAGTCGCCAGTCTGTGCGTGCAGCGCGGCGCCGGGAATCGCGACCAGAAGAAGGACGGTAACTACGACCGACGTAGCGAATCGAGGCGCCGGAGCGAGTCGACATGGGGAGTGAGGTTGGTACATGCGCAAGCCTACCCCTTCCGCGGGAGTTCCAGGAGGACCCGTCAAGGGGCGCCCCTCGGCGGGCGTCCCCGAGACGGGGAGTGATTGGCATAAGGTAAGCTATGGCATCGAAGGGTTGTGAGCCAACGATTTTTCCCAACCCGGGCACCCGCTCCCGGAATCCACTCATCCGATCTTCCGGCCCTTGGCCCGGTGTCGGATCCGATAGAGCCCCGGGATGTCGAGCGGCGTGCCATTGGTTGCAAGGATCCAGCGAAACGTCCGATCTTCGTGGGTCTTTTGCCACCGATTCACCGGCCGCTGGTAGAAGGGGATGGCCGCGCAGTAGCCCAACGTACGGGCCGCGTCACCGCGGAGGATTTGAAACCCTCCCACCGCCTTCTCCCGAAGCTCGGGCGAGAAGGCGTCAGGGTCGATGCGGACGATGCCCGCGCGCCCTGCAGCCTCCTGAAGCATGGGGTCGTCCGAGTCGAGGAGCTCGCTCACCCCATGCTCGCGGGGGAAGCAAAGGAGGTCGGGATGGTCGGCGAGGAGCCCCGCGGCAACGTCGAGCGCGCGGTCGTGGAAGATCACGTCACAGTCGGAGAACCAGATCCAATCGGCGGAGGTGGCGAGCGCCGCGCGGTTTCGGCCGATGGCCCTGCGGAACAGTTCACCGCGAACGAGGGGCTGCCAGTTCCATTCCACCCCGGGGACTTTCTGTTCCGAGAAGAACTCGAGCATCCGGGACGTGGCTTCGTCCTCGGGCGCGTAGAAGACGGTCATCGTGACCCGGCAATCCCGGGGCGGGTGGAGGACGAGGGATGAGAGATGGTAGGCCAGGAGGTGATGGTAGCGCCAACAGTGGCTCACGATCTCGATCCGGAGGGGTCGGTCCGGAGGATCGATGGGAGGGGGGGCAGCTGGGAGGTCGGGAAGTCGGCCAAGCACCCAGCGCCGGTGCACGAGCCCACTCGCCGCGATCCGCCAGAAGGTCTCCTGGAGTTTTTGCCCAATCGGTCTCACTGCGTGACCTTCTCGGCGGCTTCGATGATGGCGGCCCGTAATCGGGGCCAAACATAGGGTGCCTTCGCGAGAAAGCGCGTGCGCTCCTCGGCGAGCTCGGAGAGGTAGTCCCAGGCGGCCTTCCCACCCTTGGCGCGGTTGCAGGAGACGCAGGCCGTGACTACGTTCCCCGCGCTGTTGTCCCCCCCCCGCATGCGTGGCTCAACGTGATCGATGCTCAACCTCACCTCGGGATCCTTCGTCCCGTCACGGCCACAGTAAACGCAGGTGAAGTCATCACGGCGGAAGACCGCGACTCGATCCACGGCAGGCGCTCCCCTCCTTGGGATTTCCACTGAGCACGGCTGTCAGGGGCCCCCGGAACCTCCGGCTTCCTGCGATCGGACACTCCGCCTCGCACGGCGCATCCTGTGGAAGGGGAAGGCGAGGGCGGCCCGGAGGGCGTTCGAGCGTAATAGCCAAGCTACCGTAGGGCTTTTCGGAGGGCAAGCCGATCCGAGGTCGGGAGGGCCCTGGCTTCAGGCCGAGAGGAGGTGCGTTTTCCGGGGACGCGGAAGCTCCAGAAGCTCTTCACCTGATTCGGGAGCGCTCAGGGCTCGGGCACGTGTCCACCGGCGCCGACCACCGACTCGACGAAACGGCGGTCCGCCGGAGCCAACTCCAGCTCGTTCAACGCCTTCTCATCGCACCAGGCCACCTCGGAGTGCTCCCGGGCCCTGGGCACGCCGAACACCCGGGCTTCGACGAAGCGGATGAGGAAGCGAGAGCCGGGGTCTCTGGCTTCGAACAGGACCCGATCCAGCCCGGTCACCTGCAATCCGAGCTCCTCCCGGAGCTCCCGAGTCACGGCGGCCGCCAGTGACTCCCCGTGCCGGACCTTCCCTCCGGGGAACTCCCATCGGTTTCCGTGGCGCTTTCCGGGAGGTCGCCTTCCGACGAGGAATCGGCCGTCGCGACGGACCACGGCCGCTGCCACCAGCACCAGGGATTCCGACGAAGCGGGGGGACGGGCCTCATGCCCCATTCTCAGGGCTCGGCCAGATTTCGGAAGTACTCCTCGACCAGTTCCCGGTAGCTTTCCGGAACCTCCCCGGGGTTGGCGGCCATGGGCGCGCCCTCCACTCCTCCCGCGAAGTGGCGCCGCAACTCGAATTCGAATTCGAGGAGGCCCTCCACGAGCTCCCTATGGATCACGGCGGCCTCCCGGGGGTTGAGATTGCGCCGCTCGGCTTCCAGCTCCCGAAAGCGGCCGATGAGGCCGTCCAGGGCCCCAGTGGGCCCCCCCATCTCCTCCACCTCGCTTCGGAGCGCCTCCGCCTCCCCCGCTCGCTCTCCCGCTTCCCGGCTGAGTTGCCGGGCAGCTTCCGAGTCCATGGCCTCCCCCTCTGCCCTACCTTCGCTCGCTCTCCGGCTCCGCTCCTCCATCGACTCGGCACCCCGGGCGAGCTCGCGGGCTCGCTCGGCGAGATCGGCGGGCGAGCCCCCGGCCCCGGATTCGATCCTCCCCGCCGCGGCCTGAACCCGCTCGGCCAGCTCCTCGATGTGCCGGGTGACCTCGGCCTCGTGCTCCCGAGCCTGCTCCGGGTCCATCCGGTCCATCATCCGCCGAGCGAACTCGACCCGCTCCATGATTCGCCCCTCTCCGATGGCCGAAGCCGCCTCCCGGAAGGCGCGCTCTGCCTCGCGGTCTTCCTGGGCGGCCTCCCCCGCCAGACGGCGGAGCTCGTCCCGGAGGCTCTGCAGCTCATCGAGGAGATCCTCCCGCTCGAAGTCGAGGGGAGCGGAGACGGTGCGACGCTCCGCAGGAGGGCCGTCGGGAAGGCGGTCGACCGCGTCCTCGATGGCCCGCTGCTGTTCGGCTGCCCTCCGGGCTCGCTCCGCCGCCTCGCTCGCTTCCCGCTCGAGGCGGCTCCTTCGATCGCGGTCCAGCAGTCGCCTCGCTTCCTCGAGGGCGCGCGCCGCTTCATTCGCGTGCTCGGTGCCACCCTGGTCGCGCATCGCGGCGGAACGCCGCATTGCCTCCGCCGCCTCCTGCAACCGACGAGCGGTCTCGGCCATCTCGGGGGAGGACTGCTCTCGTGCGAGGCGCTCGAGTTGCCGGGCGGCTTCTTCGGTTTCTTCCGCGAGCCTTCGCTGACTCTCTCCGCCCGGCGCGGGGGAGCCGGCTGGAAGGTGCTCCTGGGCACGGCGAAGCCGTTCCCTCTCCTGCTCCTGCCTTCGCGCCAGCTCCCGGAGGCGCTCCAGCGTCTCGTCCCTCTGCTCGTCAAACTCCCTCCGTTCCCCTCTCTGCAACTCCTCGTACTGATTGCGCAGGCGGTCCATTTCGAGGTCGAAGTAGTCCGCCAGGTCCTCCCGTAGCTCGTCACCCCCACCCCCTCCGGAGCCATCGTCGCTCTGGGTCAGTTGCACCTCCCGGAACACCGACTCGGCCCGCAGGAGGTATTGAAGGGCACGCTGCTCGGGAGGCAGGGCCTCCGAGGGGTCTCCCTCCCGTAGCTTCTCGACCGCGTCCCCCATCGCCTCCATCGCCCGGGGGAGGAGATCGGCGACCTCGTGCATCTCCTCGGGCGCCCTCCCGAGTCGAGGGATCAGCTCCGCGAGGAATCCCCCCACCTCGTCCTGGAGGCGCCGCTGGGCCTCGGTCAGGGTCGTCAGGTCCTCCTCCATCTGTCCTGGCGCGTAGAACCGGCGGTCTCTCTCCACATTGAAGGTGGCGGTGACGATGTCGCGTTGCCGCTGCGAGAACTGGCCGGCCAGGTCGTCGCCATCCTGTCCCCCGTCACCCGACATCTGGCCTCCCGCATCCGCCTGACGGAAGTCCTGGGAGAAGGGCCGTATCTCAATAAAGAAGAGGTCCGTCCTTGCCTCCCGGGCAACGGGGTTCGGACCGTTGTCGAGAGCGCGCGCATGATAGGCGATCAGGTCGCCGGGCCTAAGCTCGTGCTCTTCGAGGAAGAAGGTGTGACCGGCCGAGACCTCGCGGAGCCGGGTGGACGGCTCCTCGATCAGGGAGACGGTTCTCGGCTCCTCCCCATTGACCGAGTAGATCAGCTCCAGGGTGGCCACGGCGTGATCGTCCGCGGCCCTCGCCTCGACATACACTTCCTCGATGCTCGTGACCCGCACATCGTGGCCCGGCCGGTGGAGGGATACGACGGGGGAGAGATCCTCGAGCAGGTCGATGAGGTGGTCCGGCGTTCCCCGGTGCAGCACGCCATGATCGTCCGAGAGCTCGACTCGGTACGAGCCCGAGCGCTCTACACGGAACTCTCCCTCGAGCACCCCGGCCTCGTTGGTTGCCAGCTCCACCTCCCCCGCGCCTTCGAGGACGATACGTCCCCCCGGCACGTCCACGGTCGGGTGGGCCCGGACGGTGACCCTCGTTCCGGGGAGAACGGCGAGGTCCCTCCCATTCTCGATCCGTTCCGGCGCCCGGCCCGTGTACGCCGGGTGATGGATCTCGAGCTCCAGCCGGGAGACGTAGGGGAGATCGGTGAGCTGGACCCGGTGGGTTGGTGAGCGCACTCCATTCGCTTCGACGAAGTACTCGATCGGCTCGTCCACCCGGAAGAGCGTGAACTCGTGGGTCAGATCCACGGAGTCCGGAATCATGGGCCAACGCTCCCACCGATCCCCGTCTTCTGTGCGGAGCGCCACGATCGCCGCCTCGGGCTCGAAACCCGAACCCCATGCGGTGAGCTGGAGCTCGGAGCCCCGAACCAGGACCGTGTCCCCAGGGGTGACCTGAACGAGCATGGGGCTCGCCGCTTCGACTGCACTCCAGGGCTGGAAGGTGTCCGGAAGGTTGGTCCGAACCCCGAGGGGATCCACGAGGAAGGTGAGGAGAACCAACGCTACGGCCCCGGCCGTAGTCCAGGAGAGGCGCTGTAGCGGTTCGCGATCGATCCGGCGTCCCCCCTCCACCTCCCGCGACCGGGATACCGCGGCCCGGACGAGGCCGTCCAGGAGGGACCCGCCCGAGTTCTCCGAGAGTTCCTCCATCGCCTCTACCGCGGTGAGGATCTCCGCCTGAAGTTCGGGCTCGTGTTCCTCGAGATAGAGGGCCACCTGCCGGTCACTCAACCGGCGAATCCCGGGGAGGAAGAGGTAGCGAATGGCAGTCCAACCGACCAGGAGGTAGACCAGGACCGCGATGAACGTGGCGCTCAGGGGATCGGTGGCTCCTCGGGAGAGGAACACGGACACTACGATCACTGCGGCCACCCCGGCGGCCAGCGTGACAAGTCCGCCCTTCAGGAGCTTTCGGGCCCGCCAGCGATTTCGCACCGTACGGATCACCCTTCTGAGCTCTTCTCGGTCCCTCAGCCCCTCCTGGTCTCTCATCTTCGACTCCCGGCTCGGGCAGATCCTGCAACCCCTTAGGGTACGCGCTTCATCCTTGCTGCGCTAACCTTTTTCTCCGGTTGGACACGACGGCTTCTCCGAGGAGGAGGAGGAGGACGGCCAGGAGGATGAACCTCCAAGCGCCCTGCCGCCGCTCACTCTCCAGGAGACTCACCTCCCGGTCGGCTCCTGGTTCGGTGGAGGTCGCGGTCCCCTCCCCCTGCGCTGCCAGTACGAGCTCCTGGGGGTCCATCCGGGTAGGATCGACCTCTCCGAGGTCCGGGTTCGCGGCGAGGGTCCAACCCGTCCCCGGTGCGGCACTTTCCCTTTGGATCTCGTAGAATCCGGGCTCTCGAAGGTCTATCGGTCCCCCCCCCGCCCGAAGGCCCGCACTTCTTCCACCCGGACCGATCATCACGGCCGCGGGGAGCGTCCACCCCTCCCCTCCGGCAGCTTCCCCCTCTTCTGTAGGGCGATCCCGGAGCAATCCGGCCCGCTCGAGAAGGAAGCGCGCGTCGAGGGGTTGCCCGACCGTCACGAAGGGGGACGCTTCCCGCCGGTGCGCCGCGTAGCGCACCATCTCCCGCACGAGGGGAACGAAGACCGGGCGGAGGGGCAGGTCGCTCCATCCAGTGTCGAGGGCCGAAGTCCAGATGAGGACCCGGCCGCTTCCTGCGGCACGTTCTGCCAGCGCGGGTGTTCCGTCGTCGAAGCGGGCGAGGGCCCGGACAGGCTCGAGATCCCCTTCCATGCCGAGGGAAGACGGGTCGGCCAGTGGCAAGGTCCGGTATCGAAAGAAGCGAGGTCCGCCCAGGCTTCCGCCTTCCGGTCCCGAGAAGGCCACGAAGATGGGGTGATCCTGCTCGAGGCCGGTGAGCGACCCTCCCCGCACGGGATCCCGGGTCACCGGCTCTCCTGGACGCCCCGGCAGGATGGCATCCCATGCGGACTCCCACTCGGCTGGTGCACTCCCGGGACCGGCGACGACCAGGAGGCCTCCGCCCGAGTCGACATGATCACGGAGTTGTGCCCCGGCGGCGCCCGAAGGGAGGGGGAGGTCGTGGAGCAGCACCAGATCGAACTCCTCGAGAGACTCCGGTGTGAGGCCCTGCGTGCTGGTGCGGTTCTCCACCCGGATCGGAGGCGTGCCCGCGAGCCGAAGCGCTTGCCGCAGGTAGGGCGGGGCGTCCGGCCCTTCGATGAGGAGCACGGAGAGAATCTCTCGGGCGGAGAGGCTGAATCGGAAGGGCTCCTCGGCCTCCGCCTCCTCCGGCACCAGGCGAATCTCCCCCCGGACCGGATCCGGCCCGGAGAGGAGGAAGGGCTCCAGAGCGATGGAGGTGATCACTTGTGAAATCTCTGTGGTGCGCGACTCCGCGAGCGCTCCATCGAGCTCGAGCGTGAGTTCTCCACGGGCTGGAGGGCCTGGTCCCTGGCGTACGATGCGCACGGTCGGCGTGACCAGGTGTCGTCCCTCCGGGAAGCTGTGCTCGAAGATCACGTCGGATACGACGATCATCCCCAGTCCATCGTTCCCGACGTCGATGGGGAGAAGTCGAGCTCCGGGAGGAAGGCGGTCTCTGGGGCCCTGGTCCCAACCGCTCCGTTGGAAGTCGGAGATGAAGACGACCTCCTGGCGGGAACGGTCCGATGCGTCCAGCACCGTGGCGGCTGCCTGCAGGCCCGACCCGAAGCGTGCCCCGCTCCATCCAGCGCGGGTCGTGTCGAGGACGGCGCGCACCCTGGCCAGATCGAGGGTAGGCTCCACCGCCAGCATCCCGCTCCGGTCGAAGAGGACGAGAGAGACGCGATCGGGGGCCTGGAGCTCGGAGAGCACGGAGTCGGCGGAGCTCCGCGCCCGCTCCCACCGCTCTCCCCGCATCATGCTCCAGGACCGGTCGAGGACGATGACCACCTCCCGAAAGGCCTCCTCCACTCCTTCCTCCTCCGCGCCTCCGAATTGGAGGACCGGACGGGCGAAGGCGAGCGCGAGGAGCACGACGACCGATGCGCGAAGCAGGAGGAGGGGCCAGTCGCGGATCTGCCGGCGCCGAACGTCCCGGACCGGAAGGCGGCGGAGGAACATGAGGGACGGGAAGTGGAAGGGCATCCCGCGGTGCCGGCGGATCAGGTGTACGATCACGGGGATCGCCACCGCGAGGAGGCCTCCCAGAAAGAGAGGTGTCAGGAACGCGAGGCCCATCGTCCCCTCCTCTTTCGGTCCTGTCGAGCCGAGAGAAAGCTGAAGAGCATCTGGTCGAGTGCCTCCGAGGTGTCCGCGAGGAGGTAGTCCACACGGCCCTTTGCGAGAGCGCTCGCCACCCCGGCGATGTGGGAGCGGATGAGCTCCTGGTACTCGGCCCGCAGCTCACCCGGGTCTACCGGGAGGACCTCACCCGTCTCGAGGTCTTCGAGGGTCAGGGCGTCCTCGTAGGGCAACTCCCGCTCCGCCGGATCGAGGACGTGGAAGACGAGAACATCGTTTCCGGCCTGGCCGAGGACCTTGAGGGGCTGGGAGAGCTCATCGGGCTCGAGATACAGGTCACTGACCAGGGCGATGATCCCCTTTCTCTCTTGCCGCGCAGTTACGTCCCGGAGGGCCTGGGCCAGCTCCCCGGGGTTCTCCGGGCGGGCCCGGTCGATCGTGAGAAGCACCCGTTCTAGATGCCGGGCGGAACAGGGCACTACTTCCCGGATTTCGTCGTCGACCGTGACGATCCCCACCCTGTCACCCTGGCGGCGAGCAAGGAAGGCGAGGCTCGCCGCCAGGAAGCGGGCGTAGTCGAACTTGGACAACCCCTCCCGGCCAAACGACATCGATCGCGACACGTCGAGAAGTACGGTGAAGTTCGTGTTCGTTTCCGCCTCGAATTCCTTTACGTAGTAACGGCCGGTTCTGGCGTAGACCCGCCAGTCTACGCGTCGGGGGTCGTCTCCGAGGGCGTAGGGGCGGTGTTCGGCGAAGTCCAGGGATTGCCCGACGAAGGGAGATCTGTGCAGGCCCTGGAGAAATCCTTCGACCACGCTCCTGGCCACCAGCTCCAGATTCCCGATCCGTTGGAGGACCCGGGGATCCAGGAAGTTGGCGCCGGTGCCGGGGCGCCCTCCGGCGCGGGCGTTGGCGGGAGTCATCTCGGCCTTGCCTCTCCTTTCCTGTTCTTATGCGGCCCCCGCCCTACATGCCCGATTTTGGGACAGGGACGGTTTCCAGGAGGTGGTCCACCACTCTCTCCGTGTCGATTCCTTCGGACTGCGCCTGGAAGTTCGTGAGAATTCGGTGTCGGAGGACCGGATGAGCCAGTGCCCGGACGTCTTCGAAGCTCACGGCAAACCGACCCCGGGTCAGCGCTCGCGCCTTACCCCCCAGGACGAGGTACTGCGCCGCCCGGACACTCGCCCCGTAAGCGACCCAGTCCTCAACGAAGTCCCGTGTGCCATTCGATCGGGGACGGCTCGCCCGTACGATCGTGAGAGCGTAGCGGGCGACGGCCTCGGAGAGCGGTACACGCCGGACCAGCCTCTGGAAGGCGAGAAGGTCTCGGCGGGACAGCGCCTGTGCGGGCTTCTCCGTCTCGATCCCCGTGGTGCCTCGGACGACGGTCAACTCCTCCTCCTCCGGGAGGTGCTCGAGCAGGACTTCGAACATGAACCGGTCGAGCTGCGCCTCGGGGAGCGGATAGGTGCCTTCGAGCTCGATGGGATTCTGTGTGGCGAATACGAAGAAGGGCTCCTGCAGCTCGTAGGTGTGTCCCTGGACCGTGACGCGATGCTCCTGCATGGCCTCGAGGAGTGCGGCCTGGGTCTTGGGGGGGGTTCGGTTGATCTCGTCGGCAAGGACGATGTTCGCAAAGATGGGACCGGGCCGGAACACGAGCTCACGCTGGTTCGTGGAGGTGTTTTCCTGGAGAATCTCCGTTCCGGTGATGTCCGAGGGCATCAAGTCGGGCGTGAACTGGATGCGGGAGAAGCGCAGATCCAGCACCTCGGCCATCGTCTGAATGATCATGGTCTTGGCGAGCCCGGGCACCCCGAGGAGGAGGCTGTTCCCTCCCACGAAGAGGGAGAGGAGGACCTGCTCGAGAATCGCCTCCTGCCCCACGATTCGCTTCCCCACTTCTCTCAGGACGGCGTGATGGGTCTCCCGCATCTTCTCGGCGAGGACCTCGTCGTCCACGCGCTCCTCCGCCTCCACCCTCTCCTCCGCTCTTGTCGAATCCAACGGACCCTCCCGCGTGTGTATGGGTTCAGCGTTCACTGCTCGTCGAGAATTCGGAGGAGCAGGTCTTGCGCCTCGGAAAAGAGGGGGGCGAGCTCCAGAGCCTGGAGCACCGTTTCCCGTGCCTCTGCCAGCTCGCCGGCGCGGAACTGGGCGTCTGCGAGTCGGTGAAGAGCGCCCGCACGGTCGGTAGGCTCGAGTGCCAGCGCCACCCGGTACTCGCGAACCTCTCCGGCGGAGTGCCCCACCTCTCGATAGAGCGCGGCAAGTCGCCGATGCACCCCGAGGTCGAACGGGGTGATATGGATCGCAGCCTCGAGCGCCATGATCGCCCGTTCGCTCTCTCCGCGGGCTTCGCGGAGCTCGGCCAACTTCAGGTGGGCGTCGTAGTCCGAGCCTGCGGACTCGATGTGCACCTCTAGGGCCCCGAGAAGCTCCTCCTCGTTTCCGAGCTCCCGATGTGCCTGGGCCAGCAGGTGGTTGGGCCCACGCGGATCCGGGTTTTCCGGGAAGAGATCCCTGGCCCGTTCGAGGTGGGGAATAGCCTCGTCGAACCGGCCCTCCTCGAGGAGTTCTCTTCCCATCCGGATGCTGGCCTCGAGCTCGTCTCGGCCATCGAGAGGGGTGGCATACGTCTCGCGAAACCAGGTGTCGAAGCGCTCGTCCAACTCCGGGAGCTCGATCCCGAGCTCCCGGCGAATCACGGCTTCAGTGGTACGTCCTTCCCCGTATCCGTGGAGGATCCCGAGCACCGCATCGAACCCCCACTCCTCCTCGATCCACTCGGTCACGAGTGAGCTGAGGACATAGGCGAACGCCACCTCCTGGGGGTGCCGCGGCCGGATGAAGCTGCGGCTGAGCTCGCTCGGGTCGCGGATCCGGCCGTCGAGATAGGCGGAGAAGAAGGTGAGCGAAGGTCGGGCGCCCCATCCGGTACCCGCCCGCCGTTCCTCCCGCACCGCGAGCCCTTCCGTGATCCACCGGGGGACCCGGTGATCCGTCACTCCCAAGTGAACGGTGTGGGCGAGTTCGTGCCAGAGCGTCGATGCCCAGTGGAACCCGCCCGGCTGACGGATTGCCGGAGATTCCAGGGCCACGACGGGTCCGAAGCTGACCCCCAATGCACCCAGCCCGGTGAGCCCGATGGTCCGGACCGAGAAGTCGGCGCTCCGCCGGAAGGCCTCGACTCGGACCGGAACCGGTGGATCGTAGCCGTAGAGGGCGCCCAGGTCGTCGAGCGCCCGTTCCCCGAGCTCGACCATATAGGTGGCAAGCGCTTCACCGTCTTCCGGGTCCACCCAGACTCTCACCCGATCCGATCCCCATTCCTCGAAGTCGTCCATGACGTCGAGGAGGTCCAGGGTATTCTTGAACCAGATGTTGTAGGGATCCCCCCGGAAGGCGACCTCGAGGCTACTTCGGCCCTCCGCGATTTCGCCGGTGCGGAGCTGGTTCAGGCCCTTCAAGCCAAAAGCCTCCCAGGCCAGGCTATCCACCGCGGTGCCCTGCTCTGCGAACTGCACCGCGTCGGCATAGAAGCGCCGCTGCGCGGCGAGCTCGGCCACCGTGATGAAGAAGTCGGAATCCCGGGGATTCATCTCCAGGGCCCGGCCTCGAGCCTCCTCGTAACCCTGCAGGTCTCCCTGGAGGAATCGGAGTCCCGCCAGTACCGCCAGAGCTTCGCTCGAGATGGGGTTCGCCGCGAGTGCGCGGTTCAAGTCCTCGCGCGCGATCGAGTCGGCCTCGGCAGCTAGCTGCAGACGGGCCCTCGTCACGAGGGCGGGAACGAGGTTCGGATTGACCTCCAGCGCTGCCTCAACCAATGCCGCCGACTCCGGAGAGCTCTCCAGGATGGCGACCCGGGACATTCCCAGGAGGGCCCGGGGATGGCGAGCTCTGCGCTCGAGCACGGCCTGAAAGGCGCCTCTCGCATCAGGGGCGTTGTAGGTTTCCAGAAACAACTCTCCGACGCCGAGGTGAGCGTCGAAGTTCTCCGGATCCTGTGCGATCGCCTCGTCGTAGGCGCGGAGGGCGTCCCGGTAGAGGACCGGATTCGTTACCCCGAGTTGCCGGACGGCTCCGGCCACCGCGAGAAGTCCTCGGGAATCGAGCCCAGCGGAGCGGTTGTAGACGTCGATGAAGCGATCGAAACGCTCGAGCGCTAATTCCCGCCGTCCCGTCCGGAGGAGCAGCTCCGCCCGGTGGAGTTCGGCCAGCAGTGCGTCTCCTCCCTCCCCGAGCTCCGCCTCGGCGAAGGCCCGGTCGGCTTCTTCCAGGTGGCCCCGCTCGACAAGTGTCTTGCCCAGGAGGAGTGTGAGGCCGGCATGCCCTGGATTCCCGTCCAGCGCCCCCCGGAGAACCGACTCCGCTCTCTCGTGCTCGCCGACCTCGAGGAGGACGTCCGCGAGACGGAGGCTTGCTTCCGGTGAGGCGGAAGGCGGGGCATCCGGAGGCCCGAGGACTTCTATGGCTCGCTCGTAGTCTCCCGCGCGAAGGAGGGCGTCCGGGTCCTCCGATGTCTGGCCCAGGAGCGCGGCGGAGCCCAGCCCCTGCAAGAGGACGAGGAAGACGGCACCGTCGAGAAGGGGCCGCCTCATTCCGGATCCTCCCGGAGCCGGCGGATCTCCTGGCCGATCCGGGCGAGTTCGACGAGTAGGGACTCCATTCGCTCCCGGTATTCCCCGGGCTCGAGGGTGTCGGCCCTCCGGCTCAGCTCCCTGACGTCGGCTTCGAGGCGCTCCTGTGCTTCGAGGAGCTCGGCGAGGGGGGAATCGTCCCCGGGTTCCGGTGAATCCGGGAGATCCGTTTCCACTCCCAGGAAGAACCGGGATGCGAGGAGGCCCACCTCGCCCTCGCCACCCGGATCCGAGATTCCCCGGCCGTCCGGTCGATCCTCGAGGAGGGCGGTTTCACTCGGCAAGAGGTTCCGCTCGCGGAAGTGGCGCTCCGTCTCGATTCGCGCGTACTCGAAGGCCTCCAGAAGGGAAATTCGACCATCCCGGTCGAAATCGGCGCCCTCGGTGGAGAAGGCTTCGACGAAGTACTGCCCGAAGATCGTCGCGTTGCGCTGCTGGGAGCTCCTGGTCGCCGTGATCACGATCCTTCCCTCGCCCGCCAGGACCGGGATGAAGTCGCCGCTCGCGCTTGCCGTGTTCACGATGGCGATCTGTCGAGGAGCGAGGTTGTCCAGGAGCGCCGAGTAGTCCGTCGCCTGGAGACTGGGGCCCGGAAGGTTGACAAGGGACTCCCCTCCAGACCCGCTTCCGTGGCCAATCAGGAGGAGGAGAACCCGGTCGTCCGGGGCGGAGCGCTCCTCGATGCGTCGGAGTGCGGCCTCCACCTCCTCTCGCGTCGAGCGGGCCTGGATGCGCTCCGGTGAGGCCTCCGGGTCTTCGGCGAGGAAAGTCACGCGTTCGGGCGCGACCCCGGCTGCGAGCGCGCCCTCGACCATCCGCTCCCCCCACTCCACGAAGCTCTCCTGATAGTGCGGCTCCCCTCCGAGACCCGCGACGATCAGCAGGTGGGCTTCTTGCCCGGACAGGCTGGAGGGAAAGGACGAGACCCCTGCCAGCAGGCCCGGTAGAAGGAGGGCGAATCGCACATTGGGCCTCATGCCAGCCCCTGCCTGCGCCGAATGAACCACTCGGTCGAAAGGAGCCCGACCAGGAGGAAGAAGAAGAGGGGAAGATCCCAGAGATCACGCTCCTCCTGCATCACCGTTCCGCGCTCGATGTGTCGGAGAGCCTCGGGGAGCCGTTCGACCTGATCCACGGTGTAGAAGGCTCCGGAGGTCTCGCTCGCGATCCGCCGGAGCAAATCGATCCTCATCGCCGCACCCTGGAACTCCTCGTCGTGCACACCGGCCTCCACATGCAGGGGTGGGGCGGTCAGCGGTCGTCCGGCATCGTCAGCCTCGATCCGAATCTCGAAGGGCCCGGCCACCTCGGGCAGGAAGGATCCGCGGTATTCACCGTCCCGATCCAGATTCCAGCTCAAGCCAACGGTCGTCTCAGATCCGAACGGATCCGTCACGGTTGCGACCACGGTGGCTCCGTTCACCGGAAGATGCTCCTCGCTGCGGATGCGGGCCAGGAGCTCCACAGGCTCACCCGGGGCCACCCTATCCCGGACGGCACTGGCCTCCAGGGGATCGGGAGCGTCCTGGACGAGCCACCTGAGGAGCTGCCGCCAGAAGGTCTCGTGGGTCCGATCCTCGAGGGGAATGTCCCCGTGCATCTGCCAAAGCCAGGTGTCGTGGACGGAGAGAAGGACCGAGAGACCGGCCCCGTAGCGCTGATACGTGAGAACTGGTTGCTCGGAGCCGGGGAGGTCGAGGTCGGTCCCGGTAAGGAGGACGGTGGCGCCGGATCGGGGAGCTCCCAGTCGGTTCACCGTGGTGAGGGGGGGGAGCTCGTCCCATCCGGTGAGGAGCTCCCTCTCCGCGAGGCCGAAAGCCTCGGACCCCGAACGTGCATGCTGGCCGGGACCGAAGGGGAGGATGGGGTGGCGTGCCCCGCTTTCCGTGGGGGAGACCTTGAGCTCGGCGGAGAACGCCTCCGCGGGCGTTCCGGTTGCAGGGACCCCATTCGGTACGACGGGAAGAAGGGGCTCGAGCGCGGTGCCGGTGTAGCCTCCCTCCCCCAGGGAGAGCCCCCCCCCGAGGAACAGCAGCCCGCCTCCCCGGCGATCCACGAAATCCACGATCATTCGCATCTGTTGGGGAGTGAACGCGCTCGCCTCCACGCTGCCGAGCACGAGGCCCCGATACTCGAAGAGCTCTTCCCGGGTCCGCGGGAAGCCGCCTGCCAACTCCTCGCCGTCGTCTACATCGAGCCGGATGAACCGCTCGTCTCCGGTTCGTTGGAGGACAACGAGTTGAAGGTTCTCGTCGTCACGGATCGCTCTGCGGAGGAACCCTACCTCAAAGCGCGGCTGTCCCTCGTAGAAGAGGATCTTGTCCCGGCCGTCTCGAACCCGGACATGGATGTCCCGGTGGTTGTTTTCCCGGACCACTTCCCCTGCCTGCTCGGGGACCCGGACCCTCAACCGGCGCACGCCGGATTCCTCGAGGAGGAAGGGAAGCTGCACGGTCACGCTTC
Organism: Gemmatimonadota bacterium; assembly: GCA_007124095.1. Classification (GTDB taxonomy): domain Bacteria; phylum Gemmatimonadota; class Gemmatimonadetes; order Longimicrobiales; family Gaopeijiaceae; genus SLCK01. The sequence goes on from SLFU01000011.1 coordinate 14,838, forward strand.
CTCCTCCCTCCGGCAACTCTACTTCCTCCACCGCCAGTATGCGCCCGTCCTCCTCTACTCGGACCGGTATGCGGATACCCCCGAGGCCCGAGTGGGCCACGGCCACGTCGGCCGTAACCGTGGAACCTCGGAGCACGGAGCGAGGGATATCGACGCGCTCGATCTCCACATTCGGCTCCAGGCGCTCCCCCCCGATCCCCACGACATGCACCGGAACCCCCTCGGAGCGGAGACGCAATAGGGCGTCGTCGAGCGCGGGGCGATCGTGGTCCCCACCATCCGTGACGAGGACGATCCCGGTGAGAGGGACGGAGGAAAGGTCCTGCTGGACGAACTCGAGCGCTCGGCCCGTGAGCGTTCGAGTCCCCTGAAAGGTCAACTCCTCGGCGTCCGAGATTCGGGCGGCCTCGGTTGAAAACCGGAAACGTCGGACGAGAAAGCGCTCTTCGAGCGCCTCCCGAAGCAGGCTGTCCTCGCCGTCGAAGAGCTCGTGGGCGACTTCCCCCCGCGCTCGACTCCCCACATCCGGGACCGCCATGCTCCGGGAGTCGTCGATCAGCACCGCAACCACATTCTGCTGAGGAACGGCCGTGGAGAGTACGAGCGTCGGACGAAAGAGACAGATCACCAGGATACCCAGCCCGGCCGCCCGGAGCGCGGCTAGCCCCCAGGCGGTTGTGGATGATGCCCGGGAGCTTGCCCAACGGTAGCTCCATCCCACGAGAATGATTCCGGCGCACAAGCCGAGTAGGAGCCAGAGGGGGTGCCAGCTTCCAGCCCAGACCAGCTCCCCCCGCTCGTAAATGAACCGGGGATACTTGAAGAAGTATTCGAAGACCAGGTCGAGTATCTGGAGCATTGGAGCTCGAAGGGGGGAGATACTTCAGGGGTGCCCTGGAAGCGGAGTCCGGGTGGGCCCCTGACCGGAGGGCACCGGGATCCCTTCCTCTATATACCTCATCTCCTTCCTGAATACCTAGGACGCGTGTACCTAGGATGCCCTGTCTACCAATAGGATGCCCTGTCTACCAAATAGGATGCGTAGGGTCTCGATTTCGCTGAGGCTGACCGGCGGCCGCCGGTCCCTCCTACTCCTTGCCTCGATCGACCGTCAGTCGGTCAGTGGACCACGATCCGGACCAGAACATGGATCCCCACAGCCCAGGCGCTTGGGGAAAGAAGCTGAAAGAAGCGGTCGTCGTCTATCTCCCGCTACGGCGCCAGGACTGGAGGGAGGGATCTAAGGAGCCTCGTCAACCCTGTCTACGACCGACCAGAGGGGATGGTGACAGGGCAGATCGGAAATCGGGTACATGGTGAGCTCCCGGCCGACCCCAACTTCGCCTGGACACCCGTCACTTCGCTCTAGACACCCGTCTCGAACCGGTGAAAGCGCTGGTGGCCACCGTGCTCCAGAGTACGCCGGAGTACCATTGAAAGCAACCACCGGCGTCCGAAGCGTGACAAGCCGGAGGGGCGCCCTCGCGGCGTTCTCGTGCGCCCGTTTCCCGTGCGCTCGGAAGGGTCGCTTCGTACCCCGGCGTCACATTGCGGTGGTCCCGCCGAGGCTGTTAGACTGCCAACTTGGTGCCCGGAGCGAGCTGTCCCCTCGAACGAGTTCTTCCGGATGACTCGAGAGACCGACGTCGAACCTATGCAAGGCCGATTGGTGGTGGCCTCGAACCGCCTCCCGGTGGTTCTCGATCGGGGGCGGGACGGCCGCTGGCGGGCCGAGCCGGGATCTGGAGGGCTGGTCACTGCCATGAGGCCTGTGCTCCAGGGTCGGGGAGGGGTCTGGGTGGGATGGCCTGGAGCGGATCCCGAGCAGGATGGGACAGGGCTCCGGAAGGCGCTCGACGAGCTCTCCGAGGGAAGCGGGTACAGCGTCCATCCGGTGCTCCTCACCGAGAAGGAAAAGGAAGACTTCTACCTGGGCTTTTCCAACCAGGTGATCTGGCCCCTTTTCCACGACTTTCAGACCCAATGCAACTTTGACCCGCGCTTCTGGGAAACCTATCGCAAGGTGAACCGGAAGTTCGCGGAGGCGCTGCGAGAGGTCTCGAGGGAAGGCGACTTCCTCTGGGTGCACGACTACCACCTGATGAGCGTCGCCGAAGACCTCCACGCCCTGGGCGTCAAGTCGCAGACCGGCTTCTTCCTGCACATTCCCTTCCCGCACCTCGACCTCTTCGTGAAGCTTCCCTGGAGGTTCAGCATCCTCCGGTCCCTCCTCAGCTTCGACTTGATCGGATTTCAGAGTGCACGTGACCGGTCCAACTTCCTGCAGTGTCTGGACGCCCTCCTCCCGAGCGCGGAGATCGGAGGGAAGCCGACCGACCGCGTGCGCCTGGTCCGACTGGGCGATCGGCACGTACGGGTCGGGGTGTTCCCGATCGCCATCGATTTCGAGGAGTTCGCGTCGGAAGCCGCTTCCTCCGAAGTGTCGGAACGAGCGGCACGGCTACGTGCGGAAGGCCTCGGGCGGAAGCTCGTCCTCGGGGTGGATCGGTTGGACTACTCGAAGGGGGTCCCGCACAAGCTCAAGGGATTCCGTCTGGCTCTGAAGCGGTACCCGGACCTGCGGGAGCGCGTGACCCTGGTTCAGTTGGTGATCCCGAGCCGCGAGAACATCCCGGAGTATGAGCGGCTCAAGATGGAGATCGAACGCCTCGTGGGAGCGATCCAGGGGGAGTTTACCCGTGGCGATTGGGCTCCGATCCACTACCAGTACGGACACTGGGATCGCGTGGAATTGCTGGCTCACTATCGGGAAGCGGCCGTCGCTCTCGTGACACCCCTCAAGGACGGGATGAACCTGGTCGCGAAGGAGTATTGCGCATCGAGCCTCGAGGGGGAAGGAGTCCTCATCCTTTCGGAGTATGCCGGAGCCACCGCGCAGCTCCAGAACGACGCCCTCCTGGTCAACCCGTTCGACGTGGAAGGGGTGGCCGAGGCGATCCACGAAGGGGCCATCATGTCCAGGGAGGATCGGAGGCGCAGGATGGGATCGCTGCGACGGACGATCCAGGACTTCGATCTGTCCTGGTGGGTGGATTCCTTTTTGAAGGCTGCCCGGGAGGACGGATGGCGCGACCTTCCCTCGGTCCACACCTTTCAGCCGCAGCCCCCCGAAGGATTCTTTTCCTTCTGAGTTTGGACCAGGAAGCCATGCCCGACGCGTTGCACCTGCAGGCGGCAATCTTCGATATGGACGGCGTGATCACGGATACCGCCGGAGTCCACGCGGATTCGTGGAAGCGGCTCATCGACGACTTTCTGCGGGTTCTGGAGGAGGATGAGGGGCGGTCCTTCGAAGCTTTTGACGCGGATCGTGATTATCGTCGGTACGTGGACGGAAAGCCCCGTTACGAAGGCCTGCGGACATTCTTCGAGGTGCGAGGGATCGAGCTCCCCATGGGGGACCCCTCGGACGCCCCGGGGCGGAGAACGATCTGCGGACTCGCGAACCGGAAGGACGACATCTTTGAGGAGGTTCTCGAGGCAAGGGGTGTCGAGGTCATCGAGGATACGGTGGCCCTGATCCGGGACCTCAAGGCCAAGGGCGTCCGGATTGCGGTGGCTTCCTCGAGTCGGAATTGCGAACGGATCCTTCGGCGGGCGGGGCTCGACCAGCTTTTCGAGGAGCGCGTCGACGGCAACACGCTCCTGGAGACCGAGCTGGCCGGAAAGCCGGACCCGGAGTTCTTTCTCGAGGTGGCCCGGCGGATGGGGGTGGAGCCCGAGCGGAGCGCCGTTTTCGAGGACGCCACCTCGGGGGTGGAGGCGGGATCCGGAGGCGGATTCGGGGTCGTGGTGGGGGTGGCCTGGAGCATGGCGGACCGCATCGCCTTGAGAGAAGCCGGTGCGGACCTCGTCATGGGTGTCGACGAGCTCGGAGGGATCACACCGGCGCTCCTGGAGGCCTGGGTGGCCGGGGTCGAGCATCGTCGGCCGTCAGCCCTTCGCGAGTGGAAGGCGATCGCTCGGGTCTTTGCCGATGCTCGACCCGCCATCTTTCTCGACTACGATGGTACCCTCACTCCCATAGTGGACCAGCCGGATCGGGCGGTCCTGCCGGATCGACGGCGCCGGATTCTCGAACGTCTCGCGGAACGCCATCCGACCACCTTGGTGAGCGGACGCAGTCGGGCGGATGTCTTCGGATTCGTGGGCCTGGAGAATCTGAACTACGCGGGAAGCCACGGGTTCGACATCGCGGCCATCTCGGCGGAGGGGGAACCGCTGCGGCACCAGGTGGCCGAAGAGGTGGTGCCGCAGGTGGAGGCGGTCACGGCCGAACTGACGGAGAAGCTTGCGGGCGTCGAAGGTGCGCTGGTCGAGCCGAAGCGGTTCACCGTGGCCGTGCATTACCGCCTCGTATCGGAGGACGAGAAGAGTGCGGTGGAGGGCGCGATCGACAACGCCCTGGAAACGCATCCGGCGCTTCAAAAGTCTCACGGGAAGGAGGTCTTCGAGATTCGTCCCCGAATGGACTGGGACAAAGGGAAGGCCGTGCTCTGGCTCATGGAGGCGCTCGCCCTCGACGGCCCCGACGTCACCCCCCTCTACATCGGGGACGACACCACGGACGAGGACGCGTTCCGGGCGCTCACCGGGCGGGGGATCGGGATCCTCGTGGCCGACCTCCCCCGTGAAACGGCCGCGACCTACTCGCTCCAGGACACGGAAGAGGTCGAGGTGTTTCTCGAACGTCTCGCCTCGATCTGATCCGACCCCGGCGCTCCATCCCCGTCAGGGCTGACTCCGGTATCCGCAAAAGTAGCCTCGCGCTCCTTCCCCGCCGTTACCGCTTTCCCATTCCCCGAAGAACCTGGACTTCTCGGTCGCCCTCACCCGGAGGACCGTGAAGGCTTCGTCGAAGGCGAGCCGTTCCCGCTGGTTCGCCTCGGAGCCGAGGCGGACGATGACTCGCGCGTCGCCGGCTTCAGTGGCGTCCATCCGAAGGACTGCCACTCCGGGCGCCCGGGGGTCCTCGGAGAGGAGGTCACCGGGGACCACGGCCCCGACAGCGCCGAGGTCTCCTCTCAGGATCCCTCGAAGTGGTTGCTCGACTCCCGGGAGCGGTTCGCCCGTGATGCCCGGAATCGTCCGAAGCTCGAGATCCTGTGCGACCAGCTCGAGGCGGACATCGGCCCGCTCCTCGAGGTGGGGCTCCTGGGTCGAGACGACCACGAGGCGGAATTCTCCCGCGAGGTGAGCGACCTCCACGGACCGGGAGTCGCCCGTGAATTCGTGGCACTCGGGGGGCGTGCCTCCGGGCGTTCCGCACCCGACCAGGAGTCCGACCAGCGACACCGTGGCGACTCCCTTCGCTGCGCTCACCTCACCGGTCCAATGCGTCTCCAAGGCGGTCATTCCCGCCCACCCGACGCACGGGGCCCCGGAGGATGTCGTCCCCGAGGTGGAGGTGGGGCCGCTCACCGGGAGCGGCAACGGCTCCGGGCACACCTGCCGGAGGGTCGAGAGTGAACGGATCCGCTCCGCTCTCATCCACGTCGTACCCGAGGTCCCGCAGAGAAGCGATGGTGACTCGACTCAGGGGGTTTGAGCCCGCTGAGACGAACCCGGTCATGAGCTCGTTGTCGAAAACGCTTCCGCGCCAGTGTACGTCCCTCGTGCCCTGGCCACCCATCTCGTTCTCCACGGGAACCTTTTCCCCGCCTTCGTAACTCTCGCCCCCGATGGCGTCGAAGGCATTGATCGCCCACGCTCCGCTGAAGTGGGTGTCGGCGCCGACATTGTCAGGGAGGGAGGGATTGCGGAGGAGCCCCATCCTCCCCCAGAGGGTTCCGATCCCGAGAACGTGTCCGATTTCGTGCAGGATCACGACCTCCAGAAGGCCGAGGCTCTCGAGCTGGGGCAGGTCGTCCACATCGAGCTGCAGCCGCCCCACGATAGGAAGGCTTCCACTGGTCCGTACCCAGCACAGTCCCGCCCGTCCGGCCGTTCCTCCGGGCCCGTCGATCTCTTCCAAGGTCACGAAGATGAGGAGGTCGTCGACCGTTCGATCCATGTCCGGAGACCTCTCTCCACACTGTCCGCCCTCCTCAACCATGTGAAGAGGCTGGAGACTCCCCACGACAACCGACTCCCAGCGGGCCACCGCGCTCTCGAAGGCGCTGCGCTGATTCGGGGTGGGCTCATCCAGGAACTCGAGCTCGATCCTGAAAGCCCCCGGGTCCCCGCCGGCCGAGGCCTCGGC
>SLFU01000164.1 GCA_007124095.1 Gemmatimonadota bacterium
CGCCTCCACCATTCACCCGGTGGCCTCGCTCGAGGTGGGGATGGACGCCACCGCCTTGGGCCTGATCAGGTCCAAGGGAGTCATCCCGACCCGCGCGGGCCTTCGGATCTTCCAGGCCGTACTCGAGGACGACTCGGGGTACATCACCTGTGCATGGCCGGGACAGCCATGGTTGGATCGGAAGCTGCGGGAGGGCGATCGGCTCCTCGTGACCGGACCGGTCAAGCATTTTCACGGGCGCCAGCTGCATCCGCGCGAGTTCACGCTCGTCTCGAGGAAGGGGAGGGATCCCGAGGAGAAGGGCACGATCTTCGTAGCCTACCCGGCCACGGATGAGGTCCCGCAGTGGGTCCTCCGAAACATCTTCGAGCGAAACCTGGACTGGCTTCTCCAGGCGATTCCAGCGGAGGAATACCTTCCCGACGAGCTCCGGAGGGAGCTGGGGCTTGTGGGGTTGGAGGAGGGGTTTCGGCGTCTCCACCGCCCTCGATCCGTCCACGAACCGGAGGAGGGGCGGCGGCGGCTGGCCTTCGATGAGCTCTTCTTTCTCCAGCTGGTGCAGGCCCTTGCGAGGTACCGGGAAACGGAGACGGAACCAGGAATCCGCTTCCAGCGGACGAACGAGCTCATCCGGCCCCTCCACGAGGGCCTCCCGTTCCAACTCACCGGTGCACAGGCCAGGGTGCTCCAAGAGATTTTTGGCGACATGCTCTCGAGTCGGCGGATGAACCGCTTCCTGCAGGGAGACGTGGGGTCGGGAAAGACCCTGGTTGCGCTCTTCACGGTCCTTCTCGCCGCAGAATCGGGCTATCAGGCCGCTCTCATGGCTCCGACCGAGCTCCTGGCGGAGCAGCATGCGCGTAAGATCCGTCGCACGGTGGAGTCCGCGGAGCTGGATCTGGAGGTCGTCCTCCTCACGGGCCGGATGCCGACGGCCGATCGGCGAAGGGCCCTTTCCGCGCTGGGGGAAGGGGGAACGGCCGCGCTCGCGGTTGGCACCCACGCCCTCATACAAGAGGAAGTCGAGTTCCGCTCCCTCGGCCTCGTCATCGTCGATGAGCAGCACCGCTTTGGCGTCCGCCAGCGGATGGCACTGGGGGAGGGCGTCAGGGGTGCTCCGCGCCCGGATGTCCTGGTGATGTCAGCAACCCCTATTCCCAGATCCCTTGCCCTCACCCTCTATGGTGATCTGGATCTGAGCCTCCTCGACGAGCTCCCCCCGGGGCGCATCCCCGTCGAGACCCATCTGCTTTCCCCCGCCGGGAGGGGTGCGGTCTACGCCCGGGTCGAGGAAGAGCTCGACAAGGGTCACCAGGGGTACATCGTCTACCCGCTCGTCGAGGAATCCGAGAAGTCCGATCTCCGGGCCGCGACGCAGGAGTACGAACGACTCGCGAGCGAAGTGTTTCCGGGTCGGCGGCTCGGACTCCTTCACGGACGCCTTCCACCCGAGGAGAAGTCCCGGGTCATGGGGGCGTTTCAGGAAGGTGAAGTCGACCTCGTGGTGGCCACATCGGTCATCGAAGTCGGGATCGACGTTCCCAACGCCAACGTCATGGTCATCGAGCATGCGGAACGCTTCGGGCTAAGTCAGCTCCATCAGCTACGGGGCCGGGTGGGGCGGGGAGGATCCAAGGCGATCTGCATTCTCGTGGCCGACTCGGGCGAGAAGGCCGCGCAGCGACTCGAGATCTTTCGGAGTACGCACGACGGCTTCCGCTTGGCCCAGGCGGACCTCGAGATCCGGGGACAAGGGGACCTGTTCGGCGCCCAGCAACACGGGAAGGATCCCCTCCTGCGCTTCGCCGACCTGAGCCGGGACGAAGCTCTCCTCATCCGGGCGCGGGAGCTGGCCCGCCGGATGGTCGCCCGCGATCCCACCCTCGAGGAGTCCGAGCACGAACGGGTCCGAACCCTTCTCGAACAGCGGTATTCCGACCGACTCAAGATGTGGCGGGTGGGATAATCGGCGCCGGACCTGTACGGTGCGTCCCACTCTGGGTACAATGGGACCCGGTGGTTCGACTCTCCTGCGTTCAACGGTTCTTCACCCCGCTAGAGGCCCCTTGACCGTGACCAGCGCCGTACCCCCGCAATTGAGTCTCACGGGCCGGAACCTTCCGGCGCCGATTCGCAGCCTTCTGGTAGTCTTCCTCCTCTACATTTTCCTCGTGGGCGTCGCCTTTCTCGAAACCGGGATCGGAGCGATGGAGGAGGGTTTCCAGGAGGGACTTCTTCGCTCGGTCGCCAACCCGATCTCCGGACTGTTCGCCGGAATTCTCGCGACCGTCCTCGTCCAGTCGTCGTCGGTGTCGACTTCGACCATCGTGGGAATGGTTGGAGCGGGCACCCTGCCGGTTTCACTAGCGGTGCCGATGATCATGGGGGCGAACATCGGGACCACGGTGACCAACACCCTCGCGTCTCTCGGATCGATTCGCCGATCGGAGGAGTTTCGGAGGGGGTTCGCCGCTGCCACGGTGCACGACTCGTTCAACCTTATGGCCGTTGCGGTGCTCCTTCCCCTCGAGCTCGCGACCGGATTTCTGAGCCGGGCTTCGGTGTGGCTGACCGGAGTGCTGCGCGGGGCGGAGTTCGATCCGGCCTCCCCTCCACGAAGCCCGATTCGGCAGGTCGTGCGAGCTCCTGTGGAGTTCGTGGAGCCGTGGCTCGGTGTGGGCACTCTGCCGGGCCTCATCTTCCTTTTCCTCGGACTGGTCTTCATCTTTTTCGCTCTGGCTTTCATCACCCGGAACATGCGGCGGCTGGTGGCAGGCGGGGTGGAGCGGATGATGAACCAGTTCATCGGAAGGGGAGGGGGAACCATCGGGATCTTCGTGGGGATCGGGGTGACGGTCGCAGTCCAGTCCTCGACGATCACCACTTCGATTCTCGTACCCCTCGTCGCCGCTGGCGTCCTGACGTTGCCCAACGCGTACCCGATCACCGTGGGGGCGAACGTCGGGACGACGATCACCGCCCTCCTGGCCTCCCTGGCCGTGCTTCGGCCGGAGGGGCTGACGATCGCCCTCGTTCACACTCTGTTCAATCTCTCGGCGATTGCGGTGATCTTTCCGATTCGTCAAATCCGGCTTTTTCCGGTCAGGGTCGCGGAGAGGGTGGCGGACATTGCGGTTCGAAGGCACTGGATGGTGTTCACATATGTGTTGGGCTTGTTTCTAGTGCTTCCGCTGCTGGGGATCTTCTTGATTCGGTAGACACCAGAAAAGGGATGGACGATGGCGACATTCAGGTTCCTGCGCGGGGGCGGTGGTGAGCGGATCGACCGGATCGAGGGGAAGGTGCGGGAGATGCTCATGCACGATCGCCACGAGTTCGATCTGGCGATGGCCGCTCTCCTCGGCGACGTCGCGGCCCGCGACGTGAATGACGAGGTACGATCCACGGACCAGAAGGTGAACCTGGCGGAGCGCGAGATCCGGCGGGACCTCGTCGTGCATGCCAGCGTGTTCGGTGCGATCGAGATCCCGACGGTGCTGATCTACATGTCGATCGTGAAGGACATCGAGCGGGTGGGCGATTACGCGAAGAACCTCATCGATCTCGCCCTGGACGGAGCGAACTTCGGGGAGGTACCGGACGCGCAGGAGTGGCGTGATCTCGCCAAAGAGGTCTCGGAGTTCATCAGCGAGGCCGCCGAGGCCTTCGCCACCCGGGACTCTGAGGTCTCTCGTCGGCTGATGACCCAGGGAGACGAGATGCTCAACCTCTTCGACGAGCGGGTGTCGGCACTCGTCGGAGGAACGGATCAGGGCCCTCAGGCGATCGCGCGCGCCCTGGCCTTTCGATATGTGAAGCGAGTGGTGGCACACTTGCTGAACATGCTGACGGCGGTTGTGATGCCGATCCATCGACTCGACTACTTCGACTCCGATCCGGAGGACCGGAGATGATGTCTGAAGAACCGAGTCGGGTGCTTCGATGACCGAGGCGAAAAGGGTGGAGGTGAAGGACCTTCCGGAGCAGGAGGGGGAGGTCGTGGGGATCGGGGGTTGGGTGGAGACGCTTCGCGTCCACGGGAAGGTGGCCTTCGCAGTGGTCCGCGACGGCACCGGAGTCGTGCAGTGCGTTCTAGCCAGGGACGAGGTCGGGGACGAGCTTTGGGCCCGGGGGTCGGAGCTCACACAGGAGACCTCGGTGGCTGTCCGGGGCGAGGTGACGAGGGAACCGCGGTCTCCGGGCGGCTTCGAGCTCAGGGTGGTCGAGCTCGATGTCCTCGGGGCATCCGAGGCCTACCCGATCCAGCCGAAGGAGCACGGGGTGGAGTTCCTGATGGACCACCGTCACCTCTGGCTTCGCTCGTCCGTCCAGCGATCAGTGCTCCGGGTTCGGGCGGAGATCACCCACGCGATTCACGACTTCTTCTATAGGGAGGGGTTCACCCGGATCGACACGCCGATCCTGACCGGTTCGATCGGAGAGTCGGCCGGAACGCTCTTCTCCACCGAGTACTTCGGGGAGACGGCGTACCTCGCTCAGACGGGCCAGCTTTACCTGGAGGCTGCGTGTCCCGCCTTCGGGAAGGTTTACTGCTTTGGGCCGACGTTTCGGGCGGAGAAGTCCAAGACTCGACGGCACCTCACCGAGTTCTGGATGGTGGAGCCCGAGGTCGCTTTCGCGGACTCCGAGGAGAACATGCGGCTCCAGGAGCGTTTCGTGACCCACCTCGTTGGGTGGGCGCTCGATCGATGCGCCGGGGAGCTCGAGGAGCTGGAAAGGGATACCTTACCGCTCGAGAAGGTCCGGGTGCCTTTCCCTCGGATCTCCTATACCGAAGCGGTGGAGCTTCTCCGGTCGCGGGGCAGCGAGATCGAGTGGGGGAGCGACCTTGGGGGAGCGGACGAAACGATGATCGCCGAGGAGTTCGACTTGCCCGTGTTCGTCTACAATTACCCCCGGCAAGCGAAGGCCTTCTACATGAAGGAGAACCCCGACGATCCCCGGACGGTGCTCTGCAACGACCTCATCGCACCCGAGGGCTACGGGGAGATCATCGGGGGGAGTCAACGGGAGGATGACCTGGATCGGCTTCTGGCCCGCATCCGGGAGGAGAAGCTGCCGGAGGAAGCATACGAGTGGTACCTGGACCTCCGTCGCTACGGGACCTTCGTCCACTCGGGCTTCGGGCTGGGTATCGAACGCACCGTGGCGTGGATCACTGGCCGATCGCACGTGCGTGAGCTCATTCCCTTCCCCCGCCTCATGAATCGACTCACCCCATGAGCGAGGGGCGAACCATGGGCGACGGGCGAAACCGGATCGTCCTCGATGTGGCCGATCGCCGTCCGATCTGGGCAATGCCCCCCTGGGCCCTCGCCGAGCTCCGGGAAGCCCTGCCTTCGAACTGGCGACTCCACCTCGTCGCCGCTTCCACCGACGGGTCCGGAGATGGGGGCGCTCTGCCGGCCGATGCAGAGGCCGTCGAGGCGGTTCGCGGCGCTCGTGTATACATCGGCTTCGGGATTCCGAGCGCAGTCCTGGAAGCCGGAGGCGATACCCTGGACTGGGTCCACACGGGAGCCGCCGGGGTCGGCAGCTCTCTCCACGAGGCGATGCTGCAGAGCCGGATTCGGTTCACGAACTCTGCGGGGATCCACGGGCCCCCGATGGCCGAAACGGTGCTGGGAATGCTTCTCTACTTCTGCAGGGGGTTCGACTTCGCGGCTACGGGGAAGGTCAGGAGCACCTGGAACGACGCCCCCTTCCTGGCGGCGGAGAGTCCCGTGCGGGAGCTCTCGTCGATGACCGTCGGAATCCTGGGCTACGGTGGGATCGGCAGGGAGGTGGGGATCCGCCTCCGGGCGCTTGGCAGCCGCGTCATCGGACTCAGACGTGGAAATCCGGCCGCCGCACCGAAGGCGACTTCGACCACCGACGAGCACGGGAGCCTCGTGCTCCAGGGGGACGACGGCCTTACGCGACTTCTCTCCGAAAGCGACGCGCTGGTGCTGGCCGCGCCGGAGACCGAACGCACGAAAGGGATCCTTTCGCGCGAGCGGATCCGGAGCATGCCCAAAGGGTCTGTGCTCGTGAACGTGGCCCGGGGAAGCCTGGTGGATGAGGATGCTCTGGTCGAGGGACTTCGGGATGGGCACCTGCGGGGTGTGGCGCTGGACGTCTTTCGCACGGAGCCGCTGCCTTCCGATCACCCCCTCTGGGCGCTTCCCAACGTGCTGATCACCCCTCACGTGTCGGCCGTGAGCCATGGGTTCTGGCGTCGCCAGACGGATCTCATCGTGGAGAACTTTCGCCGGCTCCTCTCCGGAGAACCCATGGTAAACGAAGTGGACCGATCCCGGGGCTACTGACCCGGGACCGTTCCGTCATATTACTCCTCCGGCGGACTTCCTCCGGCGTCACGCTCCTCCCGTTTCACCTCCTCCCACAGCTCGTCGAGGGTCTCGAGGGGGCTCCCCGGAAGGGCGACCCCCCGCGTCCGGGCCAGTCTCTCGAGCGCTTCGAATCTCCGCTGGAACTTCGCGTTTGCCGAATGCAGCGAGGGGCCCGCGTGCGTTCCGGCGAGTCGAGCCAGGTTCACCACAGAAAAGAGGAGGTCTCCCAATTCCTCCGCCAGGGCATCGGGATCGTCTCCTTTCATCGCTTCCTCTACCTCTTCCAACTCCTCGGCGACCTTGGCCAGCGC
>SLFU01000126.1 GCA_007124095.1 Gemmatimonadota bacterium
CGGGCTCTCGGGATCCAGCTCAAACCATCGAACACCATTGTTGAGGAGCACGCCGCTAGAGCCTCCCACCATCCCGCTACCGAAACCCGACCCCATCGTGGTCGTCACCGAAATCATATTCCCCGCACTGTCGACGATGGAATAGTGGGTCGTGCCCTGGAGCATGTCCGACGAAGGCACGTCCGTCGAAGCGACCCGAGCATCGATTCGCTCCCTCTGTCCTTCGGCATACTCCTTCGACAGGAGCTCGTCGAGGGGAATGGGCCGATCCATGAAGTCCGGATCACCCGCCCACTGCGCTCGATCCGACGCAGCCAGCTTGATCGCCTCTACCACATGGTGCACGTAGTCCGCGCTATTCAGACCCATTCCGACCAGGTCATATCCCTCCAGGATGTTCAGAATCTGGAGAATCGCCAGCCCTCCGCTCGAGCTGGGCGCAGCATTGTAGATGTCATAACCACGGTAATTGATGTGCAGCGGCTCCTCCCAGACAGCTTCGTAGGCCTCGAAGTCCTCGACCGTAAGCACGCCCCCGTGACTCTGGACAAATTGAGCGATCTCTTGCGGCACGTCACCCGAGTAGAACGATTCGAACCCTTGGTCGGCCATCATCCGGTAAACTTCGGCCAAGTTCGGGTTTCGGATCAGCGTTCCGGGCTCGGGAGGCTCCTCACTTCCTGCCCACCAGGTCTGTGCTCCGATCTGATCCCACTCCAGGAAGAGCTCCTGAATGCCGGCGTGGATCCCGGACCCGAAGGTCGTAATCGGATAACCATCCTCAGCCAGCCGGATCGCCGGCTCCAGGAGTCGAGAGGTGCTCATGGTGCCGTATCGCTCCTGTGCCTTCGCCCAGGCCGAAGGAGACCCCGGTACCAGCATCGTGAGAGGGCCCCGCGCGGGAATCTCTCCCTCTTCCTCATCGGCGAAATGCTCGGCCGTGAGGGCTATCGGAGATTTTCCGCTGAAGTTGAGGATTTCGACCTCCCCGGTCTCGGCCCAGTAGATATTCATCCATCCGTTCCCCCCCACCCCGGACATAAAGGGCTCCACCACTCCCAGCGCCGCACCGGTCGCAATCGCGGCGTCCACGGCGTTGCCTCCATCCAGAAGAACCTGAAAGCCGGCGGATGCCGCCAGAGGATGATTGGCCGCCACCATCCCGTGCGATCCCGCTACCGTTGGTCGATGGGCCTCTCCGTGAGCAGTGTGAACCGCTGCCAGCTCCCCTGCCCCCTCCCCTGCCGGCGCCTCGGCAGCCGGAGCGTCACACCCCACCACAGCCAACCCCATCAGAAGAAGACCGATTCCGAGCGGGCTCGGCCGACGGAATGCGGCAGCAAGGTCAGATAGGTGTCTCACGGGAGAATCTCCTTCTCGCTAGGATTGCTTGGCGACAGGGGGGCGGCCCTGGATCGTGGTCGGAGCCCCTCGCCGACGCCACTGCATCGCCTTCGGCGTGGCGGGCCCACAGCTCCTTCTTTAACTCTCTGACCTACCCCCTTACATGCCTGATCACCTGATCATAGGGGCGGCTTCAGCCCAGTGGCAAGTACGACACTATAGCCTCCTCGGTCTCCTTTCGCTTGCGTAGTCCCCGCCCGCCATATCATTATTTCTTATCTAATGACTTTCCTAGCGTACGATCTCGTCCAAGCCGGTCCGAGCACCACCATCAGGGAGCCACTCGTCGTGGCGATCTGGGCCACCGGCCTCAACGCATCTCTGCAGAAGGTTTCAAGGGGGCCGTCATGATGCAGAAGGTTTCGAAATATTTCGGATTCGGGATCGCCGCTTTGCTCCTCGTGGCCACCCTGCCCCTCCACATCGCCGCCCAGGATCGGGGTACGGACCGGGAAATGTTTGAGAATCTCGGGTACGGCCTCGAACCAGGCCAGGCCGTGATCATCATCGTATCCGACGAGTTCAGCACACAGTGGGACGGGAGGGGCGCCATTCCGCCCGGACCGGTAGAAGTGACCGGTGCTCCCACAGGTGCCGCCGCAGTGGGTAGTTGCCACACGGACGAGCTTCCGATGCAGGCCGGAGTGTCTCTCGATCCCGACGGAGAAGGCGACCCGGTTCCGGGAGAGATTGCCATCCTTTACCCCGACGGGGTGGAATTGCCTGTGGGAACCACGCTCGGGGCCTGGAGATCCGGTGGCCCGTGCGGACCTGGGTACCAGATCCTGTACGGCCACCTTCTGCTCCAATAGGCCCGGTAAACCCTCGTGCATGAACGGGGTCGACCGGACGTGGTCGCCAATCGAGTATCAAGCTCTCGAGGCTGAAAATGGCAGCCTCGCATTCCAAGTCAGGCTGGAGGCACAACCATGGCTCGCAAATCGAACGACTCCGAAAAGGGACCCTTCCTCTCACGCCGCCAATTGCTTGGTGGAGCGGCTGCAGGAGTCGCGGCGGGTGCTGTAGGAGGCTTTGCGAACGCCGCACAAGCCTTGAGTCCCGGCGTGCCCAAACGTGTCGCTCAGGAACTGACAGCGGACGTGGTCGTTGCAGGTGCGGGAATGGGTGGCTTGACCGCGGCGGTGCGGGCACAACACAGCGGGGCGCAGAGGGTGATTCTGCTGGAGAAAGCGGCTCAGCCCGGTGGCACGTGTGCTCACTCCGCGGGAGGAGTCGCGAACCGAGAATGGGACGACATGCGCAACAACAATCCGGATGGAGATCCGGTCGTTCAGCGCACGGTCTACGACAACATCGAGCGCTTCTTCTCCTTCATGGAGGAGATCAACGCTCCGATCACCCAGCCGGTCGATCGAATGCCCGAAGAGTTCCAGGCAGCGACGGGCGAACGGCAGGGGCGAACCATAGCTCCGGTGGTCTGGGTACGCTTTATGGCGGGAGAATTTGAGGGGAACGGAGGGACGCTCCTCACGGAGACCCCTCTGGTCAAACTGCTCACCAACGCTCAGAACGAAGTGATCGGGGTGCTTGCTCGGGGCCCGGATGGACCCGTCCATATCCGCACGAAGGCGGTCATTCTCGCCACGGGCGGATGGATGCACAACCATCAGTTGGTCAACCAGAACATCACTCGGCATCACATCATCCAGCGCAACGTCAGCCATTGGAGAGAGACCCCTCTCTTCACCGGAGACGGCTTCTTTGCCGCTTCGGAGGTGGGAGCCGCGCCGTCCAAGGGTGGATGGGACGGATTCTATGGTCACCTTCTGCCGGCCCGACCGGGTCGAGTCATGGAGCCCATGGTGAACGTGTCGATGTACCACGGGCAATATGGTGTCGCCCTGAACATGTACGGACGACGATTCACGGATGAGAGCGCAGGAAAGTGGGCTGGACGTGGACCGGAATTCACCCGACGCAATGAGCAGATCCTGAACCAGGAAGTGGCCCGACAGCCAGAGGGGTCATCCATTTATATCTGGGACGAGCCCATCAACCAGGAGCGGGCCTGCGCAGAGTGCGCCCTGGGTGGCGTGGACAAGTGGCTTGCCTATCAAAACGCCGGCGCCCCGGTCGCACACGCCGAAACGGTGCAGGAGTTGGCTGACCAGATCGAGGGCTGGGGCAGAGGCATCTCTTCTGAGACCGTCCACCAACAGGTCACCGAGTACAACGAGGCCGCAGCAGCCGACAAGGCCTGGGCCCTCCCCATCCCCAAGACCGGAGCCGAACAGGGGCACGCCAACCCCCTTACAACGGGTCCCTTCTATGCCATCCTGGGAACCGCCGGGATCACGGCCACCTATGGAGGGCTCCGGGCAGACTCTCAGGGCCGCGTGCTCGACCGACTCGATCGGCCGATTCCCGGTCTCTTCGCAGCCGGCATCGATATCGGGAATTTCTCCAACTACGCCTATCTGGGGAACCTGATCCTCGGTGGCTCCTACGGATTCGTGAGCGGAAGCTACGCTGCACGGCAGCCGGAACCCGCCGGAGGATGGGTGGTCGCACCCACAGGCGCCCCTTCGCCGAGCTAAGCTTCAGGCTGAGCTGGACGGGACCGGGGTTGGGAAACCCGCGCCGGGGACACAGATTAGGTGATGGTAATTTTTCACCCCTGATCGTGTCTTCGGCGCGGGTTGTCCATGTGCGCCAGACTCGCCCACCATCCACTCCCGTCGACGACACCTGATTCTTCCTGATGAAACGTCCGTTCCTTCCACTTTTGGTTGCCAGCGTTTCCTTCGCGGTCCTGCTTCAAGCGACCGCCCCCTCCATCTCCGCCCAGGAGCTCCGTGACGGTCCCGGGGGCGAGCCGCCACTCCCGATTCCACGGATCGAGGGGCCCATCGTCCTGGACGGACTGCCGGACGAGCCGGCATGGAGCCAAGCCGCAGTGGTCGACGACGCGGTGATGCACACCCCCGACTTCGGTGCCCAGCCGAGTCAGCACAGTGAATTTCTCATCGCGCATGACGGGGAGCATCTTTACTTCGCCTGCAAGTCATACGAATCGGATCCGAGCCAGATTCGAGTTACATCGTTACAGCGAGACGAGAGCTCCCGTGTTTCGGACTCGTGCAGCCTTCGACTCGACTCCTTCAACGACGAAGAGAACACACTCCTTTTCGGAACGACTCCTGCAGGGGCCCGGACCGACTGGGCCTTTTCGAACGATGCATCGGGTCCACCCAATTCGGACTGGAATACCTTCTGGGAAGCCGCAGGGACGGTGACGGACTGGGGATGGTCGGCTGAAATGAAGATCCCCTTCTCCAGCCTCGGCATCCAGGTGGGTGACGACGGTCAGGTGGTGATGGGGTTCTCCATCGTTCGAACGATTACCCGTCTGAACGAGACCATCGTTCACCCGGCCATCCCTCCCAGATGGGGTCCCCCGAGTGCCAACAAGGCATCCCAGATGCGCAAGATGACTCTGAACCTGGAGGGCGTCGAGGTGCCTCGGCCCATCTACGTGACCCCTTACGGACTCACCGGGCTCGGCCATTCCAACGCACTCAACACGGTGGGCGATGCCTATGTCCGTCAGGACGAAGAGACCCTGGAAACGGGGATGGATCTCAAGGTCGGAGTCACCCGTAATCTCACCCTCGACCTCACCTTCAATACGGATTTCGCTCAGGTCGAGGCGGATGACCAGCAGGTCAACCTCACCCGCTTCTCCCTCTTCTTCCCTGAAAAACGCCGCTTTTTCCAGGATCGGTCGGCCACCTTTGAGTTTTCGCTCGGGGGCCGAGAACGCCTGTTCCACTCGAGACGAATCGGGCTTGTCGATGGCCAGCAGGTACGAATCTTGGGCGGAGGTCGCCTGGCAGGTCGGGTCGGAGAATGGGATGTCGGACTCCTCAACATGCAGACTGCGGAACACGGAAATCTGGCCGCCGAGAATCTCGGTGTGGTGCGGCTGAGGCGAACCGTCCTGAATCAGTATTCGAATGTAGGTGGCATCCTCACCACTCGGAGGGGAGTCGACGGAGACTACAACGTCCTGTTCGGGAACGACATGGTGCTGAGGCTTCTCGATCAGGACTACATGACCGTGAATTGGGCACTGAGCTTCGACCAGGTAGACCCGTCAGGATCCGACCTCCTGGACCGTGGCCTCGTGCGAATCAATTGGGAACGTAGGGGCACGGACGGGTTGGTCTATGCCGCGGACCTGACCCGGGCCGGAGAAGTCTTCGATCCAGGTCTGGGTTATCTCCAAAGGGAAGACTACGTCCGAGCCGACGCCCGACTGGGATACGGTTGGCGACCCGAGGGAAGCTCCCGCCTGAACCGCTACGGGCTTACGACGACCGGGAACGTCTTCAGGCGCAACGCCGACGGCACCATAGAATCGAGTAGCTTTGGAGCGGAGGGCGACATCGAAACGCGGGGGGCCAATCGCCTGTCCGTGAACGTCAGCCGCAACTATGAGGATATCCTGACCCCTTTTTCCCTCTCGGACGAGGCGATCGTACCCGTGGGCTCCTACGGGTTCACCGAAGTCACTCTGGCCTTCAACTCTTCCCAGGGAAGGACGTTTCGACCCTCGGTCCAAGTCGAGGGAGGGCAATTCTATGACGGGACCCGGCGCTCCATCGACTTTTCACCGATCTGGTCGATCTCCCGACACCTGAGGTTCAGCGGAACCTATCGGATCGATCACGTGCGGTTCGATGAGAGAGACCAGGAGTTCACCAGTCATCTCACACGCCTGCGAACCGAGGTCATGTTCACCACCACAACGTCATTGCAGGCCTTCGCACAGTACAACAGCACCGACGACTTCGTCACAGCGAATGTCCGCTTTCGGTACAACCCGAGGGAGGGAAACGATCTCTACATCGTCTGGAACGAATCGATGAATTCGGACCGACACGTCCTCGAACCCACCCTTCCATGGAGCCAGGAGCGATCACTCCTGGTCAAATACTCGCACACCTTCACCCTGGGACTATAATCTCACCGGTGGGCCTCATTTCTCTGTCCTCTGGTGGTTGCTGGGTAACTTCGAGATCTTCGGCCAACTGGATCTTCGGCCAACAGGCTGTTGCAGGAAGGGGCGACAACGCACGAGTCCTCAAATCCGTAGCATTCGGTCCGTTCGACACCGGGTGAGCAGAATTATTCTCCCGAATCAATAGACTCCGTTTCCGGGAGGCGGGCCCATGAGTGAGAAACCGACTTCGGGAAAGGGGCTGACCCG
>SLFU01000165.1 GCA_007124095.1 Gemmatimonadota bacterium
CCCTTTTCTGTGGAGTGCTTCTGCGACAGTTACTGATACGGGCGCCTTCTGAGAAGGCCCGCCATTCGCTGGAAGTGCCTTGGCCCTAACGAGATATGGACCGAGGACCTGGGGGCAGGGCAGTGAACTTCCAGAACCACCAAACGACAATGTCGAAGAGGGGAATGGCTTAACCATGGGAAGTAACTCGGTGCCACAGTAGCGGTTCGCGGCGCCGTACTGCTACGGAGGCTGATACGGCCCGCGCCGGCGGTTTGGGATTCCGCCACCCGTCGGTACCCTACCTTTGCGCACGCCACCGCAAGTGGCGACCCCCACCTTCCGGTCCAGGCTGACGTCGTAGCCCGCGGCCGCGGCTTCAAGCTCCTCCTTCGTGAACCGAGGTCGGAGCTGGGGCTCGCAACACATGGTCAAGCCTGTCCCTCAAGCTCAGTCGACAATCCTATCGCACTCCCAGCGTGGTCAGAGCCAGGACTCCGGGAGCCGGTGAGACATGCGGCCGGTCCGGGATCCGGCCCGAAGGAAGCGATCCGTTTGATGGCGCCCCGATGTCGGACGGGAACCGGGCCTTCCTGAAGCCAGGTCCTCGAGTAGTGTTGGGCGGCTCCGATCCCGGGAGGCCCGGACCCCGACCTTGTCTGGGCATGGTGCACGAGCGGAATCCCCTCGACGAGATCCTCCGCATGGCTAGCAAGCACCTGACCAAGTAGAAGCCGCGCACTGCCGACGTTCGATGACTCAGTCGTGATGGACCCGCTCCCTGGTAGCCGTGGCGGGCATGACTCCTCCTGACTCGACCCGTGTAACGACGTCTCCCGGGCGGGGGCTCGTGGGGGGCATGCGGATGGGAGATCGCGCCGTCGGAAGCGTCGGGAAGGATTCGAGGAAGAGGCCGAAGCCCCTATATTCCCCTCTCTCCGGCACGTCCCGCTCCCATCCATACGGAGCCGTCCGCATGCACATCGCCCTGTTGGGAGATTCGACTCTCGACAACGCGGCCTACACCGAGGGCGGGCCCGACGTCGTGGCGCACCTGAACGCGCACCTCCACGGCTCGGACCGGGCCACGCTGCTGGCGCAGGACGGGGCGGTGATCGCGAGCGTCGAGCTGCAGGTGCGGGCCCTCCGGGAGCTCTTGGAAGACGAGGAGGAGGGCGACCCGCCGACGCACGTCGTGCTCAGCGTGGGCGGAAACGATCTGCTGGGTGAGGTGGATGTCCTCGGCGCCCCCGCACGTTCGGTCGGGGAGGGACTGCTCCAGCTCCGGGATCGCGCCGAGGGATTTGGCTCCGACTACCGGGAGATGCTGGACCGGGTGCTATCCCTGGAGCTCCCAGCGGTGGTGTGTACCGTCTACCATGGGGCCTTCCCGGATCCCACTGAGGCGCGGATCGTCGACACCGCGCTGCGCGTGTTCGATCACGAGATCGTGGAAGCCGGCGTCGACCGCGGCGTGCCGGTGATCGACCTCCGGCGGGTGTGCTCAGAGTTGGAGGATTACTGGAATCCGATCGAGCCGAGCGAGCGAGGGGGCGCGAAGATCGCCGCGGCGATCGTCAGCGCGCTCCGGGCGCCGCGTTGATCGTCGTCTGGTAGTTGCCTCCGTCTGCGGCGTTCGCTCGTTCCCGAAACCACTCGAGGATATTGTCCTCCAGCCGCTCGTCGACGGCTCTCTGACGCTCCTCTCCGGAGAGGGTTCTGTGTCTTGCTGGTACCTCCGGGGTGGCCTCAAACAACCGATAGCCATCTGCGCCTTCCCCGAACAATGGCGGCGATCCGGACGGCGACGGAGGGAGAGAACGGACGCGCGCTTCTGGAGCGGAGAATCCGGTGGTGGCCCCCCCTCTTCGTGACGAACGGGGTCGTGCCGCAGCCCTCGATCCTCGGCGGTGCCCTGGGGTTCCGGCCTCTCGCACCTGCGGAGGCCGCCCTCGACCTCGACGCGATCCGGGGGTGGATCCGCGCGGCCATCAAGTGTGGGGGAGCCGACCCTGCCCTCCCGGCCTCGCCCCTCCACCTGCCCTGACCGGTCGTCGGGGAGGTAAGAGGAGGACCCTTCGCTGGGCCGGCCCCCGGAGCCGGCTGCGCCACCCGCCCCGCTTCCCCGCCGACCCGCGTCTGCCCCCCGATGCGCTGGGCGCCTACGCGGCCCGCCACCTCGAGCGGAAGGTGGCTGCCCGGGAGGCCTCCCCCCGCTGGCTCGCCTCGGTGAATCGAGTGCTCACCGGGCTTCAGGTCTCGGTCGCCAGCGAACGTCACAGCCCCCTGCTATACTGTTCGGCAACTCGCCGGCAACCCTGCCGGCGGGCGACACTCGTCGATCGAGGTGCCCGTGCAGGAACGGATCAATTGGAACGGCTCTACCCCGCGTGACGCGCAGGAGCGGGCCGGGCTCAAGTTCGGCGACCGCGGCATGCACACCAGCCGGACCATGATGCTGGCAGAGCTGGAGGAGCTGCTGGAGGTGATTCCCGATCTGGAGTCTCGGGATGTCTACGCCCACGCCATCATCCAGGAGAACGCTCTCGGAAAGGCGACGGCGTCGAACCGTCGGCTCACGAACCAGCGGCTGGGAGAGTTGTACGGGCTCGACTCCGTCATCCCTCTCTTCCGGATTCTTCACCGTCTCTGGCGCGCGGATCCCGGCGGCAGGCCGCTCCTGGCTCTCCTCTCGGCACTGGCCCGAGACCCGCTCCTGAGGGTCACGGCAACGGCCATTCTCGAGCTGCCGGCCGGCAGCGAGATCGATCGGACACGTCTCCTCGCGATCCTCGGCGATGCGACCGAGGGTCGTCTCAATCCTTCGAGCCAGGACAAGGTAGCCAGGAACGCCGGGAGTTCCTGGACTCAGTCCGGGCACCTGAATGGACGCGTCCGAAAGGTTCGGACGCTCGTCGAGCCGACGCCAGGGAGCATTGCCCTGGCCCTCTGGCTCGGAGAGATCCAGGGGCTGGCGGGAGAGATGCTCCTTTCCTCACCGTGGGCTCAAGTGCTGGATGCACCCCCGTCACGCCTACTCGACCTGACTTTGCGGGCGAAGCAAATGGGGCTCGTGAGCGCACGCGTGGGGGGTGGCGTCATCCAGATCGATGCAACCGGACTCGACCCCGCAGTGGGAGGAGCCTGACCCATGGGAAAGATTGAAGACCTCGCAGCCGAGTTCGAGCGCCACATCTGTATCCCCTGGCAGAGAACCGTGGCCGGCGCCCAACGCGTCGTCATGGTGGTCTACGACAAGGAGCTGGAGCGCACGCTCCGAGCCCGGATCGCCGAGTTCCAGCAGCGCACGGAGGCCTCGGGGCATGCGTGGCACGAGCACGACTTCACGAACGCGTTTGCGGAGTGGATGGCCGCCCAGGATTACAAGGACGCCTACTTCGAGGAGCCGAGCGACCTTGAATCCAAGATCGAGGGCGAGTTCCTGGAATACGTTGTCGCACCCGTCCGCGAACTTCTTCGGTCCGCCGGGGAGAACGCCGTGGTCGCCCTCACCGGGGTGGGCTCCCTCTACGGCTTCGTCCACGTGTCGCAGGTCGTGAAGGAACTCGAGCCCGACATCGAAGGGCGCCTGGTCGTCTTCTTCCCGGGCTCCAAGAACGACCACATCTACCGCCTTCTCGATGCCCGGGACGGCTGGAACTACCTCGCACACAGCATCACGCACCCGGGAAGCGGAGACCGTGCATGAAGATTCTCGAGACGCTGGATCGGAACCCCTTGGAGAGTGGCCTGGCCAACAGCGGGCAGGCCCGCATTGTGCCCAACCCGGACGAGCGCGCCATCCGGGAGCTCCGGGCGGAACTTGAGACCTTCGTCTGCGATGGCCAGTACGGGAAGGCGCTTGAGCTCATCCTCTCCAACTACCTCTCACACCTGGATCGTCCGCGCCAGAACCCGGCCTGGGTAAGCGGGTTCTTCGGGAGCGGGAAGTCGCATCTGCTGAAGATGCTCGGGCACCTCTGGGTGGATACCAAGTTCGACGATGGGGCTTCGGCCCGGAGCCTCGTTCGAGGTCTCCCCGACGATGTGGAGGCCCAGCTTCGCGAGCTGGATACCCAGGCGAAGCGCTCCGGCCTCGAACTCGTGGCGGCCTCGGGCACCCTGCCGGCTGGAAGCGCGGACCACGTACGCCTCACCGTGCTCTCGGTGATCTTTCGGGCGGCCGGCGTCCACGAACAGTACGCGCAGGCCATGTTCACCTTCTGGCTTCGTGACCGCGGCTTTCTGGACCACGTCAGGGGAGCGGTAGAGGCCGCGGGGCGGATTTGGGAAAAGGAGCTGAACGAACTCTACGTCAGCCCGATCATCGCCAAGGCGCTTCTCGAAGTGGATCCGGCCTTCGCCCCCAGCGAGACAGACGCAAGACAGGTCCTTCGAAGCCAGTTCCCGCGCCCGAGCAGCGACGTGGGGAGCAAGGAGTTCCTGGAGGCCGCACGCCTCGCCCTCGCGGTCGATGGGGAGCTACCGCTGACGATCCTTGTCCTGGACGAGGTCCAGCAATACATCGGCGACTCGCAGGACCGTGCGGTGGCCATCACCGAGGTCGCCGAGGCCGTTCAGGCCGAACTGGACAGCCGGGTCATGCTCGTCATGTCGGGCCAGTCGGCGCTCTCAGGCACCCCACAGCTCCAGAAGCTTCGGGACCGCTTCCGCATCCAGGTCCAGCTCAGCGATGCGGATGTAGAGGCCGTGACCCGGAAGGTCCTCTTGCACAAGAAACCGCAGGCCGTCGAGCCGATCCGGCGGATGCTCGAGAAGAACGCCGGGGAGGTCTCGAAGCACCTCCAGGGCACGAAGCTCTCCGAGCGACAGACCGACCGGGAGACCATCGTCGAGGACTACCCGCTTCTTCCCACCCGGCGCCGCCTGTGGGAGGAGTGTTTCCGGGTCGTGGACGCCGCCGGCACCCAGAGCCAGCTTCGGTCCCAGCTCCGGATCCTCCACGATGCGCTCAAGGGGGTGGCCACCGAGAAGCTCGGTGCCCTCCTCCCCACCGACGCGCTCTTTTCGGCCCTGGCCCCCGACCTCGTGAACACCGGCGTCCTCCTGAAGGAGATCTCCACCCGGATCGAGGCTCTGGATGACGGGTCGGAGGCGGGGCGCCTTCGCAAGCGAATCGCAGGCCTGGTCTTCCTTCTGAACCGCCTTCCCCAGGAAGACGGGGTCGACCTGGGAGTCCGCGCCACCCCACGGATCGTGGCGGATCTCCTGGTCACCGACCTGACCCAGGATTCGGGTCCCTTCCGGGCAAGGGTAGCGGAGGAACTCGAGCACCTTCACGAGGTGGAGGGCCTCCTCATGAAGGTGGGAGAGGAGTACCGGCTTCAGACCACCGAGGGCGCCGAGTGGGACCGCGCCTTCCGGGAGAGAACCGCCGCCTTCGCGCAGAACGAGACCGACATCACGGACCGGCGCGACCAGCTTCTTGCCGGCGCGGTTCAGCAGACGGTGGGCGGCATCCGACTCCAGCACGGCGAGGCCAAGCTCCGGCGGACGCTGGTCCTACATCACCGCCCCGATGCACCGGGTACCGACGGCGACCAGGTGGTGGTCTGGCTCCAGGATGGCTGGAGTGCCTCCCAGAAAGATGTGGAGGCCGAGGCCCGGCGGCGTGGTCTCGAAGACCCGGTCATCCACGTGT
This sequence comes from Gemmatimonadota bacterium, assembly GCA_007124095.1. Classification (GTDB taxonomy): domain Bacteria; phylum Gemmatimonadota; class Gemmatimonadetes; order Longimicrobiales; family Gaopeijiaceae; genus SLCK01. Next base: position 5,642 of record SLFU01000165.1, read on the forward strand.
TTCTCCCTCGGAAGTCGGCCGACGATCTGCGGCGGAGGATCGTGGAGGCCGAGTCGGCGCGTTGGGTGCTCGACACCAAGGGTGTGCCGAACGGGCGCGAGGGCGAGGAGGCCCGAAACAGCATGGAGAGCCGCCGCGCCAATGCGGAGCGGCAGCGAGACGAGCTGGTCAAGGAGATCGTGGAGGCTGCCCGCGTCTTTCAGGGAGGCGGAACCGAGCTCTTTGGCGATACCCTGAAGGCGAGACTGGAAACCGCGGCCGACGCTTCCCTCTTGCGGCTCTTTCCGCGCTTCCACGAGGCCGATCACCGGTCCTGGGAGGTGGCGATCAAGCGGGCGGCCGACGGGTCCGATGAGCCGCTTCGCGTCGTGGGCTGGACCGGCGCCACGGAAGCACACCCGGTGCTGAAGGAGGTCTTGGCCCAGGTGGGGAACGGAGCGAAGGGAACCGAGATCAGGAAGGCCCTGAAGGCGGCACCATTTGGGTGGCCGCAGGATGCCGTGGATGCCGCACTCGTGGTCCTGCACCGGACGGGGACCATTCGGGCGACCAAGAATGGGATGCCCGTCCCCGCCGGCCGACTCGATCAGAACGCGATTCCGGCATCGGATTTCCACCCCGAGCAGGTACGGTTCGGGCCAGGCGAGCGCATTGCCGTTCGCGGCATCTTCCAGAAGGCGGGGGTGCTCACGCGCTCGGGCGAGGAAGAGCTCAAGGCACAGGTCTTCCTCTCGAAGCTGGAGGAGCTGGCCGGAGCCGCCGGAGGAGACGCACCGCTTCCCACCCCACCGGTAAGCGCCACCGTGGCGGAGCTTCGGCGGTTGGCAGGGAACGAGCAACTCGCGGCCATCCTCGCGGCGAGGGACGAACTCGAGAACAGTATCGAGCGCTGGACGAGAGCGGCCGAACGCGCCCGCGACCGGCTCCCCCGCTGGAGGAGCCTGGAGCGCCTGCTAGCCCATGCCCAGGGGCTCAGCGTGGC
>SLFU01000144.1 GCA_007124095.1 Gemmatimonadota bacterium
AATGGCCCAGTGAGGCGATTCGCCTCACTGGGCCATTTTGTTGGGGTGGGCTTACTGCGCCCAAGTGGAGGCGGCGGGAGTCGAACCCGCGTCCGCGAATCGATCCATCGAAGCGTCTACGTGCGTATCGCCCTGTTGTGTTCGCTACCGGATCCGGCCAGGACGAGGCCGACCCAGGCTAGCTGCCTGAAAATCTCGTCCTCGTTGGGACAGCACCACCGAAGGACCAGCCCGAATTTTCGTCGCCTTCAAGAGTCGCCTCGGGCAGGCTCCTCAGGAGACGGGCTACAAGGTAAGGACGAATCCTTACGCAGCCAGTGCCAGGTTATCGTTGGCAGTTGTAAAGTTTCCCGGTGGATTTACGAGGTCCCGGGACCTCGACACGCAGCTCCAATTTCACCAAACACGTCGAAACCGTGACGCCCCCGGTGTGCTTTATACTGATACGGTCGCGGAGCCCTGGAGTTCCATCTCGGCCCCTTCCCCGACGAGGTACCGCTCCAGATAGCGGCTGAGGTGCTCGCGCATCTCCTCGATCGAGGTGACTTGAAAGAGCTCCTTCCTCAGATGCTTCCCCGAAGGAAGCCCCTTGGTGTACCATCCGAGGTGCTTTCGGAACTCGATGACGGCCCGCTCCCCGTCCCCCCCGAAGTCGATTGCGTTCTCGGCATGCTCCAGACAGACCTGGAAACGCTCGTCCACCTCGGGTTCCGGTGGCACCGGCTCGCCGGAGAGTGCGGCCCGGGCCTGTGCGAAGAGCCACGGGTTTCCGTGCGATCCCCGTGCGATCATGATTCCGTCGCACCCCGTCTCGTCGCGCATCCGAGAGGCGTCGGCGCCGGACCGGATGTCCCCGTTTCCGACGACCGGGATCTGCACCGCCTCTTTGAGCGCCCGGATCTCGTCCCACCTGGCCTGGCCCGAGTACATGTCCGTGCGAGTCCTCGGGTGCAGGGTCAGGACCCGGGCTCCCGCATCCTCGCAGACCCGGCCGATGCGGACCGGATCCCGGCTCTCCTGGTCGAACCCGCTGCGGATCTTCACGGTGGTGGGAAGGGGGGTGGCGTCGTCGACGGCCCGGATGATCCGGCCCACCAGGTCGAGGTCCCGGAGGCATCCGGAACCCCCGTTTCGCTTCACGACCTTCTTTACCGGACAGCCGAAGTTGATGTCGATGAAATCGGGCCGATAGGCATGGTGCACGAAGGCTGCGGCCTCCGCCATCGCAGGAGGATCGGCGCCGAAGATCTGTACGCCGATCGGCCGCTCCTCCGGATCGAAGCGCAGGTACTCGAGCGTGCGCTCGTTCTGGCGGCGAATCCCCTCGGCACTCACGAACTCACTCACGACTACGTCGGCCCCGAACCGCCGGCAAAGACGACGAAACGGCGATTCGCTCACGCCCGCCTGGGGCGCCAGGTAGAGGGGCACGAAGCCCCCGTCGAAGCACGTCGTTACGCTCGATTCCATATGGATAAGCTACTGCTGGCAGCGAGGGGGGTGAAGACCTGTCCGGGCGGGGCTCTCTGGACGCTTCCGGACTTTGACATCCCCCATTTCTTCCGATAGAGTTTGACGCCGGTACGGGTTCGCCCGGCCGGACTCTTTGACAAACACATGCGACCGGTCCGCCCTGGAGGCGATAGAATGGAACTACGGGAACTCTTCACCGTCGATGCGGTGAAGTTGGAGTTGGAGGCAGACTCCAAAGACGACATTCTGAAGGAGCTCATCGAGCTCCTCGGACTCGATGAGAAATCCGACACCATCCTCTTCAAGACCCTCAAGCGACGCGAGAACCTGGGCTCCACCGGGATCGGAAAGGGGATTGCGATCCCCCACTGCCGCTCTCTCGTGGTCAACAAGCTCTGCCTCGCCTACGGGCGAAAGCCCGGCGGGACGGACTTCAGCTCCATCGACGACGCACCGGTCCACCATTTCTTCCTGATCGTGGCCCCCCCTCTCGAAGTATCGAATCAGTACCTCCCCATTCTCGGCAAGATCGCGCAGTTCGCCAAAGATCCCGAGATCCCCGGGCGACTGGAAAGCATCTCCGAGCCCGAGGAGTTTCTGGACCTGCTCAAGGAGAAGAGCACCCGATGATGACCGCATCCCGTCTGCACCCGCAGCTGGTCCTCCTCATGGAGCTTCAGGACCTTCGCTCCCAACACCGGGAGCTGGGGGAAGAAGAAGCCGTGCGCGAGGTGGAGGAGACCCACTTCCAGATCGACCTGGAGAAGGCGCGGATCGAGCTGGCCGAAAAGATCGAGGAGCTCGAGGCGGCGCTCGACTCTTCCGCTCGGCGGCGCTACGAGCAGATCCGGCCCCACCGGGACCGGGTCGTGGTCCCGGTGATCAACGGGGTCTGCTACGGCTGCTTCGTGTCGATCCCCACGGCCACGGTCGGGGACGAGGGAGCCCGCGAGGAGCTGCGAGGGTGCGAGAACTGCGGTCGGTTTATCTACATCCTCTCCTGATCCGATCCCGCCGGGGCTTCCTTCTCCATCAGCTCCTTCAGGATCGGGATCGATCGAAACCCCTGGCGGCCGGCCACGTGGTGGAGGGCGAAGCCTTCGAGGAGGTTCAGGTGTGAGGACCCGTGCGGGAGGGGATGGATGGGTTCGCCGCGCACGAGCCCGGAGAGGTGGGTTCGGGCGACCGGCCCGATTCGAGGTAACGCGGTCCCGGAGGAGCATGCGGGACATCGGAGTCCCCCGGCCGACACGTCAAAGCGGTCCAGCTCCCCCTCCTGCTCCCGACCAACCGGGCCGGCACACTGCACGCAGCGCTCGAGTTCGGGTGGAAACCCCAGCTGCGCGAGCGTCCTCCATGCCCCGGAGAGCGTCCACCCGGGAATCTCCTCGATCGGCGCGGTCCCGAGCCGATCGAGCACCTCGCTGACCCAGTCGAAGAGGGTGGCGTCTTCCTCCTCGAGCGTATGCACGAGCAGGAGCTCGGCTATGACCGAGGCCCCGTAGAACCTTCGCAGATCCCGCCCCAACCCTAGCGCGGCTCCTCGAGGTGTGAAGTCCCGCAAGGTGTGAAGGTCCCGGTCGGATCGATGGGAGAACACGAGGGTGCCTCGCCCGAAGGTGTCGGGCGCCCCTTTTCCCTGGGACCCTCGCTTTCGAACACCCCGTCCGACCAGAGATACGATCCCGTGGCCCGGGGTCAGGAACCGGAGGATCCTCGATGACTCGGAGTAGGGGTGCGACCGGAGCAAGATCCCCGGACACGTCACCAGACTCATCGCGGGGCCGTGGAAACCGAGCCGTCGCCGAGCTCCTCGAGCTGGCGGATCAACACGGCGCGCCGGCGATGGTACTGGGCGGCGGCTTCGTAGTCACCCTCCGGACGGCTTTCATGCTCTTCATCCAGCCGGGCGATCTCGACCAGGATCGCCTTGCGGGATCGAGGGGCCGCGGATTGGGGCGAAGAGCTCTCCCTGCGGACTATCAAGGTCCCGGCCGCGATCAGGAGGAGTGCGAGGATGACCGCGAACCAGACCACGACCTCCGAAGCCCGCTCTTCCTCTCCGGGGCCGACGCGTACGGTCTGATCGAGAAGATCGATTCCGGTCCAGCGAATGTAGGAGGAGCCCGCCTCCATCTCGATCGATTCGCCCTGACGGGCCAGACCCTGGATCGCGACCGCCGGCGCGGGCTCCTCCAGAAGCACCTCGACCCGCTCCGTCAATCCGGGAAGGGGTAGGGAGAAGTCCAGGGCGTCGACCTCGTACTGGAAGATGAAGAGGCGCTCTCCCGGAGGTACGGGGCTCGACACCGTGACCACACCGTCTGCGAACTCCGCCGACCCTGGGGGAAGGTCGCCCTGCCCCACGCGAAAGGTGCGCGCTTCCGGAGGCAATGGGTAGCGCCACACCGCTCCTCCTTCCTCCCCCGGAACGAAGGTCACCGTCGAGTCGTTTCGGACCTCGAGGAGATCGGTGATCTGCCAGCCCATCGGCCCTTCCTGGATGAAGATGTTGCGGATTTCCACCGGGAAGGGCACACCGTCCGGGGGGGCCGTCCGGCTCCGGTAGGCCTGGATCGTGTAGATCGAGTCCAGGTGGACCGGATCCGTGATCGGGTGACCGAAGTACAGGATCCCCTCGTAGCGCGTCGAGGCGAAGAAGATCTCCCCCGATCCCGGAACCGGCAGGTGGGGAAGCTGGAGCGAAAATTGCCCCTCCGAATCCACGGTGGAGGAGTCCACCTCCCCGGCCTCCTCCGGGGTGACCCTGTGGAGGACCACGGTGCCCGAGTCCGGTGGCAGGTCGCCGAGCAGAAGTTGGCCCCGCAGGGTGGGATCCGCCGCTTCCTGTCCGAGAGCGGTGAGCGGGAGTAGGGCCAGGAGCCCCACCAGGAGGAGTGAGGGCGACCGGCTCATCTCAAGTCAAGGCGAGAATCGACCGAAATCCTCAGGGTTCAAGCGGCGAAGGTATTCCTTCAGCTCGTCCGCGTCCATGAGCGGAGCATCGCTCTCCTCCCTCTCCCCCCCCTCGCTCTCCGGAGAAAATCCGGACTCTTCCTCGGTGACCTCTATCGACGCTCGTTCAAGGAGGTCGTCGTGCGCGAAGATCCGGGCATCCATCCTGAGAGCCACGGCGATCGAATCCGAGGGGCGCGCATCCACACTGATGACATTGCCGGCTCGCCGGATCATCAGTTCCGCATAGTATGTGGAGTCGGCGACGCGGGTGATCACCACGCGGTCCAACGAGCCGCCCAGGCCGCCCACCACCGAAACGAGGAGGTCGTGGGTCAGCGGCCGCGAGAATTTCATATCGGCCAACTGCATCGCGATCGCACTCGCCTCCCCGGGACCGATCCAGATCGGAAGCACCCGTTCACCATCCGCCTCCCGAAGGATCAGGACCGGCATGTTCGACGCTCGATCCAGCCCGAGACTCTGAACCTTGACCTCGACCAGCACGGTCCGACCTCCTGTTGCGGCGCTTCGGGGCTCTTCGTCCATCGAAGGCTTCCACGAGCCCCCTTCGACCTTGCAGATACTCCGAAGATCGGGCGTGGTTCGCACCCGAGGCGAGGCCGCCGATCAGCCCAGCCCCAAGTGGGCCCTCAGCTCATCGACGCGGTTCAGCACTTCCCAAGGGAACAGGGTGACCTCTCGATCGAACCGCTGGACGGTTTCCGGGTTGCGCCCGAAGTGCCCGTAGGCCGCCGTTGGACCGAAAATCGGGGATCGCAGCCCCAGGTCCTTGATGATCGAGGCGGGACGGAAGTCGAAGGACTTCTCGACTGCATTCGCGATCTCGGCATCCGAGACCTCCCCGGTCCCGAATGTATCGACCCAGACCGAGACCGGGTCGACGACGCCGATGGCGTAGGCCAGCTGGATCTCGCACCGTTTGGCGGCCTTGGCCGCCACGACGTTCTTCGCGGCCCACCGTGCGGCGTATGCGGCGGACCTGTCGACCTTGGTGGAGTCCTTTCCAGAGAAAGCTCCTCCTCCGTGGCGCCCGGTCCCGCCATACGTGTCCACGATGACCTTGCGGCCGGTCAGCCCGACGTCGCCGTGCGGGCCTCCCCTCACGAACCGTCCTGTCGGGTTCACATGGATATTCGCTTTCTCGGGATCGAAGTGGGATGAGGGGAGCGTCGGCTCGATCACCCGCTCCTGGAGGAGCTTCCGGAGCTCCTTGGTCGTGATGTCCTCATCGTGCTGGGAACTCAGCACCACGGCCGAAATCCGAACGGGTCGATCACCGTCGTACTCCATCGTCACCTGGGACTTGCTGTCGGGCCTCAGCCACGAAAGCTCCCCGGACCGACGGATCTCGGCGAGCGCCCGGGTGAGGCGATGGGCGTACATGATGGGCGCCGGCATAAGCTCTTCGGTTTCATCACAGGCGAACCCGAACATCATCCCCTGGTCCCCGGCTCCGCCAGTGTCCACTCCCATGGCGATATCGGGGGATTGCCGGTCCATCGCGGTGAGAACCGAGCAGGTCCGGCCGTCGATCCCGTAGGTCGAGTCGTCATATCCGATTCCGAGGATCGTCTCCCTGACCACATCGCCAAGCTCCACCTGGGCGGTCGTGGTCACCTCCCCGGCGACCAGGGCCAACCCAGTGGTGACGAGGGTCTCACACGCGACTCGAGATTCGGGATCCCCTGCCAGCATATGATCCAGGACGGCGTCGGAGATCTGGTCGGCCATCTTGTCGGGATGCCCTTCGGATACCGACTCTGAAGAGAATTGTCGCAAACTCAAGAAACACTCCCTGCGTTGAAGTTCGCTCCGAGTGCGGGAGCCCGACCACGGGTCTCCAACCTCGAAAGCCCTATTTCGATTTCGATTCACGCACCACGCCTCGGGCCGCCCGCATGGCCGGAGGCCGTTAGACTATAAGTATTCTCAGGAGCGGGATAAACTCCACCGGCCGGAGAAGTCCGAGAGCTCCACGGAACTCCCGATCCCATCCGCCAGGCATTGGATCACCTCCGCCGAGCTCGGAGCGGCCAGGGTCTTTCGGGCGGCCGTTCGCGCATCCTCGATCCGGAAGCTCCGGATCACCTTCTTGATTTCGGGGATGGAAGGCCATGCGACCGAAAGTGCTGTGATGTCGAGCCCGAGGAGGAGGAACGCCCCGAGCGGATCGCCCGCCATCTCCCCACAGACGCTCACCTCGATGCCCGCCGCACGGGAGACCCTCGACACCTGGTGGAGCTGACGGACAACTGCCGGATGGAAGGGATTGTAGAGGTTGGCAAGGCGGGCGTTCGTGCGGTCCACCGCGAGGGTGTATTGCACCAGATCGTTGGTTCCGATGGAGAAGAAATCGCAGTGGCGAGCGAGTTCGACGGCATCGAGCGCCGCAGCCGGGGTTTCGATAAGGCATCCCAACTTGTAGCCCGAGGAAAAGGGGATTCCGTCCCGCCGGAGGGAGTCCTCCTCCTCACCCAGCAGCTCCCGGACCCGGAGGATCTCCTCCACATCGTTGACGAGGGGAAGGAGGATCCGCACGTCCCCGTGCGCGGTGGCGCGCAGGATCGCCCTCAACTGGGGCCGGAACAGGTCGAGCTCGTCCAGACAGACCCGGATGGCTCTCCATCCCAGAAAGGGGTTCTCCTCGGCCGGCATGTGGAGAAACATGGGAAACTTGTCCCCACCAAGATCGAACGTCCGGATGAAGACCGCTCGATCCGGAAAGACCTCGACCACATCGCGGTAGGCCTCGTACTGCTCCTCCTCGCCCGGCATCGAATTCCGGCCCACGACGAGGAACTCCGTCCGGAACAGACCCACACCTTCCGCTCCGTGCGCCTTGCCTCGGACGGCCTCCCCCGGAAGATCGATATTGGCGCGCAAGGCCACCGGCTGACCGTCGAGGGTGACCGAGTCGAGGCGCACGACCTCGGACAGCTCCTCCTCCCATTTGCGGATCCGGACCTTGCGCTCCTCGTAGGTGGTCCGGTCCGAAGCGTCGGGCTCCAGGACAATCCGCCCCAGGCGTCCGTCCAGGATCATCTGCTGACCATCCTTCAACCGGGCGGAGAGGTCGACCAGACCTCCCACTGCGGGAATCTCGAGGGACCGGGCCAGGATTGCCCAATGCGACGTTCGGGTGCCCAGGTCGGTCGCCAGGCCCAGAATCTGCTCGGGATTCATCTGGACGGTGAGCGACGGGGTCAAGTTGTGCGACACGATGATCGCGGGTTCTCCGTCCCCGAGCATATCCCCGGGCTCCGAAAGTCCGAGCAGCCGGTGCAGGACCCGGACAAGGAGGTCCTCCAGGTCACTGAGTCGGTCAAGAACCATCGGGTTCGAGGTTCGAACCCACCTGGCATGCAATTCGAGCATCCGCCACTCGAACGCCCTGGGAGCCGAGAGTCGGTTCTCTCGGATGTAGCGGATGGTCGCATCCACTACCTCTGCATCTTCCAGCATGAGCAGCTGCGGCTCGAAGATCCGGGCCTCCATCGAGCCCAGTCGGGCCTTCGTCCCCTCCTGGACTTCACGGAGCCTCTCCTTCGCCCAATCCCGCGCCGCCAGGAATCGTTCCACCTCTTCTTCGGCTCGGGCGTCCGGAACGACTTCGTGCGGGACCTCGGGCACCTTCCACTGAACCAGGCGCACGGGCCCGAACGCAATCCCCTCCGAAATCGGTAATCCTTCGAATGTGGCGCCCAAATCAGACCTCGTCGAATCCGCGCTGAACCAGAGCCGCAAGTGCGTTGACCGCCTCGGTCGCGTCGACGCCTTCGCCGCGGATCCTCAGCTCCGAGCCCTGCTCGGCGGCCAGCATGAGGACCCCCATGATGCTCTTTCCGTTCACCTGGAGCCCCCCCTTCTGCAAGTGCACTTCCGCCTTGAATTGCCCCGCCAGCTTCACGAACTCCGCCGCGGGGCGGGCATGCAACCCCATGCGGTTCGGAATGCTCACCCGGCGCTCTTCCACCAGCGTCTCGCTCATCTCGATCGAGTCTCCTGATCGCATTGGAAGCCTCCTTCACATCACCCGCCGGCAGCTAGCCTAAGGGCCATACCAATCCGGCGAGGAGCCCGCCCACCACTGAGACCAGAGCCAGTGCCGGCACCCACCTTCGGAAAAGGTCACCCTTTGTGAAGCCGACCAGGAAGAAGGTGGCCCCTCCCAGGAGCCACGGGAGGCCCCACCCGGGGAGTTCGAGGCCCCTGACCGTGAGGGCCCCCGACAGGAGGCCGAGAAAAAGGACCCCGACGGCTCCGATCCGTTCCGCCCAGTGGGGGAGACGCAACCTTCGAAGTGCCTCGGACACCCGGAATCCGAGCTCCGATCCAACCCGGATCCCCCATGCTCTAAGCCCCACGTGAACGACGTTGTAGAGGGTGAGAAAGGCGACGGCCACCAACAAGGGTGGGATGGCCAGGGTGGCCAGGGTGAGCGCTACTAGGAGGCACACGGGCCGCCAGACCGCCCAGACGAAGGTGTCACCCAAGCTCCCCAGCGGTCCCGCGAGCGCTTTCCGAAACCTCCGGATTCGCTCCGGATCTTCCCCTGCCCTCTCCAATTGCCCCAGCGCGCCCAACGCAACCGGGGTGAGATACGGATGGGCGTTGAAGTGCTCCCCGTTTCGCCCGAGCCGAGCTCGGGCTGCCGTCTCGTCCCCATCCCCCCGCCGGAGAAGCGGGAGGAGCGCCCAGAGCATCCCGGTGCCGAGAAGCGTCCGATAGTTCCACGAGCCCTGGACCAGGAAGGAGCGTGCGAGGAGGGTGCGCTGCGATTTCATGCTAGAAGAGCCGCGAGGAAGGATCCCCCGATCAGGCCCGCAAGAAAGAGTGCCCCCCGGTGGAGGGGTGACCTCCAGGACCTCAGGAGAGAACCGGCGGAGTAGGCCGCGGGGAGAACGAAGAGGGCGGCGGTCGGGCCCCGCTCCAGGGGCCAGATTTCAGGCAGGGAAGACGGGAGAGCCCACACCGAGGCGATCCCCAACGCCGTAAGCACCATCCCACGGCATCCGTCGAGTCCGAGGCAGCTCCAGTGGCGAACCGCAATTCCCCTGGGTGTGATCCGGCCCTCCTCGATCCCTCGGGTCACCACTCCGTTCAACCTGCGCTGAAGCTCCATGCTGGACCCACCCACACGGCTCCAGACCACCCCGATTCCAAGCCCCAAAGCCAGGCCGCCCCCTCCCCCGAGCTCGACCGCGGCGAGGACCGCGGGAACCGCGGCGGGCCCGGGCTCCGGCAGCCGCGCCCCACCCGCGGGGACTCCCCCCAGGTCCATCCCCTCGAGGAGAGCGCCGGCCAGCAACCCGGTCGCGGGGTCCCCCAGAATCCAACCGGCCAGGGTTCCGGACACGAGCGGACGCGAGATCATGAACTGGCCCGCCGACGTCGTGTCGAGAGCGGCCCAAGCACCCAGCAGGAGGAGGAGCCCGAGCGTCACCGGCTCAATCATTTCAGGAGTCTTCCCAAGAGTGCCTTCGGGGCACGGGGCAGATCCTGAGCGGACACCGTAGCCCCCTCCTCTTCGAGGGTGCGAATCCGAGCTCGGTCCTCGTCGTCCAGGAAGAGGTAGGGGAGCACCTCCGTGCGACCGGCCCGGTGGTGGATCCCCCCGAGGTTGATCTCCTCGCCGGAGAGCATCCCTCCCCGGGACAAGCGCAGCATATGATCGAGATCCCTGGTCAGGAGGACGACCCGGTCTTCCCCTCCCTGCAACGTCCCCACCCTCTGTCGAGCTTCCTCCACTGCGAGGAACTCCACCTCGGCGTCCATCGGGGCCCCGAGGCGGAGCAACTCCTTCTCCCACTCGCTGTCGGAGAGCTCGTCGTCCACCACGAGATAGTGGCGTGGCTGGAGAAAGTGGCCCCAGCCGACGGTCACCTGTCCGTGGATCAGACGCTCGTCCACCCGGTATAGAACGATTCCCATGGAGCGCGCTCCCCCGATCAGGGCTCGAGGGACCGGATGGCCGAGCGGCCCTTCTCGATCACGCGCTCCACCAACTCCTCGAGTGGAAGCTCCCGGTGGAAAACGAAGTCGAGGAGCATCGGAAGGTTGACCCCGAAGACGACCTGCCGGCGACCGGGGTCCCGGCAAACGAAGCGGGCAGCGAAGGCGCAGCTTCCCGACTCGAGGTCGGTAAAGATCAGGGCGGGCCCGTCCCCCACCGCCTCGGCCACGGACCGCACGAGTTCGTCGGGCCCGGCCCCGTCGTTGCTGACGGCAATGAGTGCCTCCTCCGGCACTCCTGCGATCTTGTATACGGCGTCCACGACTCCGAAGCACATTTCGCCGTGGGTGAGTACGACGCCGCGCACGGGCGGGTGGCCCGCGGAACCCGGAGGAATTTCATTCATAGTCCTCTTCCAGATACTCCTCCACCGGGAGCAGGTTGCTCCGAAGCTTTTGGTCAAAGCGCGCGGCGGAATCGACCCCGGAATACTTGAGGAGGTGATTCATCGCCACGACCTCGGAGATGACCGTGATGTTCTTCCCCGGATTCAGGGGGATCGTGACTTTTGGGATCTCGACGTCGAGAAAGGTCACCGTATCCCGACTGAGCCCGGTGCGGTCATAGGAGGCCGCATCATCCCACTCCTCGAGCTGAACGACGACCTCGACCCGCTTCTGCTGCCGGATCGCCCGGATTCCGAAGAGCGCCCGCACGTCGATGATCCCGATCCCCCGGATCTCCATGTGATGTCGCTGGAGCCTGTGCCCCCGCCCGAGGAGGACGTCGTGGCCCCGCCGGGATACCATGACCAGATCGTCAGCGACCAACCGGTGCCCCCGCTCAACGAGGTCGAGGACGCATTCACTCTTGCCGATCCCGCTCTGACCTACGAAGAGGAGCCCCACCCCGTAGACGTCGGCGAGCGACCCGTGAACCGTGGTCGAAGGTGCCAGAACCCGCTCCAGATAGGGCTTGGTCCTTCGAAAGAAGTCGCGGGTCGTCAGACGGGAGAGAAAGACCGGCACCCCCTCCCGCCGTGCGAGGTCGAGCAGTTGCGGGGGGACGACCTGCCCCTTCGTGACGAAGACGGCCGGGACCTCCCTGGAAAAGAGTTGGCTCAGCCGTGCCTCGCGAAGGTCGTGCGACAAGGACGCCAGATAGGTCATTTCGGTCTGGCCAAACACCTGCAGCCGTCCGTCGGGAAATCGCTCGGTGAAGCCCGAAAGGGCAAGCCCGGGGGTTGAGATCTCCGCGTCCGAGCACTCCCTGTCAAGCGGTATGTCGAGTGTCAGGAGCTCCAGGGCGAGCGTGCTCCGCTTCGCGTCGAAGAACTCCTGTATTCGGATCGATGTGCCCACTGGGTCGAGTTACTCCGCCTCGCCCACGACTTCCGAGAGCTTCGGGGCCCGGTGATCGGTCACCTGATCACGTCGGCGGCGGAGGATCCGGCCCAGGCGGTTCACGGCCTGTTCGAGCGCAGGCTTGAATTCATCGGCTTCGCCCTGCGCCACGGCCGGCTCGGTGCCGTCCAGAACGAGAACGCCCTCGACCTTTTTCAGGTGACGCTCGGCGTCGAAGACGAGAGATGCAGAGGAAAGGCGGGAGTCGAAGCGCTGGAGGTCGCGGATCTGCTCCTCTGCGCGCCGTCGAATCGAGGGGGGAATCTTGCAGTGCCGCGCAACGAACTGGACTCTCATCGAGTGCCTCCTGAGGAATTGGAACCAAGCGGCCGAGCGGAGCCCGGCAGGTGAAAGGCCCTCTGCGATGTGGCAAGGTATCCCACTCATGGGGAGGAGGCCACCGCCGCCTCCAACGCGAGACCCAGGCGGGTTGCGGTCCGATCCCAGGAGAGGCCCTCGGCAAACCGCCGTCCGGCCTCGCCCATCCGTCGGCGCAGGATCGGATCCCCGAGGAGCCGGCCCAGTCCCTCCGCCAGTGAGGTGACGTCCCCGTGGGGAACGAGGAATCCGGTTCGGCCGTGGAGCACGGAGTCTCGAAGTCCGGGAGAATCGCTGGCGACGGTCGGGGTCCCGCATGCTGCAGCCTCCACGTTCGCGATACCCCACCCTTCCTTCGGAGAGGTGAGGGTATGTACCCATGCACGACGCAGAAGCTCCACCTTCTCCTTCTCGGGAACGTACCCCAGGAATCGAACCGCCCCGCCCCCCAGCCCGGACCGGCGGACCTCCCGCTCCAGGGAGTCTCGATGATCGCCCTTCCCCGCGATCAGAAGGCGCGCCGGCACCCCCCCTTCGCGCAGGCGGGCCACCGCTCGGATGACGAGGTCCACCCGCTTGTAGCGCTTGAGGCGGCCAAGGTAGAGCACCGTCGGATCAGGGAAACGCTCTTCCTGTGGACCGTAGGGGAAGTGGGAGATGTCGATCCCGTTCTCGATCACCTCGATCCGCTCCGGCGCCATGCCCCGGCAAATCAGGTCGCTCCGCGTGCTCTCGGACACCGCAATCACGGGGAGGCCACGATAGATCCAGGGGAGCGGACGCTCCATGAGCCAGGTGGTCAGGGCCAGCGGGAGGGCGGCCTCCTGGAAGACGGTTCCCCCGAAGAGGTGATGGACCAGGAGGAGCACTGGGGCCGGTGCCCACCGGGGCGAGAGGAGGGGCACCTTGTTCAGGTCCTCCACCACGAGGGAGAACCGATGGTTCCGAAGGACGTCCAGCACGAAGGGAGCCACGCGGACGGGGTAGCTGTAACGGTCGCCGACCCGATGGATCTCCATCCCGTCCAGCTCGGTGCGAGGGCTCGCCCCGGGCCACCCCGATGTGACCACGGTCACCTTCCATCCGGCCCCAGCCAGTCGACCAAAGCTCTCGTGAAGGTGGATCTCGGCCCCTCCGGCCCCCGGATTGTTCCGGTCCAGCCAGTTGAGGACCAGAAGGTTCATCGCGGGCGCGTCAGGGATCCCGAAGATGAGTGCGGAATACGGCGTCCAGCACGCCGTTGACGAACCCCGGAGACTCGTTCCCACCGTACTGACCGGCCAGCCGGATCGCCTCCTGGATCACGACTTTGGGTGGAACATCCCGGAGGATGATGAGCTCGGCGACCGCGAGACGAAGGACGGATCGATCCACCCGCGAGAGTCGCTCCAACTTCCAGTTGTGCATGGCTTCCCGGAGGATGCCGTCGATCCTCGGGAGGTCCCCGGCGACCGCCGCCACATGCTCCTTCACCCGGTCGATCCGGTCGGGGGAGATGCGCCGAAGAAGGACGATCCCGTCCATGACCTCGGGAAGGGTGCGCCGATCCTGCTGGCTCTCCCACTCGTAGAGGATCTGCAGGGCCCAGGAGCGGGCTCTCATGCGATGGATCCGCTGGCTTCGAGAGAGGGGAGCTGCCGACACCGGATCGGTCACGAAAGCTCCTGAAAGAGATTCACCATCTCCAGTGCGGAAAGGGCCGCCTCCCACCCCTTGTTTCCGGACTTCGTGCCCGCACGCTCGAAGGCCTGCTCCAGCGTGTCGGTCGTGAGCACCCCGAAAATCACGGGGATGGAAGCGTCCCGGGCCAGGACCCCGAGGCCCTTCGCGGCCTCGCCTGCCACGTACTCGAAGTGGGGGGTCGCTCCCCGGATCACGCACCCGAGCGCCACGATCCCGTCCACTCCGCCCCGGGCCAGGACCCGGCCGCACGCCGAGGGCAGCTCCCAGGCGCCAGGAACCCGGATAACCTCGAGATCGTCCCGAGCCACGCCGTGGCGCACCAAGGCGTCGACCGCTCCGGCCACGAGCTGGTCAGTGACGAGGTGGTTGAAGCGAGCCACGACGAGTGCAAATCGATGGCCACTTCCGTCGAGGGAACCAGTTATCTCCTTCATCCCGTCCACGTCCTCCAGTGTTCGAGGCTCGCCGCCGCAAGATCAGGGAAGGTGCCCAAGCTTCCTCTTCTTCGTCTCGATGTAATTCGCGTTGTGCTGACCGGGTTCAATGTGGAGCGGCTCCCGGCCGGCGATGGTAAGCCCGTACCCCTCCAGCCCCACGATCTTCTTGGGATTGTTCGTGAGGAGACGAATCTGCCCGAGCCCCAGGTCGACCAGAATTTGGGCCCCAATACCATAGTCGCGCAGGTCCGGCTTGAATCCCAGGGTGAGGTTGGCCTCAACGGTATCCTGGCCCTCCTCCTGGAGTTCGTAGGCACGAAGCTTGTTCCCGAGTCCCATCCCCCGTCCCTCCTGGCGGAGGTAGACCACCGCGCCTCTCCCCTCCTCCTCGATGCGAGCCATCGCAGCGGCGAGTTGCTCCCCACAGTCGCACCGCATCGAGCCGAACACATCCCCGGTGAGACACTCGGAGTGCATCCGTACCAGGATGTCGTCCTTCGGATCGAACTCCCCCTTCACGAGTGCCACATGCTCCCGACCGTCGATCAGGCTCTCGTAGCCGATCAGCCTGAAGTCCCCGGAGGCCGTCGGAAGGGTCACGTCCGCAATCCTCCGCACGAGCCGCTCTCGGGAGAGCCGGTAGGCCACGAGCTGGGCCACCGTGATGAATTTGAGATCGTGCTCCTTCGCGAACTTCTCCAGATCGGGACGGCGGGCCATGGTCCCGTCGGGATTCAGGATCTCGCAGATCACACCCACGGCCGCGAGCCCTGCCAACCGCGCCAGGTCGACGGAAGCCTCCGTCTGGCCGACCCTTCTCAGCACCCCGCCCGGCTGGGCCCGCAGGGGAAAGATGTGTCCCGGACGCCGCAGGTCACCCGGCTTGGAGTTCTCGTCGGAGAGCACCCGGATCGTGGTCGCCCGGTCGTGGGCGCTGATGCCCGTCGTAACCCCGAAGCGCTGGTGCGCATCAACGGAGACGGTGAAGGCCGTGTTCTGGGGATCGGTGTTCCGATCGGTCATGAGCGGAAGGTTGAGCGCATCCGCCCGCTCTCGGGTGAGCGCGACACAGATGAGCCCACGTCCATGCTTGCTCATGAAATTGACCTGTTCCGCGCTCATCTCCGATGCGGCGCAGACCAGGTCTCCTTCGTTTTCGCGGTCCTTGTCGTCCGCGACGATCACCATCTTTCCCGCGCGGATGTCCTCTATGGCATCCTCTACGCGATCAAAGGGCATGTGCCCCTCCCGGGTGTTCACCTGAATAATCGCCGGCGGCTCCACCGCCCGGCCTGGCCCCGCCAACAAGCTTACCCACGTACTTCCCTATCAGGTCCCCCTCCACATTAACGGGATCCCCCGGCACAAGCTCGGCGAAGTTCGTGTGGTTCCAAGTGTGTGGAATCACCGCAACCTCCACCCGGTCCTCCCCGATCAGCCGGTTCAGGGTGAGGCTCACACCGTTCAGCGCAATCGAGCCGTGCACCAGGCTGAGCCGATGCACCTCAGGGGGAACCGAGAACTCCATGAGGCGATCTCCCCCGTCCCCTTGCGTCGCAACGAGGCGCCCAACCCCGTCCACGTGCCCTTGCACGAGGTGGCCGTCCAGGCGTCCGCCGAAGGAGAGCGCTCGCTCCAGGTTCACGGCGTGCCCCACACGGTACCCCCCGGCAATGGTCCTCGAGACGGTAGTGCCGACCGCCTCCACCGTAAACTCCTCTCCGTCGATCTGGACGGGGGTGAGGCAAGCTCCGTCGATCGCGATGGAGTCCCCGACCTCAACGTCGCCAAGGAAGGCTTCGGTGGCCCGGATTCGAATCCTCCGGGTCCCTTTTCCACTCTCGGATTCCACCACCCGACCGACCGTTTCGATGATCCCCGTAAACATCATCCCTCCTCGCGATCCAGAGCCAGCCACACGTCCGTTCCCAGGGTGCGGGGCTCCTCGACCGGCCTCCATCGTCCCTCGACCGGCAACGTCCCCGGGAAGGCGGGCACCCCATCGGCACCCAGAAATCTACCCGAGACGATGAGATGGAGCCGATCCACCAGACCCCTCTCGAGCAGGGCCGAGCCCAAAGCCCCACCCCCCTCGCAGAGGAGGGCGCTGATCCCCTCCCCGCGCAGGATGCGGAGCGCGGGCTCGAGCGCCACTCGTCCCGCCTCGCAGGAAGGCACCTCGAGCGGCCGCCCACCACGCCCACGGATCTCCTCCCTCCAACCCGGGGGACTCTGTGAGGTGGTCAGGAGCCAAGTCGGCGCCGTCCCCTCGGTCAATACCCGGGAGTTCGTCCCGATGCGCCCCCGCGCGTCGAGGACGATCCGAATTGGGGGGACCCTCGGCTCCACCGCGCCGCGCACGGTCAGGAGGGGATTGTCGATCACCGCGGTCTCCGTGCCCACCAGGATGGCGTCGAATCCGGCGCGTAGGCACTGCACCGCCTCCGCGGCAGCGTCCCCCGAGATCGTGGTGCGCACCCCGGGGCGCGCGGCGATTCTTCCGTCCAGGGAGACCGCGAGCTTGAGCGCGGTCCAGGGGCGCTCGCTCCCCGCATGGAAGAAGGCCGGGTTCTCCCGCCGGGCCTCCCGGTCCCCGAGGAGTGGACCCACCACCTCCACCCCGGCGGTGGCCAGCTCTTCCGCTCCACCCCCGGACGCGAGGTGAGGATCTCTCGCGCCGAACACCACCCGGGCGATTCCCGCCTCGATCAGGGCTCGGGTACAGGGAGGCGTCTTTCCCTCGTGGCGGCAGGGCTCGAGGCTCACGTAGGCCGTC
This sequence comes from Gemmatimonadota bacterium, assembly GCA_007124095.1. Taxonomy (GTDB): domain Bacteria; phylum Gemmatimonadota; class Gemmatimonadetes; order Longimicrobiales; family Gaopeijiaceae; genus SLCK01. The sequence continues at coordinate 17,023 of SLFU01000144.1, forward strand.
GCCCCACGCGCGGCATCCCCCGCAGCGTTCAGGGCCTCGGTTTCCGCGTGCGCTCCACCGAATTCCCGGTGCCACCCTTCTCCGACGACCTCCCCCTCGACTGCGATCACGCACCCGACCATCGGGTTGGGGTGCACCCTGCCCCACCCTCTCCGACCCAACGCAACGGCACGATCCAGTAGTTGGCGGTCGCCCGGAGCGGGCGCTCGAACGGCGGCTCGGCGAGGCTGTGTCGGCTCCATGATCAGTAGGTGATCCGGAAAGTAACCGCCCCCTGAAGCTCGGCCGCCCCGGGGCGGAAGGGCCCGGTCCCCTCCATCTCCTCGAAGAGGGAAGCGGGCCGTCCCCACGCCAGCTCACCGGCCGCCTGCGCCACCACCCAGGTGAAGTTGACCCCGGCGAAGAGGTATCTCCGAGTGAGGCGAAGCCCCTCCGGACCGGCGCTGGCATCGCCGGAAGGAGCGGTGACCTCGATCCGGCCCTCACCTCCGTACCGGTCCCATCCCACCCCACCCGCAAAACCCACCGCAAGAAGGTCCTTCCCCACAACCGCCCTGAGCGAGGTCACCCTCGGGTCGATTCTGACCCTCGCTCCGGGTGCGTCCGCCCCCTCGCCGAACCTGACCGTGCCGACCCGGTGGTGCATCGCGGAGAGAGTCACTCCCGGAACCGAGAAGGACTCCCGGACGAGTCCGAGCCGCACCCCACCACCCCACCCAGCCACACTCCCGTTGAATCCGTCCGACCTCGGAAGTCGAAGGAGCTGGGCCGTCCCGACTCCGTCGAGGGCCAGGACCCCTCCCGCGGCCGGGATTGGGGCGAACCCCTCGAAGATGCCCACGACCGTCGTCAGCCGTCCCCCGACAAGGAGTGCTCGCCTGTCGGGAATGCCCCGATCCTGCGGAGCAGCCGCAAGATCCGGATGTCGAAAAGAGGCCCAGACGGCCCCGCCGTCGAAGACGATCCGGGGCTGCTCGGCCAACCGGCGACCCACAGTGCTCGGGCTGGCCGGGAGGACGCCTCCCGCCGAGGCCAGGAGGCCAAGCCCCCCGTGGAGCGCCTGGAGGGTGAGCGCGGCGTCCCCACAACGGGCCCGCGTCTCGGAGGATGCACCCGCTCCACACCCGAGATACAGCGCCTCCACCCCCGTTTGCGCGAGGGCGTCACCGGTAGCCAGAAGTAGGAGCGCAACGATCCCGGCCGGAATCGCACTCATCCGGCGAACCCGAGGGATCCGGTTCCGGGCTGAATCAGCGGAAGTGGACACCGCCCCCCCGGATTACGACGCCCAGCTCCCATGCTGCTTCACCCTTCTCCCGGAGGCGCCCGAGCACCCCGCCCGCCTCCTCGGGTGAGACGACGGCGACCATGCCGACCCCCATATTGAAGACCCGAAACATCTCCTCTTCCTCCACGGAGCCTAGCGACTGCAAAGCCCGAAAAAGAGGCGGAATCGTCCACGAGCCCGATGCGATCTCCACCCCCAGGCCGTCGGGAAGAGACCTCGGGACGTTCCCGGGTAGACCTCCTCCCGTGATGTGCGCCAAAGCTCGGAGGGTGCCGCGGGCCAGCTCGTCGGAGAGGACGGAGAGATAGCTCCGGTGCACCCTCAGGAGGGCGGCACCCACCGATTCCTCCAGCTCTGGAATCGGGTCGTCGATGCCCAACCCGGCCGCATCGAAGAGAATCTTTCGGGCGAGAGTGTAGCCGTTCGTGTGGAGCCCCGATGCGGGCAGGCCGAGGACGAGGTCGCCTTCCTCGACCGCCCTCCCGTCCAGGATCCGGTCCCTCGAGACGATACCTACGATGAAACCGGCCAGATCATACTCCCCCGGCCCATAGAACTCCGGCATCTGCGCGGTTTCGCCCCCGAGAAGGGTGCACCGATTCTCCCGGCATGCAATCGCCGCTCCCCGCACGACTGCCTCCGCCACCCCTTCCTCCAGCTCCCCGGTCGCAAGGTAGTCGAGGAAGAAGAGGGGACGCGCTCCCTGGACGAGGATGTCGTTCACGCAATGGTTGACCAGGTCCTGTCCCACGGTGTCGTGGTTCCCGGCCAGGAAGGCGACCTTGAGCTTCGTGCCCACTCCGTCAGCCGAGGACACGAGCACGGGATCCGGCACCTCGCCAGGGACGGCGTAGAGGCCCCCGAAGAGGCCGAGCCCCGAAAGGGTGTTTTCGTCCCGCGTGGCCTCGAGGAGTTCGCGGAGTCCCGCCTTCGTCCGGTCAGCCTTCTCCAGGTCCACTCCCGCGGACCGGTAGTCCATCGCCCCACCATCAGCCATTCGCCCCCTCCCTCGTCAGTCCCGGACGCACACGGAGGACCCCCGGTTCGTGCTTGGCATCAGCGCGATACCGAGGCCGCCGGAGTCACCTCGAATTGGGTCATGTGCCGGAGCTCTCGGACCCGTCCGGCGACCTCATCGCGGCGCAGTGTGGCCACCCGCCGCACGCCGAAGTCCTCGACGGCGAACGACCCGAGGGCGGTACCGAAGACGACGGCGCGCCGCAGGTTGCCGGACGTCACCTCGCCCAAGGAGTGGATAAACCCGAGGAACCCTCCCGCGAAACTGTCCCCCGCCCCGGTCGGGTCGTTCAGCTCGTCGAGCGGATACCCTGGAGTGAAGAAGATCTCGTCGCCGTCGAAAAGGACCGCGCCATGCTCGCCCTTCTTGACCACAACTCTGGAAGGCCCGCGCTCCTGAACCCACCGGGCCGAGCGGAAGAGATTCGGATCGTCGGCCAGCTGCCGAATCTCCCCGTCGTTGACCATGAGGATGTCCACCTGCTTCAGGAGCCGGAGAAGATCGTCCCTCTGCCCCTCGATCCAGAAGTTCATCGTGTCGCACGCCACCAGGCGGGGTTTTTCCACCCGCTCGAGCACCTCGAGCTGGAGGAGAGGGTCGATATTGCCGAGAAAGACGATCTCGGGCTTCCGGAACGCCTCCGGGATCGTCGGATGGAAATCGGCGAAGACCCCGAGTCGTGTCTCGAGGGTTTCGGGCGCGGACAGGTCATGCGTGTAGCGGCCCTTCCACCGGAAGCTCTCTCCCTCCACGGTCTCGAGCCCGCTGAGGTCCACCTCGCGGTCGCGAAGGAAATCCAGCTCTTCCAGGGGATAGTCATCCCCCACCACCCCCACTAGCTGAACTGGGGCGAAGAGCGAGGCAGCCGCAGAAAAATGCACCGCCGATCCGCCCAACGTATCCTCCGCGGTGCCAAAAGGGGTCTCCAGCGAGTCCAGCGCCACACTTCCCACTACCAATATCGACATTCCCTCACTCCTCTCAGTTTTCGTCGGGCTCCAAGTCGGATCTCTTCTCCATCCGTTCGGGAGCCTCTAGCCCCAGAAGGCCAAGGGCGTTCCGGAGGACGATCCGGGAGGACCGGGTCAGGGCCAGTCGGGCGCTCCGGAGGTCGGGGTCCTCAACGAGGACCGCCAGCTCCGGGGTCCGAGTGGGATTGCCCGCATGGTACCATGAATTGACCTGACCCGCTGTCCGCTCGAGGTACTCACAGATCAGGTGGGGTGCCCGGAGCGCAGCCGCACGGGAGACGACCTCCGGGAACTCCGCCAGCTGTTGGATCAGCTCCCTCTCCCCGCCGTGCCGGAGAAGCCCCAGCTTCGCAGATCCGGCCGTCACCTCCTCCTGGGCGAGCCCCGCCTTCCGGAAGATTGAGCACATTCTAGCGTGCGCATACTTCGCCTTGTAGACCGGATTCTTGTCAGACTGGTCGAGGGCCTGGTCGAGGTCGAAGACGAGGTGGGCGTCCGCCTTCCGCATGAGGAAGAAGTAGCGGGTGACATCCACTCCCACCTCCTCCATCAGGTCCCGAA
>SLFU01000118.1 GCA_007124095.1 Gemmatimonadota bacterium
CCCGGGCGCGGGCTCGAGCGTGGTCCAGCATCGAGTGACGAATGCGAAGGAGGTTTCGGGCAATCCGGGACTGGGTATACGCCAGGAAGGGGAGCACGTAGATCTCCGTGTCCCAGAAGTAATGCCCCTCGTAGGCCTGACCCGTGAGTCCCTTGGCCGGGACGCCCTCCCCTTCGGCCCGCCAGGTGGCCTGCGCGAGTTGGAAGAGGTTCCACCGCACCGCCTGCTGGGTCCGCGCCACGTTTTCGCTGACCTGCACCTGAACGTCCGCGCGATCCCAGAATCGATCGAAGTGTGCCCTCTGGGACTCCACGAGCTTGTCGATCCCGTCGCGCACGGCCCGATCGAGGGTTCGGTCACACCGGTCGACCAGCTCGCGCGAAGGCACGTTCCTGGACCTCTGGTACGCCGCGTACTTGGTGATCCGGAGGGGCACGCCGGGGCGGGCGTCGGCACTCACGACGAAACGGGAAAGATCCTGATCGGGTGAAACGGACACCTCGTGATCGGCCTCCGTCTCCACGACATGGTCCACACCGACGCCCAGCGACATGCCGCTGTTGGAGGTCCGGTAGCCCAGGAGAAGCCGCCGATCGACAGCTTCCACGCACTCGCCGTTGAGGACACGGGCGGAGAACCGACGGGCAAGCCGGGGGTCCAACGGTCTACGCCGGGGCTCGTCCTCGGGCTGGATGTCCTGGCGGTTGATCACCTTCGAGACCACGGTCACCGGTGCGGAGGAGTCCTCGACCGTCACCTCGAAGGTTGCCGCCATGAGGTGGCGGTGCTCGAAGGAGACGAGTCGGCTGGACCGGATCTTCACCTGCTTGCCCGCCGGGGTCGACCAGAGGATTTCCCTGTGGAGAATGCCGGCTCGCATGTCGAGCACTCTCCGGTATGACGGCATCCTCGCGACGGGAAGGAAGAAGGGCTCGTCGTCCACGTAGAGTCGGAGCACCGTGGTGTCCGGAACGTTGACGATCGTCTGTCCCGTGCGTGCCAGCCCGTACGCCTCTTCCGCGTGTTCGATCGGCCAGGTCTCGTGAAACCCATTGACGAGGATCGCCGGAGAAAGGGAAGGCCGGCCCTCCTCGAATGTCCCCCGAACCCCCAGGAAACCGTTCGAGAGAGAAAAGATCGTCTCCGCCCGGCCCTCGTGACGAGGGTCGAAGCGGGTCTCCACGATCCGCCAGTCGTCGCTCGGATAGATGTGCGCCGGAAGGGGGATGACTTCACGTGCCAGCATGCACGATCCTCGAATGGGGGGAAGCGCCTGCGGAGCCGACCGAACGGCCGGCTCCGCAGGTATGGTCAGTCGATCGGCTAGTCTATCGGCTCGAGGCGGTAGACTCCTCCCTCGGCCTCACCCGTGGCGAGATAGATGTTGCCGTCGGGACCCTGGCGGACGTCCCGGATGCGACCCAGCTCGAAGGGCAGGAGCTCTTCGGCATGGACCACCTCCTGGTTCTCGACCACGAGGCGAAGAACTCGCTCGGCCCTCAGTCCTCCGGCCAAGAGGTTGCCCTGCCAGGTGTCATCGAATCCCCCTCCCGTCACTACCGCGAGGCCCGAGGGGGCGATCGTGGGCAGGAACTCGAAGGTGGGCCCCTCCATCTCCGGGCGATGTCGGCCATCCCCCCACTGCTCCTGGGTTCCGTAGTCGCGGCCAAGGCTCGCCGTGGGCCAGCCGTAGTTCCGACCCGGCTCGAGGAGATTCAGCTCGTCGCCGCCCCGGGGGCCGTGCTCCGTCGCCCAGATCTCCCCGGTCGCGGGGTGCTGGACAATTCCCTGGATGTTCCGGTGTCCGTAGCTGAAGATCTCGGGAGCGTAGCCCTCGTCGTCGACCAGGGGATTGTCTCCCGGAAGGCTTCCGTCATCGTTCAACCGCACCACCGTTCCGGAGTGATCGAGGGGATCCTGGGCCCGCTCCGGCTCCGCTCCCCGATCCCCGATGGTCATGAGGAGGGTGCCATCGTCCAGGAAGAGAATCCGGGAACCGTAGTGCCTCCCCGGATCGGTGTACTCATTGGATTCGAAGAGCTCTTCCAGATCGACGAGCTGATCTCCCTCGAGCCGAGCCCGCGCCAGCGCGGGGACGGTCCCGCCCGAATCCCCCTTCGAGTAAGTGAGGTAGATCCAGCCGTTCTCGCCATAATCGGGATGTGGCACCACATCAAGGAGCCCCCCCTGGTTCTGGGCGTGAACTTCCGGAACTCCACTCACCTCCGTCATCGATCCGTTCGAGATCAGCTGAAGGCGTCCCGGCCTCTCGCTAACGAGCAGCCTTCCGTCTCCGATGAAGGCGATGGACCACGGCTGCTCGAGCCCATCGGCGATTCGCACCAACCGGAGGGTCTGATATTCGGTGCTGATCTCCTCCGCAACGACCTGCTGCGCTTCGATCGCTGCCGCTTCAGTCGTCGGTTGCAGGTCACAGCCACTCGAGACGAAGAGCGCGATCAGGGCTACGGTTCCGATAGTGGGGCGAACGGTCATGGCTTCCTCCTTGATTTCCAGCGGGACGATCCACCCCACGAGGCGCAGGGCGTCGGGCGTGGGCCCCATCGGGGTCCCTCCACACCGGATGACGAGGGGACTGCCCATCCGTCGCCATCAGAAGAATCACCCCCGCCAGGCCCCTGGTGTTCCGGCCGCCCGCCGCGAAGCCGGAGGGATTCCCGTCGCTCTCGCAGGGGGAAAAGGTCCGGCCAGGCCACCGCGACGGATGACTTGAGAGAACTCCGGGCCGAGACTATCGTGTAGCCTGAGTGCCCGTGAGCCTCCCGTAGTGGCGATCCTCCTCCGGCGCACCCCGGAGGCAAGGGTACCCTTGCTCGAAGTGAGGACATGAAAAGGCTCTTTCCCCGGGCATCCCTTCCGGTGGCGGCGCTGATTGGCGGGGTCGCCGTCATGGGGCTCGCTCTCCTGCTTCTGCTCTGGCGCCCCTGGGAAACGCCTCAGGTCGACGCGCCTGCGCCGGACGTCGTGGAGGAGGATCCCGAAGTCCCTTCGCTCGAACCGGCCTACCTCGCCGCTCCCGTTGTTTATGACCTGACGGCCGTGATCGCCGACCTCGAAGACGCCGTTCCCCGAAGCTTTGGGGACCTGAACGAGCGGGAGGACCACCCGGAGCATGGTCGGGTGGAAGTCGCCTACCGGGCGGAGCGCGGTCCCTTTACGGCGGAGATCTATGGAGACGTTGCCCACATCTCGGCAACCCTGAGCTACGGAGGACGGGCCTGGTACGATCCGCCCCTGCTTCCGGCGCTGAGCGCCGGGTGCGGGGAGGACGGGAACGAGGACATGCCCCGTGCCCGGGTGGCCCTCTCCTCCAGGCTGCGGCTGGACCAAGACTGGATCCTGAGATCCGAGGCGCGGGTCGACTCGGTCGAGCCGGTCTCCGAGGAGGACCGGGACCGGTGCCGGGTCACTCCCCTGCGCGTGGACGTCACGGGAACCGCCCTGGGAGCCGTGCGATCCGCCCTGGAAGGTCGCACCGACGAGATCGACCGTCAGGTGGCAGAGGTAGATGTCCGGTCCCGCCTTCAGCGTGTGTGGCACATCCTCGAGGAGCCCATCGAGCTCACCGACGACGTCTGGTTGCTCGTAAATCCAGTGGGCGTCACCCAGGGCCGGACCCACGGGGAAGGCACTATTCTCACCGTCGAGGTCGGGATGACCGCCCGGCCCTCAATCGTGCTTGGTCCACCCCCGGACACGGTCCTTACCGATCTCCCCGAGCTCGAAGAGGGGGAAGTGCCGGACCGTGCACAAATCCTGCTGGAGGGCAGGATCCACTACCCCCAGGCCGGAGTGCTCTTCACCCGTGAGATGGAAGGCCGGGAGGTGGAGCTGGGACGGCGATTCATCCGGATTCAGGAGGTCACCCTGAGGGGGATCGGGGGCGGCCAGGTCGCGCTGGAAGTGCAGTTCGAGGGGTCGGCTCGGGGCCGGGTCTTTCTCGTGGGACAGCCTGTGCTGGACTCGGAGGAGAATGAAATCCACGTGCCCGACCTCGAGTTCGACCTCGAAACTCGCAACCTCCTCGTGGGAGGGCTGGCCTGGTTGGCCCAGGATCAGCTCGTGGAGTTCCTTCGGGCGCGTGCCCGGATTCCGTTGATCGACATCATGGAGCCTGCCAGAGAGCAACTCCTCCGAGGGATGAACCGTGACTTGTCCGACGACGTCTCCGTCGAGGGAGACGTCGCCTCCACCCGACTTCTCGAGGTCCGGGCACTTCGCGACTACCTCCTCGTCCATGCGGAAGCCGAGGCGCACGCGACCTTTCACGTCCGTCAGGAACCGGGAGGGTCCGACGACGACCCCGGGTAAAGCATGGGGCCCGACGAGCTTCGTGCAGGCTCCGGTCCAGCGCAGTGGACCTCCCTGTCAGAACCTCGAGGATCTCAACCAGGTATCGCTGCGGACCCAGGCCTCCTCAAACTGCAGCGCGACGCGGCCGGCCTCGACCTCGTCTCCCTGCATGCGCAAGGCCCGCTCCAACCCGAAGAGGGCCCATCCCAAGCGCGGATGCTGGTCAAGGGCCTCGCGAAACGCCGTCTCCGCGTCGTTGGCCCGGTCCATCTCCAGGAGCAGGTCCCCGAGCACGAGCCGGGGCGGGAGATGCCAGGGCTCCGGTTCATCATAGACCAGGCCGTCGTAAGTCTCGATAGCCTCGCTCACGGCCCGGATCGCCGCGTCGCCGCTTCCCTCGTCGGCCAGAATTTCGGCCTCGAGCACCCCTCGAGCGATGGTGAGAAGGTCGCGTTGGGCGTGAAAGCGGAAGATGCGATCGCCGGGAATCTCCTCCTCGATCTCACGGAGCCGCCCGAGGTCACCGGCGGCCGCGGCCTTCTCTCCGGTCCTCAGGTGTGCCGTGCCGCGAGCCCACCGCCACATGCCCTCGAGAAACAGGTCCTCCGGGCGGTCGTTCATCTCCAACACGTCTTCCCACTTCCCGAAAATCGCGAGGGTCACCGGAAGGAAGAAGGACTGGGCAGTCGACATCCTCGCGAGTTCGTGCGCCGCGCGGATCGCGATGGCCGCCTGGCCGTCGAAGACGGCCGCGAAGATGAGCATGTTCAGGTTATGTGAGGGGTAGATGCCCGGCACACCGCCGTGCTCGGCCCGCTCGTCGGCCCAGCGAGCCCGGAGGTTTCCTCGCACCGAATCGCCGTACCGGCCGACCTGCATGTGGATGTGGGACGGCATGTGCTGGATGTGGCTCGCACCTGGAATCGCATCTGCGAGGTGATCGGAGCACGCCTCGGCCCGTTCCGGCTCCTGGGAGGCCTCCACGAGGTGGATGAAGAGATGGCAGGCTCCGGGATGCAGGAGGTTCCTCTCCAGGATGCTTTCCAGGACGGTCGTGATCTCCTGCACCGACGGATCGTTCAAGTCCACCGCACCGCGCCGGGGGCGCAAGAGCATTCGGGACTCCGCGTAGAGGGTCTGGACGTCCAGATCGTTGGGGAACTCAGCGGCCACCGCCTCCATCGCATCGGCATAGACGGAGTCGAGGGCGGCCCGGCCACCCTCCTCGGGGTTCTCCGCAAAGCGCCGAGCCATCGCCTGGATCAGGGCGACCTCCACCGGACTCGCGTCACCCGCCACCTCTACCGCCCTCTGCATCAGGCGGTACGCCTCTTCCTCACTCTCGGACTCCATGGCCCCGTTCAGATACGGAGCGAGGGCCCAAGCCTCCCCCCACCAGCACATCGCACACCCGGGATCCTCTTCCCGGGCCGCTTGGAAGGAGAGGCGTGCGACGCTCCGACCGAAGGCGTACATGAGCTGGAGCCCATTGTCGAAATACGCCTGGGCCAGGGCCGAGGAGGCCGTAATCGGACGATTATGATCGCCCAGGGTGTCGTAGAGAGGCACACCCTGATCGGAGACGTGTTCGTAGCCGTGATCGTGGTGGCTCTCCTGCCCCGCGGCGGGTTGGGCGAGCTGGGGAACGATCAGGACGAGGAGCGCCGGAAGACATCGGGCCGGAAGACATCGGGCCGGAAGACATCGGGCCGGGAGACATCGGACAAGGGAAGCTGGCACAAGCATGGCAACCTCTCGGGTCTGGACCGACGGGCGCTCGATCGAAACCGACGAGCCGACCGCGTTCGCTAGAGTGGATTCGTAAAGGCTAGAACGGATCCCTCGTTCGCGACAGGGGTCGACGAGTCGCGGAGGAAAACTCCTCCTCATGGGAGATACCAACCGACCGGAGACCGGGATGACGGATCGAAAGGACACCTACGATCGTATCGCACCCTGGTACGATCTCCTGGATTGGTGGTTCGAGTGGGCGCGCTACCGCGCGATCCGCCCCCGGGTATTCGAGCCCGTTGTCCAGGAGCCGACCCTGCTGGACTGCGGGACGGGAACCGGGCGGAACCTCCCCTTCTATCCGACCGGCGCTGCCGTGACGGCCTTTGACCTCTCGAGGCGAATGCTCTCGCGGGCGAAGAGGCGCGCGCGTAAGCTCCGTCCGGCCGTGGCCTACGCCCAGTGCGACGTCGGCGCCCTCCCCTTCGCCGAGAACCGATTCTCGGCAGCCACCGCGACTTTCCTCTTCTGTGTTCTCCCGGACGAGTCCCA
>SLFU01000203.1 GCA_007124095.1 Gemmatimonadota bacterium
AGTATATTCTCAAGGCACAACCGATACCCCATAGTCAGGAGCGACGGGCGCGATGTCAGACCCCACGCAGGACCGGGATTCTCAGGAAGGAGGAGAGGGTCCGCACCTTCAGGAAGCGGACCGGGGCAACCGTGCTTCGGCCGAGGCTCCGGCGCTGGACCGGCTTCCTCCACCCGCCTTTCCCCCTGGTGACCGTCGCTCGGCCCGCAGGGCCCTGGTCAGCCGAGGCTGGAAGGGGGCCGCCTCGATGCACGGGAGTGATGCGAGGTTTCCAGAGGAGGCCTTCATCTCTCCGGACGAACCCATTCGACGGCGTGAACCCGGCTCCGGGGTCCCCAGCGGGTCCGGCGCGAGCGAGGTGGCCAGGATGCTAGAGGAGCTGGCGAGTAGTCTCCGGAAGCAGGGAGGGGTGGCCCTCTTCGCTGAACCCCGACTCTCCCCTTTCGAGTCGATGCTCCGGGGGTTCATCGCGGGTTATCTCGTGGGCGGGAGGGAGTTTGGATAATCCGGCGAAGATGAGCCCGAGGCGCTGGCCCGACCGCAGGGCATCGAGGGCTAGGTGCGATCATGGTCCAGGGTCGCCACCGTGCCACCCAAACTGAAGAAGCCCCTCAACGCTCACGTGCGTATGAGGAGCTTCTTCGTGCGCCGGCGAGCCGCCACGAACCCTGATTCCAAGGAACCGCCCACGTGAAGGCGGCGAGGTTCTTCCGGCTCTTTCCCTCGTCGCATGGTCGCGAGTCAGGTGTATTCCCCCAACTCTCGGGGGATGCGATGGAGACCGGCGAACTCTCCACCCGTGAACCGACTTCCTCCAGCCGGTTCACCCTCACCTTTGCAGCGTCCCGCTCCGGTGAAAGAGGCACCGTGCCGCCAAATCAGCGCCAAATCGGCATTGATCCGGCAACGTACGCCCCGGTACCTATTTCCACTATGCAGTCCGCCCGGGTCGGGTGTCAAGGAAAATGAGAGGCGACCCAGGGCCCTTCCGTTGCCCCTCAGCCCTTCGACAGGGGATGGGCCCTGCCAGTTTTGGGGGACCCGCAGTGGGCTCCAAGGGCGGTTCGGCCCGGTCATCGTTCTCTTGAGCGATAGCCCCTTGCGGGATGGCCGGCGCCTCCCGCCTCCGTGAGCTTTGATCTATCAACACTCACGTTGATGGACACACGGAAATCATAACCTTCTGGAGGCAGCTTCCATGACTACCACGACCATTATCATCATCCTGGCCGTGCTGATCCTGTTCGGCGGAGGATGGGGACTCTCCCGCCGCGGCCGCTAGGGTGACGATCGGACACCAGCTCTCAAGGACCGCGACGTGGGTCTCGTCCAATTGGACGAGGCACCGTCGCGGCCTTGCTTTCGGCGCCCTCCTGATGACTCTCATCGCGCTCCTGCCGGTTGCGGTTGTCCTCAGCTACGTGCACGCCGACCGCCATGACCTCCCGGACATTGACCCGTTCATCCACTTCGAGGTGCCCACCACCGGCGTCGTGCTCGACTCCCGCGGTGAGGTTCTGGTCGAACTGGCTCGGGAACATCGCCACGTCCTTACGTACGAGGCGATTCCGGAGATCCTGAGACAGGCCATCTTGGCGGCGGAAGACCGGACCTTCTTCTCCCACCGCGGCGTCGCCTGGGGCGCCTTCCCTAGAGTGGTTCGGGCTAGTACGATGCGTTCCGTCGGCGCATGGTGGAGCGGCGACGAACCCTTCCGCCTGCGGTTCCCCCAGGGCGGGTCGACCATCACGCAGCAGCTCGTTCGGGGCTACTTCCTCCAGGACCGCACCGGACAAGAGGACGGCCATGAGCTCTTCCACGGAGGTGCGGGGGCCTGGATCGTGTCGAGGGTCCTCGGGGTGCCCACCACCAACAAGCTACTGCGAAAGCTGGAGGAAGTGCGCCTGGCGCTCTGGCTCGAGGCAGAGATGGCTCGGCGGTACGGGTCCCGGGAGCTGGCGAAGCAGGAGATTCTGAGCCGATACGCAAGCTTCATCTACCTGGGTAATGGCCGGTACGGGTATTACGCGGCCTCAGAGTACTACTTCGAGAGGTCGCTTTCGACCTACACAGCCGGCGACGCCGGAAATGCGGCCCTCCTGGCGGGCATCGGAAAGTCGCCGCGGGTTTATGCTCCCGCTTCCGGAGCACCTGAACCCCAGCGTCGCCGGGACGAAATCCTCGTCCTCATGGCCGAGAACGGCTACATCACCCGAGATCGCGCAGAAAGGGCCCGGACCGAATCGGTCCTCGTTGCAAGCCGCGACCCCATCGAGGTCCGGGCGCCGGCCGTGATCGAAGGGGTCCTGACCGAGCTCCGTCGTCACGGCAGCGATGAATTCGGCGTGGAGGACCTCTTCCTGGGTCGTATCGGCGTCCGAACTACCGTGGACAAGCGGATTCAGAGCACGTGAACGATGCCCTGGAGACCGGTCTGGGACTCTACGAGGCCCGGCACCCGGGCTCCCAGGGGCAGATCCAGGGTTCCGTCGTCGTCCTCCGGAACAGCGATGCCGCCATCCTGGCCCTCTCGGGCGGCCGCGAAGTCTACCAGGGTGTGCCGAGCACGTACTCCGACTTCAATCGTGCCACGGAGTCGATGCGCCAGCCGGGATCGGCTTGGAAGCCCATCGTCTACCTGGCCGCCTTCCGCAGGGGTGTGGGGCTGGACAGCACCGTCGTCGACGGGCCGGTCCAGCTGGGGGAGGGCGCAGAAGCGCACTGGATCTCGAACTACGACGGTCGGTTCCACGGTGCCATGACGGCGCGTCAGGCTCTGGCCGAATCCCGCAACACGGTGGCAGTCCTCCTGGCGCTGGAGGTGGGGCTCGATGAGATGCGACGTGTGGCAAGGGATCTCGGAATCACCTCGCCGATCCCGCTCTTCCCGAGCACCGCGCTGGGCGCGTCGGAAGTGCGGCTGGTGGAGTTGGCAGGCGCTTACCGCGCCATCGCCTCCGGCGTCCGGGCGTCCTCCCACCTCGTGGCCCGGGTCACCGGGCCCCAAGGCGAGGTCCTCCATGCAGCCACCGGGCCGACGGGCACCCTCCCGCACGCTGGATTGCGGGAAATCCAGGAGGGACTGCGCGGGGTGATCCTCATCCCTGGAGGAACCGGAAACGTCCTGGCCCGCGACGACTTCCCGATATCGGTGATGGGAAAGACCGGCACGACGAACGACTTTCGCGACGCACTTTTCGTCGGTTCCACCTATGGTCCCCAGGGGATCACAGTGGCCGTCCGGATCGGCTTCGACAATAACCGGACGCTGGGTTCCGGAGAGACGGGGGCCCGGGCGGCGATCCCCATCTTTCGGGAGATCCTGCTTCGAACCTACGCCCAGGGCCTCGTGGGCCCGGTCCCCGATTTCCCGGATGAGATGGAGGCCGCCATCGGCATGTACCGCACTCGGTCCCGGCAGACGGAGGAGGTCCGCGAGACGCTGGAGGCGTGGGCAAGCGAGCCCCTCCCATCCCTGTCAGTGCCGTCGCCACGTCTACGAGTCTACCGACCGCAATGACTTCCCGAACATCGAGCCGTTGATCGACTTCGAACTGCCCTCCGCCGGCGTCGTGCGCGACCCACCGGGCGAGTCCTCCTCACGACCTAGTCCCTTCGACTGTGACCCGGAAACCCCGCCGACGGACGATGGTTGCCCCCGTCCCTTCCGAGCAAGTTCCATTGGAGCCGGGGCTGGAACCGGCGGTACCACCAGACCCGCAAAATGGAAATCAATCATGAATCGAATCACTCGCTCGATTACACTCGCCGGGCTCGTCGGATCGCTCGCGCTTGTCGCCTGCGACAACTCGAATGCCCCGCGTGCCGAGACCGACACCGACACCGCGACACCCGCAGATCGTTCGGCCCCTCGGGGGAACGAGACGACGGCAATGGATCAGTCCAACTCGTCTGAGCACATCGACATCACCGCAACGATTCGGCGTGCCGTCATGGATGACGACGCACTGTCGACGGGCGCCAAGAACAGCACGATCGTGACGGACGGCGTTGGCACCGTCACGCTTCGCGGCGACGTGCAAAGTCAGGCCGAGAAGGACGCGATCGGAGCGAAGGCCGCTGCTGTCGTGGGCTCGGGACGCGTCGTCAACCAGTTGGTAGTCAATCCCTGACTGACGGCCCCTGACTAGTCTGCGTCGACACTCCGACATTTCACCAGCACCTGGAGATTCACATGAGCAAGTCCGTAATCTGCATCGCACCGAACGAACCGAGCGCAAGCCGGATCGTCGAGGCCCTCAAGCAGTCCGGCTTCCCGGACGATCGTATCTCGGCCCTTTTCCCCGACAAGTCCACGACTCGTGATTTCGCACACGAAAAGAACACGAAGGCCCCCGAAGGTGCGACCGCTGGAGCTGGCGCAGGTGGCGTCGTCGGCGGCGGGCTAGGCCTCCTGGCTGGCCTCGGACTGTTGGCAGTACCGGGCGTCGGGCCTTTCCTCGCCGCAGGTCCCATCATGGGCGCCTTGGGCGGAACCGCGGTCGGAGCGGCCGTGGGCGGCATCACTGGCGCGCTGATCGGAATGGGTATCCCCGAACTCGAGGCCAAGCGCTATGAGGGCAAGATCAAGGACGGCAACATCCTGATCGCCGTCCACACGGAGGAATCCGACGAAGTCAAGAAGGCCAAGGAGATCTTCGAGAATCTCGACGCGGAGGACATCTCAGTGGCCTCGGAGTCGAGCGTCCCTAGCGATCAGGAGACGACACAGGAGCGACACACGGCCACGCCGGTAGCCTCGGAATCGAGAGTCCCGAGCGATCAGGAGACGACACGGGAGCGACACGGGGCCACGCCGGCCGTCTCTGCTCCGGATCCTCGTAGGCGCTGACGGCGCTGGGCCGACTTCACGGCCGACTTGACCGGTAAGCATCGAGCGTGGCGCGGGGACTTGAGAACCCCGCGCCACCTCGACATCCGTCCTCTGTTGCCCCCCACCTCTCGTCAAAGCTATACTCTGCCATTCTCCCATTGATTCCTGATCGTCCCCTCGTCGGGCGCTGGAAGCCATGGACAGTTCCCGTCGCACTCGGTCGAGGCTGCGCGCGGTCCGGTCCGAGTTAGCGACGCAACCGTCAACGGGGAGGTTACGATGTTGCGCAATCGTACGTCGCTTCTTTTTCTGTGCCTCGCCCTCCTGATCACCACTGGCTGCGGGGGCGATGCAACCGGTCCGGGCGGCGATCCACTCCCCCCCGGCGACGACGTGACGGGTCCGGGCAACGATCCAGCCGATCCAACCGATCCGGGCGGGGATGAACCGACACAGCCCGTCACTTGCGCTATCGTGGACGGCAACCTGATGTCGGCGCGCGTGGACGGTGCCCCGTTCTGCGCCACCGCCATCACCGATGCGCCGCTCGTGCCCGGCTTTCGTCAGATCGCCGGCTTTTCGGCCGAGGGCGACATGTTGCACCTGGTCATTCCCCTCTCCGCGGGCAACTTCGATCTAGGATCCCCGGAGGGAATCGGGGGTTCGTACGTGCCGACGACGGAAGAGAACACGACCTATCTGACTATAGGCGAAAACGGAAACATCACTATCACCGAGCTGAGTCCTACGCGCGCCAAGGGGACTTTCGAGTTCACCGCGCTCGGTTATCACCAGCAAACCGGCAACGCGCTGGGCAGTCAGGTGATCGTAACCGAGGGCGTGTTCGACGCGGCGCTCACGGCCCCGTAGAGCGTTCGCATCATCGGTATGTGACCTCGACCGCAGCGGCCCCGTGCGACCCTGACTCTCTCGCCCATGGAGTGTTGATCCGGGGCGCGGCCGGGAGAGGACGAAGAACGTATCCACGGCCACGAGATCGTCCGGGAAGCGGCTATCGATGGATTCGGCCGCGCGGAAGGCATGGACCGAGCCCCGCATGTAGTTATCTTCCCCCCGATGATCACCACATCGTCGTTTTGGGCACAGGCCAGGTACCGAAGAGCACTCTGAAAAACCTGTGCCCCAAGAGTGCCCTAATTCAGATTCACGCGGATTCAGATACACGCGGAACCAGGAATCCCGCGTGTCATTGCGGTGCAATAGCGTCCTCGTAGCTCAGGCGGATAGAGCGGCTGCCTCCTAAGCGAAATTCTGCCAATGGCAAGCGCTGATAACCGTTGGGAACGCTGGAAATCCCCTTGGCCAAACTGTGTCAGAATCGGAGTGAATCGACACGGTTTCTGGCACAGTCGTCGGGGGCTTCCTCACCCCTCCCCCATCACGATCCACCGCCCACCTCTGGAGTCGGATTCCGGGCGGAGGCAATCGAGCTGATCGCCCCTCACTGCACGCGTACCCCTCCTGGCGCTCGAATACCAGCCGCACCGCTCGCTCCCACACCTCCAGGGAGTACTTCTTGGCCTTTGTCACAACCCCATCCTCTCAAGAGTTGGGGTCTCCGACAATCAGCGGTTCACAGGTGTCCCGCGAGGAAGTGTGGGCTGGCGAGTCCGGAGGGGGCACTTCTCACTCGGGTCAACGGTAGGAGTTCCGAGAGGAGAAGCCGGATCCGCGACCGGGAGAGATGAACTGCCAGTGGTAGTGGTAGTGCGGATTTAGCGAACTCCCGAAGCGCTGCGG
>SLFU01000151.1 GCA_007124095.1 Gemmatimonadota bacterium
GAGCGGCCCCCGTGCTCCAGCGCGATGTTGTTGATCAGCTCCTGGATGATAACCGTCTTCCCTACGCCTGCACCCCCGAAGAGCCCGGTCTTCCCACCCTTCACGTACGGAGCGAGAAGATCGATCACCTTGATCCCGGTCTCGAAGATCTCGGTCTTCGGTTCGAGATCCTGGAACCGAGGCGGCTCACGGTGAATCGGCCAACGCTCCAGCGTGGCCGCGTCCTCCCCACCCACGGGTCCCACCGCATCCACCGGCTCCCCCAGGACGTTCAGGATCCGGCCCAGTGCCGGCTCCCCGACGGGGACCGTGATGGCGTCACCCGTATCCTCGACATCCATCCCGCGAACCACCCCATCGGTGGACGACATCGCGACGGCGCGGACCTGGCCCCTCCCGATGTGCTGCTGGACCTCGGCAACCAACTCGATCGCCTCGCCATCGGGTGTGGTTTGTTGGATCCGGAGGGCATTATAAATCCGGGGCAGCTGCTCGGGGGCGAACTCAACGTCCAGCACCGGGCCGATCACCTGCACCACTTTTCCAATATTCTTCTGAGCCATGGTTTCCCTGTCGATTATTCGAAGGCGGCGGCGCCACCCACGATCTCGGCGATCTCCTGAGTGATCTGGGCCTGACGGGCCCGGTTGTAGCGCCGTCGGAGTTCATCAAGCATGTCCGACGCATTGTCGGTGGCATTCTTCATCGCCGTCCTCCGGGCGCTTTGCTCGGCGGCGGCGTTCTCTACGAGAGCCCGAAAGACGGTGTTTCTCACGTAAAGAGGAAGCAGCTTATTCAGAATTCCGTCAGCTGAGGGTGAAAGAATAAAGCTGTCCGGGGGCGGTTTCTCCGGATCTCCCTGGATCGGGAGAAGGAGGCGCCGCTCGGGGGGCGTGGAGAGCGCGGACTTGAACTTCGAGGCCACGACCCACACCTGATCCAGCTCCCCCCTCTCGAAGCGGGCCCGCAGACCCTTCACGAGGCCCTCTGCGTCCTCCGGGGTAGGATAGTCGCTGATCTCCGTCCACGTCTGCTTGAGCTCCTCACCCTGGAATCGAAAGAACGCGATCCCCTTCTTTCCGGACACGTGAAGCTCCGTCTCGACTCCCTCGGATCGGAGCTTCTCGAGGATCGCCCTCGCGGTCCGGATAAGGTTCACGTTGAAGGCTCCGGCCAGGCCCCGATTCGCAGTCAGAAGGAGGATGGCCGCTCTACGTGGCTTCGCGGGCAACCTCATGAGGGGAAAGCGGTCCGCAAGCGCCGGGTTGTAGAGGCTTCGAACGATCTCCTCGAGCGCCTCGCCGTATGGGCGCGAGGCGTACACGCGGTCCGTGGCCTTCTTCAGCTTCGAGGTGGCCACCATCTCCATCGTGCGCGTGATCTGACCCGTGTTCTCGACGGAGCGGATCCGGCGTTTCACTTCCCTTGCCTGGGACACCTTTCGTTCGTCCTCCCCCTAAATCGATTTCGGTCTCATCTCCAGAGCCGCTGTGGTTTGATTCCGCCCACTTCAGCGTCCCGCCCTTACTCCGACGCCTCCTGTTCGAGCTTGGCCAGGAACCGGTTGTTGAACTCTTCCAGAGCTTCCTTGAGACGGGCCTCGAGCTCTTCGCTCAACGCCTTTTCCGTGCGCACTGCCTCGAGGAGATCGGACTTCTGGGATCCGAAGAACTCGAGCAGCTCGCGCTCCCACAGACCCACCCGCTCCACCGGAATCTTGTCTACGTAGCCGTTCGTCACCGCATAGATGACTACGACCTGGCGCTCGACCGGCATCGGATCGTACTGGGGCTGCTTTAGCAGCTCCACGGTCCGCGCCCCGCGGGCGAGCTGCCGTTGGGTCGCGGGATCCAGGTCGGAGCCGAACTGCGCGAAAGCCTCGAGCTCCCGGTACTGCGCGAGGTCGAGCCGGAGCCGGCCGGCCACCTTCTTCATCGCCTTGATCTGGGCGGCGCCCCCGACGCGGGACACCGAGATCCCGACGTTCACCGCGGGGCGGACCCCGGCATAGAACAGATCGGGTTCGAGGAAGATCTGGCCATCCGTGATCGAGATTACGTTGGTCGGGATGTACGCCGACACGTCACCAGCCTGCGTCTCGATGATCGGGAGCGCGGTCATCGATCCACCCCCCTGCTCCTCGGAGAGCCGCGCCGCACGCTCCAGAAGTCTCGAGTGCAGATAGAAGACGTCACCAGGATAGGCTTCTCGTCCCGGAGGCCTGCGCAGGACGAGGGAGAGTTGGCGGTACGCCTGCGCCTGCTTGGTCAGGTCGTCGTAGACTACCAGGGTGTGCTTCCCCTCCCACATGAAGTGCTCGGCCAGCGCCGTCGCGGTATAGGGGGCGATGTACTGCATCGGAGCCGGATCGGAGGCGTTCGCGGCGACGACGATGGTGTAGTCCATCGCCCCCGCCTCCCTCAGCGTCTCCACCACCGAGGCCACCTTTCCCGCCCGCTGTCCCACCGCGCAGTAGACGCAGATCACGTCGGTGTCGCGCTGATTGATGATCGTGTCGACTGTGATCGCAGACTTCCCCGTCGATCGGTCTCCGATGATCAACTCCCGCTGGCCCCTCCCGATCGGGATCATCGCGTCGATCGCCTTGATACCGGTCTGGAGCGGCTCATCCACGGGCTGACGGAGTACGATTCCCGGAGCCACAATGTCGATCTGCCGGGCTCCCTCGATCGGATCGATCGCGCCCTTCCCGTCCAGTGGATCCCCGAGAGCATCGACGACTCGGCCCAGGTACCCTGCTCCGGTCGGCACCTCCAGCACGCGGCCCGTCCGGCGAACCTCGTTCCCCTCGTAGAGCCCCGTCCAATCGCCCAGGACCACGGCACCGATGTTGTCCTCTTCGAGGTTCAGCGCGAGCGCCGTCACCGGGTCGGCTCCATCGGGCGGGGTGATCTCGAGCATCTCACTCGCCATCGCATTGGTGAGGCCGTAGATCCGGGCAATCCCGTCCTTCACCTCGAGCACCTCTCCCACTTCTTCGGCGTGCAGGTCCTCCTCGTAGTTCTCGATTGCGTTGAGGAGAACGCCTTTGATTTCACTGGCGCGGAGCTGGGAATCCGAGTTGGACATAGCTTTAAGTCCTTGCGTGACCTGTATTTAGTCCGTAGAAACGTCGGCAGCGAGAAGCTGCCGCTTCATGCGTTGCAGCCGGCGGCGTACCGAGCCGTCGAAGATCACGTCCCCACTGCGGAAGACGATGCCACCCACCAGCTCCGGCTTCACCCGAAGGTACGGAACCACATCTCGATCCAGGATCTCGGACAGGCGCGCTCTCACGGCGGCCAGAGTCTCGTCGTCGAGGGGGCGAGCCACGGAGACCTCCACGTGGGCCCGTCCGAGATGCGCATCCAGGAGAAGCTGGTACTCCCGGTTCATCTCTCTCAAGAGACGCTGTCGGCGCTTGTCGAGGACGAGCAGGACCAGGTTCAGGACGGGGCCCGGAACCCTTCCGCCGAAGGCCTCTCTCAAGACCTTCCGTTTCTCCGACAGCTCGACCCGCGGGGTCTCCAGAAAGAGCCGGAAGTCCGGGAGCTCGTCCACAAGCTGCGCCACCTCGGCGAAACCCTCTCCGAAGGCCTCCAACTCACCCTTCCGCTCGGCCAGCTCGAAGAGAGCCTCGGCGTATCTCCTGGCCACCGTTTCTCCGCGCACCGTCAGGCCTCCACGCGCGATTGATCGAGCTCGTCGAGGTAATCTTCGATGAACTTCCGATCCAGCTCGCCGTCGAGCTTCCTGTCGAGCAGTCGGGCGGCTGCGGCCAGCGCCAGCTCCACGGATTGACGGCGAAGCGCTTCGAGCGCCTGGTCACGTTCCCGCTGGATCTCCCGTCGAGCTCGCTCCAGGATCCGCTCGGACTCTTCCCGTGCCTTGCCCTCGATGTCGCGACGTAGGGCCTCTCCGGCCTCGCGGGCCTCCCCGACGATCTCCTGCGCCTGGCGCCTGGCATCTCCAAGCTGTTTCCGGTGCTCCTCCAGCGCCGCGGCCGCTTCCTCCCTCATTTGCTTCGCTTCGTCGATCGACTCCCGGATTCCGGCTTCCCGGGCGTCCAACGCATCCAGCATGGGCCGCCAGGCGAACTTCCCGAGGATGAAGAGGACAAGCAGGAACATGACGATGGTCCAGATCGAAAGACCCGGATCCACCGCGAAAAGCCCCCCACCTCCCTCCTGGGCGGAAAGGGGGGTAGGAGCGAGAAGGACCAGGGACCAAACCCAACGCGACACGTTCATCTTGGCTCCTCGAACATTCTCACCTGAAAGGGGAATCATCGGACCGCCCCCGTCAAATCAGCTTGTAGAGCAGGGCAATGACCAATGCGAAGAGCGCCGCACCCTCGATAAGCGCGGCGAGAATGATCGAAGAGGTCTGGATGTTCGCGGCTGCCTCGGGCTGACGGGCGATCCCCTGCGCCGCCGAGGAGCCGATCATTCCGATTCCGATCCCCGCTCCAAGGATGGTGAGGCCGAACCCGATCCCCGAGCCCAGCAGGCTGAGATAATTTTGGGCAGCTTCGGGTCCTATGGCGCCGAGTTCCTGGATAGCAAGCATGGTGGAAGTCAACATCGTGTCTCCGTCTCGTCTCTGAGTAATGTTTGAGTCTGGGGGCTACGAACAACAACGGTACCACGTTTCAGGCCGATGTGCGGGCCCGAGTGCGACGCGCGCGAGCGTGCCGGATCAGATAAGACACCATCATTCGGGGCCGCCTCAATGGGCATGACGGATCAGTCCGATGAATACGGCGGTGAGCATGGCGAAGATGTATGCCTGTAGGAAAGAGATGAACACCTTCAGGAGGGTGATCGCTCCGGCCATCGCGATCGCTCCCCCGGCGACTCCCCAGCGACCGGCGGTCGCCTCCGCAAACACGAAGATCAGCCCGAGCAGAGCCAGGATGAGGATCTTTCCCGCCGTCATGTTGGCAAACAGACGAATGGCGAGCGCAAAGGGCTTGGTGAGCTTACCCATCGCCTCGACCGGCGTCATGATGAGGAGCATCGCGGCTCGTCCGACCGGATGCAGCCCCTTGGGAGCATAGAAGATGGTCTGCGCGTAGCCGGCGGGACCCAGCTCACGGAAACCGGTCACTTCAATCCAGATCAGGGCCAGGAGGGCCAGCGCCCCCGTAACCGAGATGCTCGCCGTCGCCGATACTCCGAAGGGGACGAGCCCCAGGAGATTCATGTAGAGAATGAAGAAGAAGAGGGTCAGGATGAACGGTGCGAACCGATCGCCATCTGCCCCGATGTTCGCCCGGACCACCTGATCCCGGAAGTAGACCACCATCGCCTCGATCGCATTCGCAAACCCCGAAGGGGTCTCTTCGCTCTGCATGCGGCGGAAGGTTCGCCCGATCAGTACGAAGGTCAGGACACAGAGAACGGCAGCCAGCAACATGAAGACGACGTTCTTGGAGGGCGACAGATCGATGGCGAAGGCGCCGATCTGTATGGGATCCCACTGCGGAAGGGGAATCTGGAGGCCACCCAGCTCGATATAGGGCGCGTCGGAGACTTTCCCCATGAGCATGGAGCCGAGGTCGAAGGGTTGATCGACCGGCTCGGCTTGAGACGCCGCCGCGCTTGTGTCCACGTTCATACCCGCATCGTCATCCATTCGTGAGATCACTGTCCGGATCTTCCCGCTCACGCAGAGCCCAGGGCTCCATTAGAAGCAGGACGAAAAACAGTCCAGCCAGGGCGAGGAGCGCCACGACGAGATCGACCTCCTCCATCCCAAGCAGCCAGAAGGCGCATCCACCCACTACCGCAAAGCGGACCAGGGTGCTTCCGGCCCAGGCCGCCATGAACCCCGAGCTCGCCTGAGGGAGCGCGGCCAACACTCCGAACGAGAGGAGCTGCACGCCCAGCGCAACACCCCCGGCCAAGAGCAGCCCGCGGCGCCCCGCACTCCCGAGGACCGGCCAACCGATCAAGAGCACACTCCCGACCACCGCAAGCGCGGCGAGGGTGTAGAGTCGGACCTTCGCGCCCCACCCCTTCAAGTCCCCTCCCCCCTTCTTCGGGAGTGCACGTCACCTCCCGCTTCGACCGGGAGGGGGATCCCTCTCGTCTCCTTCCTCCTGCCCCCTGCGCTCCTCCTCTCGAGCCCTGGGGCGCAACACGATGTGCTGAAGCATGTGGTAGAACCCAGCTCCCGCACCGACCAGTGCGCCCAGAACCGTAAGGAGGGGGGTGGTGCCCAACCTCCCGTCGGCGATCCAACCCAAAAAGAGGAAGAAACCCATGGCCAGGGCGAGGGTAAGACCGTGCCCCGAGTAGCGGGCCACAGACACGAGCGTCGTTTCGTCGCTTCCGCGTTGCCCTTCGCCGTGACCTCTCAATGAAGTGGCTCCTGAGCCCCCAAGCCTCCTACAGCCTGCTAAGGTAGGCCCTTGTGAAAAAATTCGCAAGCGCAATCGGGGGACGCTCTCCCGTGTCCTGGCCAGGCCCCGGATCGGACGGTATCCTTGAGCACCCGGGCGGGCTTCGCGCCGCGGGGGACGGGGTTCGTGGTCGGTCGGACCCTCCCCGCCCGATAACGGGTAGGCACCTGCTGAAGCACATGGCAGCTATCCACGCTACAGGCACGTACACGCCACACGCCCACGCCGCCCGCGCGCCGAGCGGCGATCACCAACCGGAGGAACGACGTTGCCCGACGGAATCGCGGTCAGGGACCGAGATCTGGAACTCCTGGAAGAAACCGCGAAGGTCGCGGAGCGGATTCGACGAGAGGTGGGCAAGAGAGTCGTCGGACAACGGGAGGTGGTCGACGGACTTCTCCTTACACTCCTCGCCAATGGCCATGTGCTCCTGGTCGGAGTGCCCGGTCTCGCCAAGACCCTCCTGGTCTCGAGTCTGGCCGAGGCTCTCGACCTGAAGTTTCGAAGGATCCAGTTCACCCCCGATCTCATGCCTACGGACATCACGGGCACCGAAATGATCGAGGAAGATCGGACGACGGGCCGCCGCGCATTCCGGTTCGTCCACGGCCCGATCTTCGCGAACGTGGTGCTGGCGGATGAGATCAATCGCACGCCTCCAAAGACACAGGCGGCCCTCCTTCAGGCCATGCAGGAACGGGCCGTGACCGTCGCGGGCGAAACCTACCCGCTCAGCCCGCCGTTTTTCGTGCTCGCAACCCAGAACCCAATCGAGCAGGAGGGCACGTATCCCCTTCCCGAGGCGCAGCTCGACCGGTTCATGTTCGAGCTGAAGATCTCCTATCCCTCGCAACAGGAAGAGGAGGACGTGGCGCTGCGGACCACTGCTGAAGATCTTCCGGAGATTCGGCCGGTGGTCAGCTCCGACAGGCTGCTCGAGCTGCAGCACCTCGTCCGCCGGGTCCCCACTGCCCCCTCCGTCGTATCCTACGCCGTTCGGCTCGCGCGAGCCACCCGCCCCGGAGAGGACGGCGCCCCCGAAGTCACTCAGAGGTACATAGCCTGGGGTGCCGGCCCCCGAGCCTCCCAGTACCTGGTGCTGGGTGCGAAGGCAGCGGCTGCCCTTCGCGGCGAGCCGGTTCCGACCCTCGAAGACGTGCGCTCCGTAGCCCATTTCGTCCTGGCCCATCGGATCGTCCCCAATTTCGAGGCGGAGGCCGACGGGATGTCGGCCAGGGGGATCATCGATGAGCTCCTGAAGGAGAGTCGCCGATGGCGCTGAGCGCGCATGGCTCGACGGAGGAGGACCAACCTCCGAGTAGGAGAGAGGGGTGATCGAGCTTCTCTTCGTTGGAGTCGGCCTCCTCCTCGTCCTCTCCGCCGCGCTGTCGGCCGCCGAGTCAGCGATCTTCACCGTGGGATCCTCCCGGTTGCGAACCCTTCTCGAAGAAGGGTTCCGTGGAGCGGAGCGGCTGGAGCGGGCACGGAATCAAGCCCCCACTCTGCGCGCCACCACCTTCCTCGTGAACAGCGTTCTGAACCTCACGGCTGTTGGAATCGTGACCGGGGCGGCGGCGCTACGGTGGGGCCTCTGGGGAATCCTGGGGGCAGTTCCCCTCGGGACGATCGGGATCCTCTTGGTCTCAGAGGGAATCCCGAGGACGGTGGCTTCCCGGCCCTCGATCCGCCTGGCCCTCATTTCCGCCCCCTTCCTCCTCCTTCTCGAACGCTGGGTCGCTCCCCTGCTCACTCCGTTCCTTCGGCTGGAGGGATTTCTTCACAGGCGGAACGGGGAAGCGGTGAATTCGCTTGACGAACGTGAGCTCCGGGAGCTTACGGAATTAGGACGACGAGAAGGCGTGGTGGAGGAGGAGGAGCACCAGCTCGTCGAGAGGGCCTTCCGGATGGACGAACTCTCCGCGTGGGACATCATGACGCCGCGGGTGGACATATTCGCCTGGAGCGAGACCCTCAGCCTCGAAGAGATCCTCCCTCAGCTCCGCAACGTACCCTTTTCCCGCGTCCCGGTTTACCGCGAGACGGTCGACGATATCTCCGGCATCCTTTACGTACGCGAGGCCTATGAGGCCTACGTGGGAGGACGGCGTGACATCACTCTGGCCCAGCTTTCGAGGGAGCCGTTTTTCGTGCCGGGGTCCCTCCCATTGCCCCACCTTCTCCGAAGCTTCCAGACGAAGCGGATCCATATGAGCATCGTGGCCGACGAGTTCGGCGGCACCGATGGCCTCGTTACGCTCGAAGACGTCGTGGAGGAGTTGGTTGGGGAGATCGAGGACGAGACGGACATCTCGGAGGAATCCATCGTCCGGATCTCCCGGAACGAGTTGGAGGTGGAGGGGGGAGTCGAGCTGAGGGAAGTGAACTACGCCTTCAACGTCTCGCTTCCCCACCTCGAGCACCGGTCCCTGAACGGGTTCATTCTGGAGGAATTTGGACGGGTGCCGGAGGCGGGTGATCGAATGGAGGTGCCGGGGCTCGAGATCGAGATCCTGGACGCAACCGAGACTCAGGTGGTTCGGGTGCGATTGAGGAAAACCCACGCAGCCGCTGCCGAAGATCTGGACGGAGGCGGGTGACCTGATGCCTCTGGTCCTTCCCTTTCGGGGAAAGTCCCCGCAGATCGCGGACGACGCCTTCATCGCCCCGGGCGCGGTGCTGATCGGGGACGTGAGGGTGGGAGCGCGAGCAAGCATCTGGTTCGGCGCCGTGCTCCGGGGAGACGACCCCCAGCACCCCATCGTGATCGGGGAGGAAACGAACATCCAGGACGGAGCCGTCGTTCACGTGGGGGACTGGGGCCCGACGATCGTGGGGCCCCGGGTTACGGTCGGCCACGGCGCGGTCTTCGAGTCATGTGAGATCGGTGAAGGCTCCCTGGTGGGAATGAAAGCGGTGATCCTGCAGGAGGCCACGGTCGGGCGCGAATGCCTTCTGGCCGCCGGCTCCGTCGTGCTGGAAGGGGCACGCATCCCGGACAGGAGCCTCGTGGCCGGGGTTCCAGGAAAGGTCAGGAAGACGCTGGACGGATCCGCGGCTCGGTGGATCGCGCGGAGCTGGGAGCACTACATGGACCTCTCGAGGGCTTACCTCGCGGAAGGCGTGGGTCGGTGAAGCAGGAGCGCACGGAAAGTGGCGGCCCGCCGGCTACCGGGGAGGGGAATGCAGGAGCCGGTTCAGCCCCCCCGACGCACGATGGTCCGCCCTGCGACCTCTGCGGCGCTCTGATGCTCGATCGTCACTGCAAGCTGCTCTGTCTCGCTTGCGGCTTCACTCGGGACTGCTCGGACCCCTGAAGAAACCTGCTTCGGGCGATTCGCCGCCGTAGGGCCGGCTGTGTGCAGGGGTCTCGCGGGGCTCACACACCGAAGGCCCACGCCATGTACCACTCGACCATCCACTCCCCCCAGCCGTAGGTGAGGGCCGCCCCGGCGGCGAGGAAGATCCCGAATGGAACCAGCTTCCCGGTTCGGATCGAGATCGGTCCGAAGATCACGGCGCCGAGAAATGCCGCAAGGAAGAGGGCGAGGAACACCCCCTGCACCCCCAGAAACGCTCCAATCAGGGCCATCATCTTGATATCCCCTCCGCCCATTGCCTCCTTCTTGAAGACCTTCTTCCCCGCCCATGCGGTGAACCAGAGCAGGCCGAACCCGACCACCATCCCGACGAGGGCCTCCAGGGGACCCAGAGCGGGAGAGAAGAAGGCCAGAAGGAGTCCGAGCGCCGCGCCACCGATGGTGAACTGGTCCGGGATGATATAGAACCGGGCATCGCTCACCGCGATTCCAAGGAGGATCGTGAGGAGGATCGCCCCGCGAAGGGCCTCCACCTCGAAGCCCTGAACGACAACCATTCCTCCCCAGATGAGCCCGGTGGCCAGCTCGACCAGCGGATACTGCGGAGAGATCCCCGTCCCACAGGACCGGCATCGGCCGCGCAGCAGCACCCAGCTCAGCACCGGGAGATTGTCGTACCAGCGGACGTTCTCCCGACACCCGGGGCAACGCGACGGTGGACGGATGACCGACTCGTCCTGCGGCCAACGAAGCGCGCAGACGTTCAGGAACGAGCCGAGGGCCAGGCCGAGGACTCCAGCCATCACTGGGAGAACCCAAGGGTCAATCACGGGCACACCTCGAAAGGGAGGGAGTGGACGGGAGGGGAAGCGTGCGGTCAGACCCGGGGCACTGTGAGCACATCAGGGTCACCGTCCCGGTCCCAGGGCCCAGAGAAGGATGGCCCCCGCCGTAGCCACGTTCAGCGAATCCACCCCAGGAGGAAGGGGAACGGCGAGCTCGGCATGCGCCTCGCGCCGGGCCTCGGGACGGGGTCCCGCTCCCTCGTTCCCCAAAAGGAGGGCCCATCCCCTGTCGACACCGGACGCGCCTCGCTCACGGCTCAGCCAAGCGCGAACATCCGATCCAGCCGGGTGCGCCACCAAGAGGGGGAGGCCGGCCCGCTCGAGCCAGCCCCGGGCACGATCCCAGGGAAGTCGGACGGGGGGGAGACGGAAGACCAGTCCGGCCGAGGCCCGCACCGCCTTGGGGTTCCAGGGGTCGACGGTTCCGTCGAGGACCACCACTCCATCGGCTCCGAGAGCTGCGGCCACGCGAATGAGGGCGCCGGCATTTCCGGGATCCTGAATCCGGTCCAGAATGAGGATGCGCGCCTCAGCGGCCGGGGCGTCAGGTCGCTGCGGATCGGCTTCGGGCCCAAAGGGCAGATGGGCCTCGGGCTCGAGCGCGAGACCGAGGATCCCCTGTGGGGTGTCCGTGTCCCCCAGCTCTGCGAAGGTGCCTGGATCGACGGTCAGGAGTTCCACTCCCGCCGCTTCCAGCCGAGCCTCGATCCCCCCCTGCCCGCTTGGATTCAGCCCCGCCGTTCGGAGGGCGAAGGAGAGGTGGGCCCCATGGTCCAGGGCGGCCCCGAGCGCTCTCGGTCCTTCCACCAGAACCGCCCCCTCTCCCTCCCTTCCCTTCCGGGTCGAGATCCGGCGGAGGAGCCGCTCCCTCGATCGGCTCAGCCTCAAGACCGGCTCAGCGTCGACCCCGGTCCCCCGAGGGGACGCGGTCGTGTATCTTGTTCGTTCCGGAATCTACGATGTCCTCGAACAGGGTCACCACGCCTCCGACCATGAGCCTCCCCTCCCTTCCCATCGCCTTGACGATCGCCGGTAGCGACAGCGGTGGCGGCGCCGGTATCCAGGCCGACCTCAAGACCTTCCACGCATTCGGCGCGTTCGGGACGAGCGTCGTCACTGCAGTCACCGCCCAAAATACCATGGGTGTGAGAGCCGTGCACCCGATCCCCCTGGAGATCGTCCGTGCCCAGATCGAGGCGGTGATGGAGGACCTCCCTCCCGTCGCGGTGAAGAGCGGGATGCTCGCCACCCAGGCTCTGGTCGAAACCGTGGCACAAGCCATCCTGGAATGGGAGATCGGGGACTACGTCCTGGATCCGGTCATGGTGGCCGGAAGCGGAGACCGACTCCTGGATCGCGACGCCGAAGCCTCGGTCGCCCGGAAGCTCGTGCCCTTGGCCTCCCTTGTCACCCCGAACCTGCACGAAGCGGAGATCCTGGTGGGTCGGCCGGTGCGCACGGAGAAGCAGATGCGGGAGGCGGCTCGGTTCCTCGTGCAGATGGGTGCCGGCGCGGCTCTCGTCAAGGGAGGCCACGGCGAGGAGGAGGAGGTCGTGGATCTCCTGTGGGACGGGACGGAGGAACGGGTCTGGAAGCGGCGTCGGATTCGCAGCCGAAATACCCACGGAACCGGATGCACCCTCTCCGCCGCCGTGGCGGCCGGGATCAGCTCCGGGATGGACCTCCCGGACGCAGTGGATCGGGCGCTGGGCTTCGTCGCAGAAGCAATCCTCTCGGCACCCGGGCTCGGACAGGGCCAGGGGCCGCTGAACCACTTCGCGCAGGTCGCTTCGGCAAGAGGTTGACCCCTCCGCCCCTCCCTCCCGATGGTCACACCGTTGGTCACGATCGCTCTGGGATCCTGGCCATCCGATTCAGGACTCCCTCGATCAGGGTGACCATCCCCCCGGATCCCCTCCGCCCGGCCTCCAGGACCTCCTCGTGGGAGAGGGGCTCATCGCTCAACCCCGCCGCTCGGTTCGTGATGAGGGAGAAGGCAAGCACCTGGAGGCCTCGAGCTCGAGCAGCCAGGACCTCTGGCACGGTGGACATCCCGACGGCGTCGCCCCCAACCGCCGCGAGCGCACGAATCTCGGCCGGCGTCTCATAGCTCGGCCCCAGCACCCCGGCATAGGTGCCCTGAAAGAGCTCCATCTTGAGGGACGCCGCCGCCTCCCGGGCGATAGCCTGGAGCCCCGGGTCGTATGGCGCGCTCATGTCCTGGAAGCGAGCGTCCTGATCCCCCATCGGACCCGCGAGCGGGCTCCTCCACTGCAGATTCAGGTGATCGGTCACGAGCATGACCGCTCCGGGACGGAGACGTCGGTGAATTCCCCCCGCGGCATTGGTGAGGATCACGGTCCCGACCCCGAGGGCGGCCGCTACCTGAACCGGCGCGGCCACCACTGTGGGCGGGTGGCCTTCGTAGTAGTGATAACGCCCGGCCTGGATAAGAACGGTGCGTCCGCGGAGGCGGCCGGAAACGAAGCGGCCCCGGTGTCCGGCGACGCTCGCCGGAGGAAAGCCGGGGATCGTCTCAAAAGGGACCTCCACACCACCGTCGACCCGCTCGGTCAGCCGCCCGAGCCCCGACCCCAGAACCAGCAACACCTCCGGACGGGCGTCCAGTCGAGTACGCAGAAAGTCCGCTGCATCGGAGATCATTCAACTCCCTCTGCCGAATCGAAAGTCGCGCGAGTCCGGACACCATGCACCCAGACACCATGCGCGCCAGACGCCATGCACCCAGGCATCATGCACCCAAAGGGCGCTGCCTGCCAACCTGGCCGAGACCGGAGCCTCAACCGCCGATATGACGGAGTTCGGTAGCCCACGAGCGGCATGGAGATTGCGGTACCCGTGTTGACGAAGACCACGCGGGCCCGCACCACGCGGGAGGTTTAGCGGGTGTTTGCGGGATAGTGAGGACTCGACCGCCTGGGCGACCGAACTTCGCGATTGATCTGGGACATAACCCGTAAAGGAGCACAAATGGGCAAGGTGATCGGCATCGACCTCGGAACGACCAATTCGGTGGTTTCCGTAATGGAAGGAGGAGAACCCGTCGTCATTCCGAACTCCGAAGGGGGCCGCACAACCCCTTCGGTAGTGGGGTTCACCAAGGACGGTGAGCGACTGGTGGGCCAGGTGGCACGGAGGCAGGCGATCACGAACCCGGAGAACACGGTCTTTTCGGTGAAGCGATTCATGGGCCGAGCCTTCTCGGAGGTGGAGGAGGAGAAGAAGCTGGTTCCCTATGGAGTCGTCTCCGGCGAGGAGGGTCGGGTCCAGATCAAGGTGCCGAACGCCGACAAGCCGTTCAACCCGCCCGAGATCTCGGCGATGATCCTCCAGAAGATGAAGCAGACCGCGGAGGACTACCTCGGCCAGGGGGTCGAACAGGCGGTCATCACGGTGCCCGCCTACTTCAACGACAACCAACGCCAGGCCACGAAGGACGCCGGACGAATAGCCGGACTGGACGTACTCCGGATCATCAACGAACCGACCGCGGCGGCCCTCGCATACGGGTTGGACAAGAAGAAGGACGAAAAGATCGCAGTCTTCGATCTGGGTGGGGGGACCTACGACATCTCGGTCCTCGAGCTCGGTGACGGCGTCTTCGAGGTCAAGGCCACCAACGGGGACACCCACCTGGGCGGAGACGACTTCGATCAGCGGATCATCGACTGGCTCGTCGAGGAGTTCAAGAAGGACCAGGGAATCGATCTCTCGAAGGACGCGATGGCCCTCCAGCGGCTGAAGGAAGCCGCCGAGAAGGCCAAGATGGAGCTGTCCTCCACGATGCAGACGGACATCAATCTCCCTTTCATCACCGCGACCCAGGAGGGACCGAAGCATCTCAACATCACCCTCTCGCGAGCCCGGTTCGAGCAACTCGTGGAGGACCTCATCCAGCGTACCCTTCCCCCGATGAAGACTGCGTTGCAGGATGCGGGACTCGACCCATCGGAGGTAGACGAGGTGATCCTTGTGGGTGGCTCCACCCGGATCCCCAAGATCCAGGAGGTCGTCAAGGATTTCTTCGGAAAGGACCCACATAAGGGCGTCAACCCGGATGAGGTCGTGGCGATCGGCGCCGCGATCCAGGGCGGAGTCCTCGCGGGTGACGTGAAGGACGTCCTCCTCCTCGACGTGATCCCCCTCTCCCTAGGAATCGAAACCCTGGGTGGGGTCATGACGAAGCTCATGGAGAGGAACACCACGATTCCGACCAAGAAAACCGAGGTCTTCTCAACGGCGGAGGACAATCAGACCACGGTGGAGATCCACGTTCTCCAGGGAGAGCGGGAGATGGCCGTGCACAACAAGACCATCGGCAAGTTCCAGCTCACCGGAATCCCGCCCGCTCCGAGGGGCATGCCCCAGGTGGAGGTGACCTTCGACATCGATGCGAACGGAATCCTGCACGTCTCGGCGAAGGACCGAGCCACCGGAAAGGAGCAAAAGATCCGGATCGAAGCCTCGTCCGGTCTGACCGAGGAGGAAATCGACCGGATGGTGTCCGACGCGGAAGCGCATGCCTCCGAGGATCAGGAAAGGCGAAAGAAGGTCGAAGCAAGGAACACCCTCGACTCCCTCATCTACCAGGTCGAGAAGGACTCCGAGGAGTGGGGTGAGCAGGTGGAGTCGGCGGAGAAGGAAAGACTCGACCAGGCTCTCGCGGCGGGAAAGGAGGCCCTCAAGTCGGACGACTCGGCCAAGATGAACGAGGCCCGCGACGAGCTGATGCAGGCCTTCAGCGCCGCCGGCCAACAGGTCTATCAGGCGCAGGCCGAAGCCGCAGGCGCGGAACCGGGCGCGGAACACGCGGAAGGTCCGGTGGACGGGGAGGCCGGCGGGAGCGACGAGGAGGATGTGGTCGAGGCGGACTACGAGATCGTCGACGACGAGAAGAACTGAGCGTTGTCCGGGGCGTGGGCCCGGGGGACCCCGGAGATTCGGAGCGTGTACAAAGGCCCGGTGGTGAGCTCGCTCTGGCCCGCCACCGGGCCGCTGGGCGCTCCATGGCCCTC
This sequence comes from Gemmatimonadota bacterium, assembly GCA_007124095.1. Taxonomy (GTDB): domain Bacteria; phylum Gemmatimonadota; class Gemmatimonadetes; order Longimicrobiales; family Gaopeijiaceae; genus SLCK01. The sequence goes on from SLFU01000151.1 coordinate 15,605, forward strand.
GAGGCGTGACCGCGCGACCTCTCGCACTTCGCATTCCGCGTTGACCAGGAACCGACAGACATGTTCGATCCCCTCAAAGCCAAGACCCGAATTCTCGTCTACACCCTCGGCGCCTTTGCGATCGGGGCGACGGGAGCCTCCGCGCTGGGGTGGACCTCGCCACCCGGGCTTCCCACCTTCACCGAGGCCCCCCAGGTCGCGGAGGACCTCGTCCGGCCGGCGGTCGAGCTGAGTGCCGCCTTCACCGCGATCTCCGAGGCGGTCACCCCGGCCGTGGTCCGAATCGAAACCGAGCGGCCGAGGAGCGTGGCCGGGGGAGGCCAGGATCCCTTCCCGATACCCGAGGAATTCCGGCGCTTCTTCGATATGCCCGACCCGGGCGATCGAGGCGGTCAGGAGCCGCCCCCGCAGACCGCGGGAGGGAGCGGGTTCATCGTCAGCTCCGACGGATATATCCTCACCAACGACCATGTGGTGAGCGAAGCGACCCGGATCCGGGTCTTTCTTCCCGACCGTCGCGAGTACACCGCGGAGCTGGTTGGCACCGACCCGACCACGGATCTCGCGGTCATCAAGATCTCTGAGAACGGCCTGCCCACCTTGAGCCTGGGTTCGTCCGCAGACATCCGCGTCGGAGAGTGGGTTCTCGCGGTGGGCAACCCGGGGCTCGGAGGTGGAAGCTCGTCGCTGGATTACACCGTGACCGCGGGGATCATCAGCGCGATCGGGAGGCCCCTTCAGCTGATCCAGGGCGAGCTCCTCCGCCAGGAGGCTTGGCAGGAGGTCGCAGGCTTCGCGATCGAGGACTTCATCCAGACCGATGCGGTGATCAACCCCGGAAACTCGGGCGGTCCCCTCGTGAACGTCTACGGGCAGGTCGTAGGGATCAACTCGGCGATCGCCTCACGGACCGGATTCTTTCAGGGCTACGGGTTCGCGATCCCGGTGGATCTCGCGAAGCGGATCATGGAAGATCTGGTGGAATTCGGCGAGGTGCGTCGAGCTTACCTCGGAATCGAGATGCAGGGCGTCGAGCCCGTGGACGCTGAGTATTACGGGCTTCCCCGGACGATGGGCGTCCTCGTTCAGAACGCCCCGGCGGACGGTCCCGCGGCGAGGGCCGGAATTCAACAGGAGGATGTGATCGTCGCAATCGACGATCAGGATGTGGAACGCCCCGGCCAACTGCAGCTCCTCATCGCGCAGAAACGACCGGGAGACCAGGTCCGGGTTCGCCTCTACCGGGACGGGGAGCCCCGAGAGATCGACGTCCGGCTCGGCGAAGCGGACCTCGGCCCGAGAGTATCCCAGGCGACGGCCCCTCGAAGTTCAATCGAGGATAGAATCGGAATTGACGTCGCGCCGTTGGACGATTCCGCGGCGGAACAGTTCGGATACGACTCCGCCGGGGGGGTGGTCATCCAGGGGGTCAGTCCGGCCGGGCCCGCGGGTCGGAGAGGTGTGCAGCCGGGTGAGCGCCTCCACTCCATCAACCAGGAGGACATCTCTTCGGTGGAGGATGTCGAGCGGATTCTGGCGAGTACGGAAGCGGGTGACGTCGTCTCGCTGAGGCTCGGCCGTCCGGACGGTTCGTCCCGCGTGGTGAACATCCGGGTCCCCGGATGAGCTGAGGCGACGGGAACCCGCCTTGGAGCGAGGTAACGGGTCCGGACGCAGGGGTGCCCCCCGCGTCCGGACCCGTCTTCGTTGATGCCTCCTCCGGCCACGGTTATCTTTTGCCGTTGGAACGAGCCCGGTTGGGCCGAGGCGCGAAAGTGGCGGAACTGGTAGACGCGCGAGACTTAGGATCTCGTGGCCCTTGGCCGTGGGGGTTCGAGTCCCCCCTTTCGCACTCCTTCCTGTCCCTTCCTTCGACAATTGGCAACGCATGTCCATTGATGCAGCGAATCTGGAAGTGTCCCTCGAGGAGGGGGAGCGGTGGCGCCGCACCCTCAGGATCACCGTGCCCTCCGATCTGGTCGAGGCCGAGCGGCAGATCGCCCTGAAGAAACTCTCTTCTCGACTGAAGCTCCCCGGCTTTCGAGCCGGAAAGGTGCCGAGATCGGTCGTCGAGAAGCGCTTCGGGCCGGCCCTCGAACAGGAGCTTCTGGACCGGGTGGTCGGAGAGGCTTACCGGGAAGTCCTCCGGGAGCGAGCGCTCCGGCCGATCAGCGAGGGGGAGGTCCACGGGGTGGACTACGAACCCCAGGCCGACCTCTCCTTCCAGGTCTCCTTCGATGTCGCGCCCCAGGTGGAGCTGGCCAGGGTCGGAGGGTTCAAGGTGCAGCGACCCACGAGCGCGGTCGGTGAGGAGGAGGTGGAGAAGGTGCTCGAGCGGGTGAGAGAGCAGGAGGGGACCTGGGTGCCCACCGAGGAGGGCCACCCGGAGGAGGGCGACATGGTGAGCGTCCGGATCCAACAGGTCGAGGAGGAAGGGGCAGAGCCTCGCCCCTACGAGTTCACCCTGGGGAAGGGCGAGGCGATCCCGGATGTGGAGAATGCGATCCGCACCCTTGAGGTGGGTGCCTCTGAAGAGTTCGCAGTGTCCTTCCCGGACGACGCCTCCGAGGAGGGAGCCGGAGAAGGACCGGAGCAGAGGCTGCGGATCTTTCTCGACGCCCGGAAGCAGCTCGAGCTGCCGGAGCTCGACGACACTTTCGCGCGCTCCGCGGGAGATTTCGAGAGCCTGGACGAGCTTCGGGCCCGGATCCGGGAAGATCTGAAAGCGGAGGCCGAGCGGGAAAGTGAGGCCAAGCTCCGAGGGGCACTCCTGGAACAGGTGCTCGCGGCAAACCCCTTCGAGATTCCGGAGTCGATGATCGACCAGTATGTCCGGTCCACCCTGGGGAACCCCGAGGATCTCTCGGAGGAGCGCCTGCAAGAAGCCAAGGAGCAGCTCCGTCCCCGTGCCGTCCAGGGAGTCAAGCGTTTCCTGGTGGTGGATCGTCTTGCCGAACTGCACGACCTCAAGGCTACGGAGGACGAGGTGGACGAACGGGTGGAAGAAATCGCCGGTCGGAGCGACTCCAGCCCCTCCGACGTCTACGGTCGACTGCAGCGCTCCGGCCAACTCGACCACCTCGAGCGAGAGATCACCGAACGGAAGGTTTTCGAGTTTCTGAAGGAACAGTCCACGATCGACGACCCGGAGTGATCCGGCACGTCGACCCCCTCTCGAATCGCGCCAACACCGGACCATCATCTATGCCGATTTACCCTCCCTACGTGATCGAACGCACCAGTCGGGGCGAGCGGAGCTACGATATCTTCTCTCGCCTGCTCATGGATCGCATCGTCTTCCTTGGAAGCGCGGTCGACGACATGGTGGCGAACACGATCGTCGCCCAGCTCCTCTTCCTGGACGCGGACGATCCGGAGCGGGATATTTATCTGTACATCAACTCGCCTGGGGGAAGTGTCTACGCCGGCCTGGCGATCTACGACACGATGCAGCACCTCCGGGCCCCGGTCGCCACGTTCTGCGTCGGAATGGCGGCGTCGATGGGAGCCGTCCTCCTGGCGGGAGGGGCCGCGGGAAAGCGGAGCGCGCTTCCAAACTCGCGTATCCTGATCCATCAACCTTCCTCCGGATACCAGGGAACGGCCGCCGACATCGAGATCGCCGCGAAGGAGGTGCTCGGGATCCGGGAGCGGCTCAACGCCATCCTGGCGCACCACACCGGGCAAGACGCCGAGAAGATCGCGGACGATGTGGATCGGGACTACTTCATGAGCCCCGAAGAGGCGCGGGACTACGGCCTCATCGACCGGGTGCTTTCGAGTCGGGATCAGGTCGACAAACCTCGATCCTCCGAAGAGGAAACCAGCGAAGAACCGTGAGCGAGCACGATGGCCAACGTTCGGTGAGAGACGGGGAGGCGGCCCATGTCGGCTGACAAGCATCTGCGCTGCAGCTTCTGCGGCAAATCGAAGGACTCGGTCCGAAAGTTCATCTCGGGCCCCAGCGTCTACATCTGCAACGAGTGTGTGACCCTCTGTAACGAAATTCTCGCGGAGGAAGAGGAACAGACGGGACCGGAGCGGGAGGTTCCCACTCCGGCACCCCGAGACATGAAGGACACTCTCGACCAGTACGTGATCGGACAGGAAGACGCCAAGAAGGCACTCGCAGTCGCGGTATACAACCACTACCAGCGGGTGAATCACCAGGGCGTGCTGGACGATGTCGAGGTGGAGAAGGCGAACATCCTCCTCCTGGGTTCCACCGGGGTGGGTAAGACCCTCCTCGCTCAGACGCTCGCCCGCATCCTGGATGTGCCCTTCACGATCGCGGACGCGACCACGCTGACGGAGGCCGGCTACGTCGGGGAAGATGTCGAGAACATCCTCGTGCGCCTCCTCCAGGCCGCGGACTACAACGTCACCGACTGCGAGCGGGGGATCATCTACATCGATGAGCTCGACAAGGTTTCGCGCAAGTCTGAGAACCCGTCGATCACGAGGGACGTCTCGGGTGAGGGCGTCCAGCAGGCACTCCTCAAGATTCTGGAGGGAACCGTCGCCTCCGTTCCACCTCAGGGTGGGCGGAAGCACCCCCAGCAGGAGTACATCCAGATCAACACGCGGAACATCCTCTTTATCTGCGGAGGTGCATTCGACGGGCTCGACAAGATCGTGGAGGCCCGTATAGGGAAGCGCCGTATCGGTTTCGAGGGAAAGGGTGCGGGTGGAGAGGACGGGGACGAGCTCGACCGTCTCCTGCATCGTGCCGAACCGGAGGACCTTCAGCGTTTCGGTCTCATCCCCGAACTCGTGGGGCGCCTGCCGGTACTGGTCGCTCTGGAGGACCTGGACGAGGAAGCTCTCGTCCGAATCCTCCAGGAGCCCAAGAATGCACTGGTCAAGCAGTACCGGAAGATGTTCGAGCTGGAGGAGATCGGACTCACCTTCGACCCGGACGCGATCCGCGCGATCGCTCGCAAAGCGATCAAACGGGGCACCGGAGCCCGCGGACTCCGGGCCGTGATCGAAGAGGTCATGCGGGATGTCATGTTCGACCTGCCCTCGCGCGACGACATACGCGAGGTGGTCGTCACGACCGAGTCGGTGGAGCAGGGGGTGAGCCCCCTCCTCGTGCACCACCCGGAGCAGCCGCAGAAGAAAGAGGCGTGATCGCTTCTCGGCTCCCTGATCGCCTTCCGACTCTGGCGCTTCGGGACCTCGTTTTCTTTCCCGCCATGGTCCTGCCCCTGTTGGTCGGCCGTCCTCGCTCGGTGGCGGCGCTGGAAGAGGCGGAGGAGTCGTCCGCAGGGGAACCGCTCCTCCTCCTCCTCTCGCAGAAAGAGCCCGATGTGGAGGAGCCCACTGCCAAGGAGCTCCACCGGGTGGGCACCGTGGTTCGGGTGATCCAATCCGCTTCCCTCGACGACGGAACGCTGAAGGTCGTCTTCGAGGGAGTCGAGCGGGCACGAGTCGACCGATTTCTTCCGGGTCCCGGACCCTTCCGTTCCACGGTCGCCGCCTTCCCCTATCTGCGCGCCGAGGAGTCTGACGCATCCTCTTCCGAGTTTCGGGCCCTCGTTCGCCGAACCCTGAGGGCGTTCCGGGAGTACGTGCACCTCCACCCCGACCTCCCGTCGGATCTCGCCGGTAACCTTTCCGAGATCGACGCTCCGGAGCGGTTGGCGCATCTGATCTCTGGGCATCTTCTCGTCGGATCCGGCGAGAAGCAGGAGCTTCTGGAATCCGAAAGCCTCGAACACCTTTTCTCCCGACTCCAAGGCCTTCTCGAGCGGGAGCAGGAAGTGCTCCAGATCGAGGACCAGCTCGATCGGGAGATGCACCGCAAGATCGACGACGAGCGAAAGCAGCACTACCTCCAGGAACAACTCCGGGTCATCCAGGAGGAGCTGGGGTCGGGCGACTCCGAGTGGGGAGACCTGGAGGCCCGGCTCCACAGCGCATCCCTCCCCGTCCCCGCTCGTGAGCGGGCCGAACGGGAATTCGAACGGTTGAAGCGAATGAGCCCGGTGGCACCGGAGGCGGCCGTCATACGGGGGTATCTGGAATGGATCCTCGCCCTCCCGTGGAACGCGCGGACTCAGGACAATCCCGATGTCGCCCGTGCCAGACACCTACTCGGGGAGGCGCACTTCGGACTCGAGGAGGTCAAGGATCGCGTACTCGACCACATCGCAGTCCTCTCTCTCGTGGGTGAGTTCCAGGGTCCGATCCTCTGCCTGGTCGGCCCCCCCGGAGTCGGCAAGACCTCGCTCGGTCGGAGTATCGCCCGGGCTTTGGAGCGCCGGTTCGTTCGTGTCTCGCTCGGAGGAGTCCGCGACGAGGCCGAGATCCGCGGACACCGCAGGACGTACGTGGGCAGCTTGCCGGGCCGGATCCTCCAGGGGGTCCGCAGAGCAGAGAGCCGCAACCCCGTATTTCTCCTCGACGAAGTGGACAAGTTGGCCAAGGATGGCCAGGGGGACCCGTCCGCGGCCCTCCTCGAGGTCCTGGATCCCGAGCAGAACCGGACATTCCAGGATCACTACCTCGAGCTCGAGTTCGACCTCTCGGAGGTCCTTTTCGTAGCCACCGCGAACACCCTCGCGGAGATTCCGGATCCCCTCCGGGACCGCATGGAGATCATCCGGATACCTGGGTACCTGGACAGCGAGAAGAGGAAAATCGCGAAGGGTTTCCTGATTCCCGAGCAGCTCCGGCGGCACGGCCTCGCCCCCGACCGGGTGCATATCCCTTCGAAGGTCATCGACCGGATCGTGGAGGACTACACCAGGGAAGCTGGAGTCCGCGAGCTCGACCGGATGCTCGCTCGAGTGGCCCGCAAGGTGGCTCGCCGTGTGGCGGAAGGCGACGGCCCGGCAGCGGGAGAAACCCGACTCGGCGTCGAAGACCTGCGCCCGTTGCTCGGGCCGGCTCGGCACACGAGGGTCAGACGAGACGGGGCGGCCGACCGCGTCGGGATCGCGACCGGCCTGGCCTGGACCGCCGCTGGTGGAGAGGTGCTGGAGGTGGAGGTCGCCGTCATACCGGGGAACGGGGCGATCCAACTCACGGGCACACTCGGAAACATCATGAAGGAGTCCGCGGTGGCGGCCGTGACCTTTTCTCGTGCCCGGGCGAGGGAGCTGGGGCTCCAGCATCGGTTCCACCAGGAGGTGGACGTCCATATCCATATTCCGGAGGGGGCGACTCCAAAGGACGGCCCGTCGGCCGGGATCACCATCGCCTCCGCACTCGTCTCGGCCCTCACGGGAACCGCGACCCGGAGGGAGGTGGCGATGACGGGTGAGATCACCCTGCGCGGCCGAGTCCTACCCGTGGGGGGAATCAAGGAGAAGGCCGTGGCCGCGCTTCGAAACGGGATCGACACCGTGATACTTCCGGCCGGGAATGCCTCGGAGTTGGACCTCCTGCCCGGGGAGGTGCGCGACAGGGTCACATTCCGGACCGTAGAACAGATGGACGAAGTGCTGGACTTGGTGCTGCTGTCTCCCCCGGGACTGGCCCCATCGCGCAGTAGCGTGATGGGCGAGATCCTCGAACCGTCCCCGGACCCGGGCAGCCGGCTCTCACAATAGGTCCAACCAGATGAAGATCCGAAGCGTCGAATTCGTCGGTACCGTGATGGACCCGCAGGCGTCCCTTCCGGAGCCCGGCCTTCCCCAGGTCGCCTTCGCGGGGCGCTCGAACGTAGGAAAGTCGTCCCTGATCAACACCCTTCTCGGCCGGACGAGAAAAGGGGTCGCTCGTGTCTCGGGGACACCGGGGAAGACTCAGGGCCTTAACTTCTACCGGGTCAACGACCGACTCATCCTCGTGGACCTACCCGGATTCGGGTTCGCCCGGGTCCCGGACTCGGTGCGTCGCGGGTGGAAGGAGCTGGTCGAGGGCTACCTCGCCCGCGTCGACGGCCCTCGGGCCGTCGTCCACCTCGTGGATGTCCGTCGGGATCCGACGAAGGAGGACCTCCAACTGCTGGAGCACCTCGCCGGTCTGAAGATTCCGGTGCTCGTCGCCTTCACCAAGGTGGACAAGCTCTCCCGCTCCGAGCGGAGCCGCATCATCCCCGCGCTGACCCGAGGCCTCTCCCTCGACGACGAACAGGTCGTTCCCTTCTCTTCGAAGACGGGGGAGGGACGGGAGATGCTTCAGGAAGCGCTGATGGCGCTCGTCGAGGGGGTGGAGTAGAGCCTCACGCCTCGATCCCGTACTTGCGAATCTTCCGGTAGAGCGTCCGCTCCCCGATCCCGAGGCTTTCCGCCGCCTTTCGCCGGTTTCCGGCCGTCTGTCCGAGAACCACTCGGATCGCCTCCTCCTCCAGCTCTTCCATCGTCATGCCGGGCTCGAAGACCACGGCCTCCTCCGCTCCCGCATCCTTCTCCCCCTCGAGATCGTGCTCGGGATCCATTTCGCGCGACTCACCCGACTCCGGAACATCGCCGTCGGCCCATCGCTCCGAACTCTCGCCGCCCGCAGAAAGGACGAGGGGAAACCCAGACGGGGCCGCCAGCTGATCATCCAGCCGATCATCGATCTCCTCCCGGTAGACCTCGAAGTCCTGGCGAAGCTGGTCCATGTCCACCCGGAGCTCGACGAGCGTACGAAATACGAACTCGAGCTCCGGCCGCAACGACCGCCCCTCCTCCCGGCGGGCTGCCGAGAGATCCCGCTGGGCACCAGCACCGGAAGGTGCGACGGGGACCGGGAGGAGACTGCGCCCCGCTTCCGGTGAACGGATCTGAGACGGGATGTCCTCTGGGCCGATTTCCCGCCCCGGAGAGAGGACGACCATGCTCTCGATCAGGTTCCGGAGCTCCCTTACGTTCCCGGGCCACTCGTACTTCATCAGCGTCTCCATCGCCGGCTCCGAGATCCCCGGGAAGGGCCGATCGATCCGCTCGGCCAGCTCTCGGACGAAGTGTCGGATGAGAGGAGGCACATCCTCTCGTCGACGCCTCAGCGGGGGCAGCTCGATGTTCAGGATGTTGAGCCGGTAATAGAGGTCGCGGCGGAACTGACCGGAGGTAACGAGCTGCCGGAGCTCCTGGTTCGTCGCCGTGATGATGCGAACATCCACCCGGATCGACTTCTGCCCTCCGACCCGGAGAAACTCCCGCTGCTCCAGGACGCGCAGGAGCTTTGTCTGGGTTGAGAGCGGCATCTCGCCGATCTCGTCCAAAAAGAGCGTGCCCCCGTGAGCGAGCTCGAAAAAGCCCTTTCGCGAGTCGATCGCACCCGTGAAGGCTCCCTTCTCGTGCCCGAAGAGCTCGGACTCGAGCAGGGTTTCCGAGAGAGCTGCCACATTCACCGCCAGGAAGGATCGGCTCCTTCGCGAGGAGAGGGCGTGGATCCCCCTGGCGACCAACTCCTTCCCTGTTCCCGATTCCCCCGTGATCAGGACCGTGGATTCCACGGGGGCGATCTGGACAACCCGCTCCAGCACCTCCCGCATGGCCTCGGACTCACCAACGATCCCGGTAAGGCGCTGGAGCCTGCGGCGCTCCACCGACCGATGGCCCAGGAGAGCTACCTCTCCCAGATCCGCATCCAAGTCGAAGACCTCCGACGCGCCCGCCTCCCGTGCCCGGAGACGCGCCTCCTTCCCGGAGAGGAAGGCGAGCACGGGAATCCCGGAGGCCCTCTCTGCCGAGGCGATCCATTCCGCCAACTCCCCCTCGCCCCGCTCCCCGGTCAGAATCAGGAGGCGCGGCTCCTCGACCGCATCCACTCCATCGGGCTGCGGAACGAGATCCACCGAGTATCGCTCCGCCTCGAAAGTGTCACGGAGGCGGCCCGCCAACGCCAACCGGTGCGTGCTGATGAGGACCGTGCCTCGGCTCATCGCGGACTCCCGGGTCACCGTTCGAGCGACCCCTCTCGGTAGAAGGGAGGACGCTCAACCACCCCGGCCACGTCCCGGTCACGTATCCGAATCGAGACCGGGGTCCCGGGCTCAGCGAGCACAGCCGGGAGGTAGGCCAGTGCGATCCCTTCATTGAGCGAAGGGCTGAGCGTGCCCGACGTCACTCGACCTACCTCCTCTCCTTCCGAGACGACCGGGTAGCCGGGTCGGGGAAAGCCGCGATCGGACAGCCGTACCCCGATCAAGCGGCGAGACACGCCCTCCTCGGCCTGCTTGGCGAGGGCCGCCCGCCCCACGAACTCCCCCTTGTCGAGCTTCACCGTCCACCCCAGGCCTGCCTCCAGAGGAGTGTGCTCGGTGTCAAGGTCGTTGCCGTACAGACAGAGCCCCACCTCCAAGCGGAGAGTGTCCCGGGCACCCAGGCCGACCGGCACAAGGCCCAACTCCGCTCCGCCTTCGAGCAGGGCCCTCCACACTGCCGGGGCCTCCTCCGGGGAGAGGAAAAGCTCGAAGCCCTCCTCTCCGGTATACCCCGTGCGGGCCACGATCCCGGAAGCCCCCGCTACCTCCGAGCGAACGAATCCGAAGAATCCGATCTCCGCGAGGTCCGACGTCGCAAGGGGCTGGAGTATCGCGGCTGCGGCGGGACCCTGGACCGCGAGGAGCGCGAACTCCTCCGATCGGTCTTTCACCGACGCGTCGAACCCGTCGGCATGTGATCGGACCCACTCGAAGTCCGTCTCCCGGTTCGCGGCGTTGACCACCAGAAGGAAGGTGTCCTCGGCGGTACGATAGAGGACCAGGTCGTCGAGCACGCCCCCGTCCTCCTGACAGAGAAGTGTGTACTGGGCCCGTCCAATCCGGAGCCGGGACGCGTCGTTCACCGTGAGGTGCTGAACAAGCTCGAGGGAGCCGGGGCCCACTACCTCGATCTCGCCCATATGCGAGACATCGAAGAGCCCGGCAGCCTCGCGCACCGCTTGGTGTTCGGCCCGAATCCCGGTCGGGTACTGAATCGGCATTTCGAATCCGGCGAAGGGAACCAACTTCCCCTCGAGCCGGACATGCTCCCTGTGGAGCGGAGTGGTGCGAGTCGGGGAGCCGGTCATCTGAATATCACCCCATCAGTTGGAGGAGGAGTGCCTTCTGCGCGTGGAGACGATTCTCAGCCTCCCTCAGCACCCGCGACCGGGACCCGTCGATCACCTCAGCGGAGACCTCCTTCCCGCGATACGCGGGGAGGCAATGGAGAAAGATCGCCTCCGGGCGGGCCGCATCCATGAGCTCCGAGGTCACCTGGAAGGGGGCGAAGGCCGCCGAACGGTCCTCCTCCTCCGCCTCCTGGCCCATCGAGATCCATGTATCCGTGTTCACCACATGAGCCCCATCCACCGCCTCCCGGGGGTCGCGGCTCACGGACACCGCGCCCTCTCGCACCGCTCGGGCCAGCACCTCCGGATCGGGTCCGTAGCCCTCCGGGGTGGCGAGGCGAAGCTCGAATCCGAGGAGTCGCGCGGCGTTCAACCAGGAATTCGCCACGTTGTTCCCGTCGCCGATCCAGGCCACACGGAGCCCTTCGAACCCGGGGCCGAACTCCTCGCGGACCGTAAGGAGGTCCGCGAGAAGCTGACAGGGATGCAGGGAATCGGTGAGCCCGTTGATGACGGGAATCGAAGCGTTCCTTGCGAACTCCTCCACTTCCGCCTGTAGAAACGTACGGATCATGAGCGCGTCGAGGTAGGTCGACAGCACCCGCGCGGTGTCTGCGAGAGATTCCCCTCGGCCGAGTTGTAGCTCCCGATCCGAAAGAAAGAGACCGTGGCCCCCGAGTTGAAAAATTCCGACCTCAAAGGAAACTCGGGTTCGGGTAGAGCTCTTCCGGAAAATCATCCCCAGACTCCGGCCGTCGAGAGCCCGCTCCGCTCTCTCCTCTCCCGCCTTCAGCCTAAGAGCCCTCTCCAGAAGCGCAGAAAGCTCCTCGGGAGAAAGATCGTCGAGCTGTAGAAAGTGTCGAGTCCGATCGTTCACCCCGCCCCCCAAGACCTAGAGAATGTACCTGCGGAGATCCTCGTCCTCGACGATGGACGAGAGATTCCGATCCACGAAGTCCCGATCCACGACGACCTCCTCCGCCACATCCCCCCCGGGCAGCTCGAAGAGCTCGTGCTCGAGGAGAGTCGTCATCACCGTTTGAAGCCGTCGAGCCCCGATGTTCTCCATTCGCTCGTTTAGCTGAAAAGCGATCCTCGCGATCTCCCGTACCCCATCCTCTTCGAACCGAATCCGGGCCCCCTCGGCCTCCACGAGCGCGCGGTATTGATGCACGAGCGCGTTTTTCGGCTCGGTGAGGATGCGCACGAAGTCGGATTCGTCGAGCGCCTTGAGCTCGACCCGGATTGGGAAGCGGCCCTGGAGCTCGGGGATCAGATCCGAGGGCTTCGAGACGTGGAACGCGCCCGCCGCGATGAAGAGGATGTGATCGGTGCGAATCAGGCCGTATTTCGTCTGGACGTTCGAGCCCTCCACGATGGGAAGGAGGTCCCTCTGCACACCTTCCCGGCTCACATCGGGTCCGGTCGTGCCCCGCTGTCCGGCTACCTTGTCCACCTCGTCGAGAAAGACGATGCCATTCTGTTCGGTCCGCTCCATAGCCTCATTGACCACCTCATCCATGTCCACCAGCCGATCGAGTTCCTCCTGGATGAGGATCCGACGAGCCTCCGACACCTTCACCGAACGCCTCTTGGTCCTCTTCGGGAGCATGTCCTGGAGCATTTCGGTGAAGTTGTGGTCCATGCCCTCCATCCCCATGGGCAGCATCATCCCATCGAGGCTCGCGGATTGTTGGACCTCGACCTCCACCATCCTCTCCTCGAGCTTCCCATCCCTGAGAAGTGTTCTCAGCTTCTCCCGAGTGCGCTCGCGCCGTTCCTCCAATGAAGCCGGACTCGAGGTCGAGGCCCCCTCGTCCTGACCCACACTTCCCGCCTCCGGTGACATCCTGACACCACTCGGTCCGGCCACGAAGACGGAGGAATCACCTCCGGATTCACCGGAGGAGGTGGGGCTGGTGGGGCGACGCGCAGTCCCAACCCGAACCCCACCATCCTCTTTGAGTGGAGGCAGGAGAAGGTCGAGGAGCCGCTCCTCGGCCGCCTCCTCGGCGGGCGCCTGCACCTCGTCCTCCCGTTCGCCCCTGACCAGGTTGACCGCGATCTCCACGAGGTCCCGGATCATGGATTCCACATCCCGCCCGACGTAGCCCACCTCCGTGAACTTGGACGCCTCGACCTTTGTGAAGGGAGCCCCAGCCAGGCGGGCCAGGCGACGCGCGATCTCGGTCTTCCCCACCCCCGTCGGTCCGATCAAGATGAGATTGTTCGGGAGGATCTCGTCCCTCAGCTCCTCGTCCACCTGCTGACGCCTCCACCGGTTTCGCAGGGCGATCGCCACCGACTTCTTCGCGTTCTCCTGGCCGATGATGTATCGGTCGAGCTCCTGTACAATCTGGCGGGGAGTCAGCTCGTCAAGCCAATCCTCCAACCCTTCCTCCCGCACCTCACTCCCATCTCCGGTCATGCCGGCGTCTCCTCCTTGGCTTCCAGATCGAGGACCGTGATCCGATCGTTGCTATAAATGCATATCTCCGCCGCGATTCCCAACGCTTCTCGCACGATCCCCGCCGGCGGGAGGTCGGTGTGCGCCCGGAGGGCTCGAGCCGCGGCGAGTGCGTAGGCGCCCCCCGAGCCGATCGCGGCCACATCCTCGTCCGGCTCCAGGACGTTGCCGTCTCCGCTGACCAGGAAGAGGTGGTCTGCGTCCGCCACGAGGAGGAGGGCGTCCAGGCGCCTCAGGTACCGATCCATTCTCCACTCCTTGGCGAGCTCGACGCAGGCGCGCGTGAGGTTCCCGGGGTGTCGCTCCAACTTCTCTTCAAGCTTCTCGAAGAGAGTGAAGGCGTCGGCCACCCCACCGGCAAAGCCCGCCAGGATCCGCCCCCCCCTCAGGGTCCGAACCTTGGTCGCGGTGCCCTTCACCACTGTATCTCCCATCGTAACCTGACCGTCGGCGCCCATCGCCACGGCCGCGTCCCTCCGGACCGCCACCACCGTGGTGGCTCGGACCCGGCCGGTCGCGCCCGGATCGTCATGCCCGAGGATGTGCATTGCCATAAACCTTCTTGAGACGTTCTCTGGAAGTGTGGGTGTAGATCTGCGTCGTCGAGAGGGAGGCGTGCCCCAGGAGCTCCTTCACGGAGGTGAGGTCTGCTCCCGCATCCAGGAGGTGGGTGGCAAAGGAGTGGCGAAGGGAATGCACCGACAATCCCTCCTCCTCTCCCGCGACCTCGATGAGGCTGCGGATGGAACGCTGGATCGTTCGAGTGGAAATCCGCTCCCCCCTCCGGTTCACGAGGAGTGCGCCGCGGCTGAGCGGCGCTCCCGTCTCACTCCGCCTGGGCTCGTAGCGGCGAAGGGCCCCAACGGCGGAGGAAGTGAGCGGCACGATTCGCTCCTTCCTCCCCTTTCCTCGAACCTTCACTTGCTCGCTCACCAGATCCAAGGCCTCGAGGTCCAGTCCATGAGCCTCCGAGAGTCGGAGGCCGCTTCCGTACAGGAGCTCCAGAATCGCGAGTGTGCGCGTCCCGGCCAGGGTGTTCTCCCGGGCCAGCTCCTCCGCGATATCGAAGATCAGCTCCACCCCTCGCTGGGGGAGATGTCCTGGAAGGGTTCGCACCCTGCGCGGTGAGCGGATGCCGCGGCTCGGATCGCCGGGAACCCGGCCCTCTCGGCTGAGGAAGCGAAAGAAGCTCCGGACGGCTGAGAGCTTACGGCCCACCGTGCGAGCGGCGAGATTTCGACGCCTGCACCAGCCGAGAAAGCTTCGTAGAGTGATTCTGTCCACCTCGGCCCACTCCCACTCCGGAGTCCCGAGGAAGCTGACGAGGAACTCCTCCAGGTCGGAGAGGTCCCGTCGATACGCTGCGACCGTGTTCGGGGAGAGCTGCTTCTCAGCCTCGAGATGTCGGAGGAAGTGGGCGATCTCGGCGTTCATGAGCTCACCTCGGAGGGGCATGCCACATCGATCTCCTCGAGCCAGGCCAAAAAGTGTTTCTGGGCTCGGACGGCGAGCATCTCCCGTTTCCGCCGCTTGTCCCGAACCCGCTCCTCGAGCGGATCCACGAGCCCCCAGTTCGAGTTCATCGGCTGGAAGTGTTTCGGCTCGCTCTCGCCGAGATACCGATAGAGCCCCCCGAGCATCGTGACGGGAGGCGGAAGGACAGGATCCAGACCCCGAACGATGCGATCCAGGTTCACCGCCGCGAGAATCCCGGAGGCCGCGGACTCGGTGTAGCCCTCGACCCCCGTGAGCTGACCCGCGAAGATCACCTCCGCCCGGCCGGGGAGGGAGCCGTGGGGGCTCAGCCGGCCCGGGAAGTTCAGGTAGGAATTCCGATGAATCGCCCCGAACCGGAGGAACTCCGCCTCGTTCAGCCCTGGCACCATCGAGATCACGCGCTTCTGGGCTCCGATCTTCATCCGCGTCTGGAAGCCGACCAGGTTCCACATCTGTCCCGCCCGATCCTCCCTCCGCAGCTGAGCGACGGCGTAGGGCCGTCGGCCCGTCCTCGGATCGGTGAGGCCAATCGGCTTCATAGGCCCGAACCGAAGAGTCTCCCGTCCCCGGCTGACCATCTCCTCAATGGGAAGGCATCCCTCGAAGTAGGGCACGCGGTCCCAATCCGGCCCGTCATGGACCTCGGCGTCCGCGATCGCATCCACGAAGGCCTCGTACTCCTCCTGCGTGAAGGGACAATTCAGGTAGTCGGGGTCCTGGTCCCACCGGCCCTGAGCGAAAACGATGTCCCGGTCCAGAGAGTCTCCATCCACGATCGGGGCGATCGCGTCGTAAAAGGCCAGCGCCTCTTCTCCCACTTCCTCCCGGATGGCACGGGAAAGCCTATCCGAAGTGAGCGGTCCTGTCGCGATGATGACCGGGCCCTCCGGGATCGCCGCCGCTTCCCTGCGCACCAGCTCGACCCGTGGCTCGGACTCGACGGCATGGGTCATGGCGGCCGAGAAGAGGTTCCGGTCGACGGCGAGTGCGCCACCCGCCGGCACACGGGTCTTCCCGGCCGCCGCGAGAAGGATCGACCCCATCGCCTCCATCTCCCGCTTCAGCTGGCCGTGCGCGTTCGAGGGGTCCTCGCTCTTGAAGGAGTTGGTGCAGACCAGTTCCCCGAGATCTCCTGTCTGGTGTGCCGGAGTCTCCCTCACCGGACGCATTTCGACAAGGCGCACGCTCCATCCCTTTCGCGCAAGGTGGAGGG
The DNA here is from genome assembly GCA_007124095.1 of Gemmatimonadota bacterium. Classification (GTDB taxonomy): domain Bacteria; phylum Gemmatimonadota; class Gemmatimonadetes; order Longimicrobiales; family Gaopeijiaceae; genus SLCK01. Next base: position 31,777 of record SLFU01000151.1, read on the forward strand.
CTGCCTCGCAGCCCGCGAGCCCTCCGCCGATCACCGTCGCGTCGGGTTCAGCCACCCTTCTTCTTCCGTCCACGCGCCCGGCCCTTGCCCTTGCGTCCCTTCCCCTTTGCGGCGGACCGAGCGAGGAGGTCGACTCCCTCCTCGAGCGTGATCGTCTCCGGGTCGGCGCCCTTCGGGAGACTCGCGTTCACCTGGCCGTCCGTAACGTAAGGACCATATCGCCCATCCAGGACCTGGAGGGGAATCCCCGACTTCGGATGCTCGCCCAGCTCTTTGAGGACTGCGGGGCCCTGCTTCTTGGCGAGGAGATCCAGGGCATCCTCCAGGGTGACCGTGAAGATCTCCTCCTCGTTGCCCAGATTCCGGTAGGACCCACCGCGATGGACATAGGGCCCGTAGCGCCCGAGTCCGGCTGTCACCTCTTTGCCCGACTTAGGATCCTTCCCCAAGGTCCGGGGCAGGGAGAGGAGCCGCAGGGCGTAATCCAGGTCGACCGAACTCGGCTCCCGTCCGCTCGGGAGGCTTGCCCTCCGGGGCTTCGGGCCGCCCTCCACCTTTTCCCCGACCTGAACATAGGGGCCGTAGGGACCGTCCTTGAGAAAGATCGGCTCTCCGGACTCGGGATCCTTGCCCAGCTCGGCGTCCTCGGAGAGCTCGCCGGGACCATCAATCGAACGAGTGCTCCGGCACTCCGGGTAGGCAGAGCACCCCAGGAAGCGGCCGTACCGGTTCCACTTGACCAGCATCGGGCTCCCGCACTTCTCGCAGGTCTCTCCTTCGGCGGCAAGGATCTCCTTGACGATCTCCTCGGAGGCCGCCTCCCCCACCTCCAGCCTCTTCTGGAAGGACGGGTAAAACTCCTCGAGGACCTGACGCCAATCCACCTCGCCTACCTCCACCCGATCGAGCTCCCCCTCCATCCTGGAGGTGAAATCCGGGTCGAATAGGTTCGGAAAAACCCGAACGAGCAACTTCACCACGGTGTCTCCGAGCGGGGTCGGGACGAACCGACGGTCCTCCAGCTCGACGTAGCCTCTGTCCCGGATCGTCGTGAGGATCTGGGCATAGGTGGAAGGCCGTCCGATTCCCTGCTGCTCGAGTTCCTTGACGAGGCTCGCTTCCGAGAATCGGGGGGGGGGCTGGGTGAAATGCTGCTTCGGCTCCAGCTCCCTCAGCCCGGTCACGTCCCCCTTGGACAGCTCCGGCAGGGGGTCCAGGTCACCCAGGCGGCGCGGATCTCCGGCTTCGGTCGCCTCCTGATAGAGGCGGGCGAACCCGTCGAACTTCATTACCGAGCCAGTGGCCCGGAAGAGGTACTCCCGGCCCCCGGATCCCTCGAGCGAGAAATCGGCGGTGGTGGTGTCGTAGACTGTCGGGGGCATCTGTCCGGCTACGAATCGAAGCCAGATGAGCTCGTAGAGTCGTGCCTCGGAATCGTCCAGATACTTTCGAGCTTCATCGGGATGCAGGGAGGGGTCAGCGGGTCGGATCGCTTCGTGGGCCTCCTGCGCCCCTCTCTGCTGACTACCACCCCAGAGCCTCGGGGACGACGGGAGGTACTTCTCCCCGAACTCCCCCTCCACCCAGCGCCGGGCCACCTGAACGGCCTCGGGAGAGACACGGGTGGAGTCCGTCCGCATGTAGGTGATCAGCCCGACCAGGCCCCGCCCCCCAACCTCCACGCCCTCATAGAGCCGCTGGGCGGACCCCATGGTGCGCCGTGCCGAAAAGCGAAGCCGTTTAGCGGCCTCCTGCTGAAGGGTGGAGGTCGTGAAGGGTGCAGGAGGGTTCTTCCTCCGCTCTCTTCGCTTGACCTCGGTGGCCTGGAAGGGCAGTCCCTCCACATCCTCGAGCACACGGGCCGCTTCCGACTCGTTCCCGAGAGTGAAGGACTCCCCGTCGATCTTCCGGAGCTTGGCCTCGAAGGGCTGTGCGTCCTTTTCCAGGTGTGCCGTGATGGACCAGTACTCCTCGGCGACGAAACGCGTAATCTCGTCCTCGCGCTCGCAGATCAGGCGGAGGGCGACCGTCTGCACCCTTCCCGCCGAAAGCCCCGGACGAATCGGTTTCCAGAGGAAAGGGGAGGCCTGGTAGCCCACCAGCCGGTCGAGGATCCTGCGGGCCTGCTGCGCCTCGACCTTCTTCATGTCCAGGGACCCATGCGACTCGAGGGCTCGCTCGACTGCCGTCTTGGTGATTTCACGAAACTCCACACGGCGGAATCGCTCGGGAGCCTCCTTCAATCCGAGGTACTCGGCTACGTGGAAGGCGATCGCCTCACCCTCCCGGTCGGGGTCGGTGGCGAGAATGACGCGACCCACCTTGCCGGCCTTCTTCTTGAGATCAGTGAGGACCTTCCCCTTCCCGCGGATTGTGACGTACCTCGGCTCGAAGCCCTTCTCGACATCGACGCCGAGCTCCTTCTTGGGAAGGTCACGCACGTGCCCGACCGAAGCGGCCACATCGTAGTCGCGGCCCAGGTACCGGCTGATGGTCCGGGCCTTCGCGGGAGATTCCACGATCACGAGTTGTCGACGGTTCTTTCCGTTCGCCTTCGCCATACTTATCCGATATGAAATGAGAAGCAGCCTCGGCCCTCAGGCTCGAAGAGGCCGCTCAGGCTCCGTCCGGAGGTGATCGACGACCCGACCGACCACCTCCGGCGGAGTGCGCCTCTCCGTGTCCACCCACCAATGGGCGGCCCGGTAATACGGCTCCCGCCGGACGAGAAGTTCCCTCGTGCGACGAAGCGGGTCCGGAACATCGAGGAGGGGACGCTCGGTCCCCTGTCCCCGGGCTCGCTCCAGTGCGAGTTCCGGGGGGACCGCGAGCCAGATCGAGAGAGTATTCTCCGGAAGAGCCTCCATCCGGCCGGGGCGGCACGGCCAACCCCCTCCCGAAGCCAGGACGATCAAGTCCTCTCCCAGGAGTCGCCGAGCCATCCGATCCTCCACGGCTCGGAAGGCCTCCTCCCCCTCTTCGCGGAAGATATGGGAAATGGTCCGCCCGGCCTCCCTCTCCACCGCCGTGTCCAGGTCGACGAACCTCCAACCAAGTTCCCTCGCCAGGAGCGGTCCCACCGTGCTCTTTCCACTCCCCATGAACCCCACCAGCAAGATGCGTCGGAAGGACGCGGGGCTCGGAGATCCCTGGAGGCGATCGGACGGGGGAGCAGAGGGCTCCATCGATGCGGTCAGCGTCCCCCCCAGCCGCGCTCGGAGAGGTACGCGAGGTATCCCTCGAAGTTCCGGTGCAGCTCGGTCATCGAGTCGCCTCCGAACTTCTCCAGGAGCACGTCGGCGAGCACCAGGGCCACCATCGCCTCCCCCACGACCGCGGCCGCAGGAACTGCGCACACGTCACTCCGCTCCGTGGCCGCCTCGTGGACGCTCCCGTCCCGGAGGTCCACCGAAGGGAGGCGACGCTTGAGGAGGGTCGAGATCGGCTTCATCGCTCCACGCACCACCAGCGGCTCCCCGGTCGTCACTCCACCTTCCAACCCTCCGGCCCCGTTCGAGGAACGAGCGAAGCCACCGGCTCGGTCGGCCACGTCGTCCCGCACAATCGGATCGTGGACCCTGGACCCCAAGCGCCGCGCACCCTCGAACCCCAACCCGATCTCGACCCCTTTGATGGCCTGAATCGACATCATCGCTCCGGCCAGCCGGCCATCCAGCTTTCGATCCCAGCTCACATGGCTCCCGAGTCCGACGGGGAGACCCGTCGCGACCACCTCGAAGATCCCCCCCAGAGTGTCCCCTGCCTCCTTGGCTTCGTCAATCGCCGCCATCATCCGTTCGCCCGCTTCGTCGTCCAGTGTGCGGACCGGAGAGGCGTACGCGACCTCGTTGAGATCTTCGGGCACCGCCTCCGGTGGGCGGGCCTCCACGTCTCCGATCGAACGAACGTAGCTCCCCACCCGGATCCCGAATTCCGAGAGGAGCCGGCGGGCCACCGCCGCACAGGCCACTCGGGCCGCGGTCTCCCTTGCGCTGGCCCGCTCCAGGATGTCCCGGGTATCGCGGCGATCAAACTTGAGCACGCCGACCAGATCCGCATGGCCAGGGCGGGGAAGGTACATCGGCCGGAGCGCCTTCGGGTTCTCCTCCGGGTCCGGGGGGAGGGGGCTCATCGCCGTCGTCCAGTTCTCCCAGTCCCGATTCCAGACGAGCATGCTGATCGGGGAACCGAGTGTCTCTCCAAGACGAACACCGGAGAGCAGCTCCGCCCGGTCCGACTCGATCTGCATACGCCGTCCTCGGCCATACCCGCCCTGGCGCCGTGCCAACTCCGGGTCGACGTCCCGCTCCATCTGGAGGGAAAGCCCCGCGGGAATGCCCTCGATCAGCGCAGTGAGCGCCTTCCCATGCGATTCGCCGGCGGTCCGGAATGAAAGTGTGCGAAGGAGCGTCATCGGTTTGATGGGGGGAGAAGGAATTCGACCCCGGATGTCGGGTCACCCTCGAAGCCACGTAAGGTGATGCCCGGTCCGGATCGTGTCCAGACCGGGCACTCTTCGCGGGGCGGCGCGGCGACTCGACCCCGAGCCGCAAACTGTTCGAATCCGGTGGCTACTGCTCCCTGAGCACATCGGCCTTCGTGACGTTGACCACGAGAACACCTCCGGCCTCCGTCGGACCGGAGAGCTTCACGACCACACAGTCGTCCGGAACGCCGGGATCCGTGAAATCGACCGGCGCCACACCACAGGCGGGGGGATTCTCTCCCGGGAAGGGCAGGGTCGCCCGGATGGGCCCGAGCATCGTGTCGCGGATGTACGCACGACCCAGGAGTTCAAAGTGACGGGTGCCGTGGATTTCGATCACTCCGCTCCCTACGGGCACGAAGGCGAGGCTTACTTCCGGGGGAGAATCCAGCGGTCCACCGGAGTGAAGGGGATGGAGGGCCACCCCTCCCCCTCCGGGCTCGATCAGGATCTCCCCCTCGAGGCCGAGTAGCGGATTGAAGAAGTAGGTGGCGAACAGGCCCCGCCCCACGCTGAGCTGGCCGTCCTCGTTGGATGCCACTCCGAGCACCCGCTCGCTCACGTTCCCGGTGAGGTCGGCCACGGTGGTGACTCGAGTGAAGGACTTGGCGGCCGCCTGCCAGTAAAAGACTCGGCCGGTGGGCTCCGTGGACCCTTCCCCGACGACCACGGCGCTGCGATCCCGCGAATGCGCGATGAAGGTCGTATCCGAGAGGCCTACGGCATCCACATCCCACCCTCCCCTCGAGACTTCGGGCAGGAAGAGGTCGTGAGCCGAGCCCTCGAGTTGAAACTGGCTCCTGAGATCCTCGACAGCCAACCTGGGGGCCTCGAAGGCATCGTGAACCCCCGATTGCCACATATCGTTCATGGCTCCCGGGAGATGGGACTCCGCAACGATCCCGGGAACGTTTTCCGTGCGCATGAAGTCGACCTGGGCAATCGCCCAGCGATCCTCCCCGGGATCCACGTCGAGGAGGAGACTATGGTCCGTAACGAGGCGCACCGCCATGTCCGGGCCGAGGAACTCCCCCAACCGGATCGTGCCGTCCGGCGCGGCCCCCGTCGGCTTCGTCGAGAAGACGAACCAGCCGTCCGAGTCCTGCGCGAGGAATTGCGGGCGGTCGGAAAAGTCGAAGAAGGTGCGGTTGAAGGTCAGTCCATCCTGCTCGACCTCCCAGAGAATGGAGTTCGGAGTCGAGATACGATCCACCTCCTGCCCCGCGAGGACATCGACCTGCGAGATGTTGGTCGCACCCGAGTTCGCGACGTACAAGACGTTCTGGGTGTTGCGATCGAAAGTCAGACCCCACGGCTGGGACCCGACCGAGATCGTGTTCTCGCGGAAATCCTGGACTTCCGGATCCAGATCGAAGAGCTCGAGCCGGTTGAGACCCATATTCGAAAGGATGAGGAGCCGCTCGTCGTCGTGGACCACTGCATCGGCGATCGACCCTCCGTTCGGCAAGAGCACGGTCCGTCCCGATACGACCGCCACGGTCACTCTCTGCCCGTCCTGGCTTTCGGCGATCACGAAGTCGTCATCCCCCACGGTGATCGTCTCGCAGACGAGCTGTCCGAAGGTGCTCGAGACGGCGGCGGCGCAGTTCGGCGCGGGCAGTCCGTCCTGGTCGACCGCCGCGTCCTCGGCCCACGCAAAGAAATCCAGATCGAGGGTATCAGGCCGGTTGGCCGGATCGAAGAAAGGCTCTCCGTCGGAATCCACGAAGTCCTGGAGCATCGTCGGGTCGAAGACGCGGGTCACGGTGCTTCCCACCCCCTCCGTGGTCTCGAACGCGTCGCTGATCCACAAGGTGTCGGCAGGGTTGTCCCTCCGGACGGCGCGGACGGTGTACGCCGCCTTCCGGACGCCTGTCCCCCCACTGTTGTCACGCGCGGTCACGCTGACCTGGACGGGGTCGGACGCTTCAATCCGGCTGGGGTCTCCGGCGGCACCCTGGGGCTCTACGATGATCCGGAGCTCCGGCGGGGTCGTGTCGATCTCGGCCTCGTCGACCACGACCAGCTCGATGAGCGGCGCGTGACCGTAGATTCCCGTGACATTTCGAGCCCTGGCTCTCAGTTCGAGGGTCCCTGACAGGTCTTCGGGAACGGTGAAGTCGAAGGTCACCTCCAAGGACGTGGGATCCTGGCCCGGGAAGGCGGTCTCGGCCAAGGTCTCCTCGTGGACACCCGCGAGCTCGACCTCCACCAGCTCGATCCCGGCGGGGTCGGAGGCGAGCACCCGGATCTGCATCGTCTGCCCTCCAGCGACGGTGTCCCCGGAGTCGAGATCGGGCACCCCGACGCTGGGACCCCCGACGGTGACCGATACGGAGTCCCTCGACATAAGGCCGAGACCGTCTTCGGCCACGACCCGGATGAAGACTTCCTCGGAGACGGATTCCCCGGTCGGCTGAAGGTACCTCGTCAACGTCGTGTCTGTCTGCGGGGGGCTGAAGTGCACCGTGCGCGGCAGGAAGCGCTGCACCATTTCGTGGGTCCCGATCCCGCGATCACCCCGGTGGGCGACCCCGTCGTAGGTGACCCTCACGATGCCTTCCGAATCCTGAAGGTGAGCTCGTACCAGGAGGGAATCCCCCAGCGGGAGCCCACTCCCCGCGGTCGGCTGCTGAATCTGGACCGTCGGCGGATCGGAAGTGAGCTGAACCCGAACCGTGTCCGCACCCACGTTCCCCTGCCGGTCGGTGGCCGTCACGATGATCGCGAGCTCCTCCTCGATCGGGTCCTCGTCCTCGTTCTCCTCGATCGGGATCAGGAAGCGCGTCAACGTCGTATCGGCCGACGGATTCACGAGGTCGAAGTCCCAGGGCTCGTATCTCTCGACTACGTGGTCAGTTCCAAGATCGGGATCGCCCCGGAGCGCGACTCCCTCGATCCGGATGTGCTGCACGGCATCGTTGTCCCGCGCCCGGAAGCGCATTTCGAGCGGGACGCCCACCATCACGTGGGCGTTGGGCGAAGGCTGCAGAATCGAGACTGTGGGGGGGTCTTCGTCGATGAACACAGTCGTGAGCGGCTCGTCGGCCTGAACCGAGCTTCGGTTGCCCTCCAGGTCGACCGCAAATCCTTCCACGGCGAATTCCCCCACCTCGAGATCCTCGGGGATCGTGTACGGGAAGCCCCGCTCGGCAGTTCGACCGGAGACCGTCTCCGATCCCTCGGTGATGGTGTCCCCTTGAGCGGAGACGATCCGGAAGCCGACTGAAGCGAGCCCGATGTTATCCTCGGCCCGGACCACGACCTCCATCTCGTGGCCGAGCCCGACCACCACCGGAGAGAACGAAACGGAGACGGATGGTGGGGCTCTGTCGAAGGCGCGAACGTTCCCCTCCACTGTGCGACTGAGATTTCCGTGGATGTCCGCCGCCTGGACCGAGACCGCCACGATCGTGTCCGTGATTACCGCAGGGATGGAGAAGGTGACCTGCTCACTCACATCCGAGGAGCTGGTGCTCGGGACGGCAACCTCCGTCGCATGGAAATCCCCTACCTGAGCGCTCACCGCGATGGAGTCGACGGCGGTGAGTCCGGAAACCCGCACGCCGACCCTGAGATCTTCCCCCGAGTCCACTGAGGGAGGAAGCTGTAGCTCCAGGATCTGGGGACCGACTCCCACACCTGGCCCGAAGAGGTTGTGGCCGTCGCATCCCCAGGCGAACACACCCACGGAGGCTCCATAGAGCACCCATCTGCGCAGCCTCACCAGTCGATTCGGTCTTCCGGACATGATTCCGCTCACTCTCCCGCCTCAGCGGCGGTTGATCTGGGGAGTTACGAGAATCATGAGATCCCGTTGGTTCGTCTCTTCGCGAGTGTGTCGGAAAAATCGACCGAGGAGGGGCAGCTCCATCAGCAGGGGTATCCCGATTCTGAACTCATCCCGCTCGGTCACGGTCAACCCCCCGATGACCACGGTTTCACCGTCCTCCACCAGGACCCGTGTCAACGCCTCTTGCGTGTTGAACACGAACCCGAGGTCAGCTTCCCGGATCTCAATCCCGGACCGCTCCGCACGGAGTTCCATGAGAATGAGGTCTCCTGCGGTGACGTGGGGTGTGACCTCGAGCAGGATCCCGGTCTCTTCGATCTGGACCGTTGCCTGCGGGAAGGCTCCGTCCTGGGCCCCCGGTCCGCCTCCGGCGGCGTCGATCACACGGATCGGTGTGCGCTCGCCCACGAGGATCCTGGCCTGCTGGTTGTCGAGCACTCGGACCTGGGGGGCGGCCTGCACGTCGCTGAGGCTTCTCGACTCGAGCGCCTCCACGAAGCTGATGAGGGTGTGGCGGCCAATGACGAGTGAGGTCAGGAATTCGAGAGAGGGATTCACGACCCGGGAGTTGGCATTTCCCAACGCCGCAATCGAGTTTCCGCCGAGGGAGACCACATTCGTCCCGACCGGCACCGTCTCATCGGTTCCCGCCCCGGCGTCTCCGGTCTGTCCGGGCGTGAGCGTGTTGAGCTGGTTTCCCCTGGAATCCTTGAGGTCGTAAACAACGCCGAAATCCTCGAGGTCCGTGCGATTCACGAAGATGATCTTGGCTGAGATCGTGATCTCGGGGGTCCGCAGATCGAGCCCCTCGACGAGCTCCTCCACGGCATCGAGAACTCTAGGGATGTCGGTTACCACGAGTGAATTGGTCGATCCGCTGATCGAGATCCTCCCTCGGGAGCTGAGGAGGCTCTCCACCGACCCCTGGAGCTCCTGGGCATTCGCGTAGTTCACGCGGAACGGCCGGGTCGTGAGCTGCTCCACGTCCTCGCGAGCCGTGAGATCCTCGAGTCGATCCACCCGTATGATTCCGGATGCCGCCTCCTGGGCGGCGAGACCGTGTGACTCGAGGATGGCCTGGAGAGCGATATCCCAGGGCTGATCCCGGATTTCGGCGTTGACCGTACCCGCTACCTGGGCCCCGGGAACGATGGAGCGACCGGAGAAGTCCGCAAAGGTGAAGAGGACATCTCGCAGGGGGGTGTCGGTGAACGACACCGTGATCCGTTCAGCCAGGTCCGAAACGGCGATTCCGGTCCATCGGGCCGGCCGGACTCGAGGAGCCGCGCTGGCCGGTGCCACTCCTTCCAACGGGGTCGAAGCCAGGGGGCCAGCCGAAAGATCGGATGTGTCGCCTGAGCCGGCTCTCCAGGCCTCCCAGGGTTCGAAGGCCTCGTACGAATTCTCCATGGAGATCCGCACATAGCCATCTCCCGAGAGTAGCGAGTACCCCATAGGGGCATCCACCTCGACCACGACCCGAACGATCTCCTCGGAGTATTGGCTGGCTCGGATCCGGCGAATTCCGCCGCGCTCGATGTCGCTGAACACCTCCTTGGAGAGGGCAAAGCGAGCATCCATCAGGTCGAGCACGATCCGATCCGGTCCCTCCATCGTGAAGTCCCGGGTCTCCACGCTCCCCTCCAGGGAAATCACGATCTCCGTGCGGTCGGCCGAGGGCAGGACCTGGAGACCCGTGACTTCTCCAGCACGTTCACCCGACGTCGGACCACCGGTGAGCAACGCCAGCGCCACTGCGGTCCAAGTCGTCACCAGGAAGCTCATGACCAACCTCCGTTCCCGTTCGCTTCGTGATCCGTGAGGGCCTCGCCGGTATTGTCCAGGAGCCCCTCCCCCTCCTGGTCCTGCCTCTCGACATCCTGCGGGGGCGTTTCCACCTCCGGTCCTTCCCCAGCCGCCCCGGGAGCGGTGTCCCCGGGAGGGAGCCCGGGACGCGTCTCCGCACGCCGGAGTTGGAGGGTTCGGGTTTCGGTCAGGCCGAACTCCGCGACCGCCACGAGGATCTGCCGGGGACGGATCTCGATGACGCGGACGTTCCCCAGCGTCTCGCCCTCCCGCACCCGGTACGTGGCCGAGGCCGCCTGCTGGCTCGGCCCAGCAGATCGGGTACCGAGGAGTGCGACCGAGCCCCCCCCTCCCGTCGACGAGATCACACCCAGGAGAACCAGGTCCTCGAATCGAGGCCCGACATCGTCTTCTCCCGTCAGGGCGCGAAAGGGGTTCCTCCGTTCGAAGGTCGGGTAGCTGAACACCTCCCGTTCGAAGACGAGGTCCACCGTATCGCCATCCGAGGGGGCAGGCCGGTCCTGAAGGAGGATCCCGGCCGGCTCCGGTTGTCCCAACACGGCTCCGACCCGGAAGCCAATCGCACAGAGGAGTCCGACAGCCAGGAGGGCCGAGGCCCCCTTCTGCAACGTACCCGGCCGCGTCACCCCTGCAGCTCCTCGGGGAGCTCGGAGCCCTCGCCCGGAGCCGGGCCTCCTGGAAGGACGTACGTCTCAATCCAAAAGCGCGCGGTGACCGGTGCCACCAACTCCGCCTGTGGTGCGGGCCCCGTGTACGGTGCGAGGTCCAACCCGATCGGGGTGACAATCCGGGGGAGGGACGCGACCGCGGTCAGAAACCTTCCCACATCGTGGAACTCCCCGACTACCGAGACCTCATAGCTCTGCCGTGTGTAGAACTCTCCAGGCATCGAAGGCTCGGGCCGCATGGATGCCAGGTCGACTCCCGCTCGCTGGGCTTCCATCGCCATCGAGTTGAGCAGCGCAGGGACCTCTTCGCTCTGTGGAATCAACTCCTCCAGTCGCTCCACGTGCCGCTCGTAGATGATCAGCCTCGCTTCGAGCTCCTCACCCCCTCGAGCCGCCAAGATCTGAGCCTGCCGGTTCTGGTCTTCGAGCTGGGTCAAGTGCGCCTGAAGCTCCTCCACCTCCACGACCCGGGGCGAGTACCAGTAGTCGTAGAACATCCAGAGCGCTGCGAGGGACGCGATGATCACGATCAACGCGATCTGCTTGGGCCTCTCCTTGGGGATGAGGGCCATGGCTCAGCTCTCCTCTTCCCCGGAGGGCGGCACGACCGACGGACCGAAGAGGGGAACGCTCTCGATGACCCCCGCGGGGGGTTCCTGCGTGGAGGCCTGGAGTATGAACTGATGGACGACCGTTTCCGCACCGTCGGCCCCGGAGATCGAGGTCTGATCCGAGCCGATGAGGCGAACGCCTCGAATAAAGGGGGACGCCTCCAGGTTTTCCATGAAGGTAGTGAGAGCGAAGTAGGTGCCCGCCGCCCCATCGATCTGAAAGACGAGGTCGCCGCCCCCTCCCGAGACCTGGCTGAGGCGCATCATCCAGGTGAAATCGGGGAGCGCCCGCGCCACCTCATCCATTACATGGGGCCAGAGGTAGCGATCTCCGTCGATCCCCTGAATGATTTCCACCCTCCTCGCGATCGAGTCACGCCTCGCCTGCAGGGTCTGGGAGCGTTCGATCATATCAGCGAGCCGAATGGAGTCGCTCGCCGCCGCCTCGATCCGGACCTCCAACTCCTCCGCCTGCCCCGCAACCGCGAAGAAGAGCCAGAGGATTCCCAGGAGCGACATCCCGACCGCGAGCCCCGCATACGCCGTCCATCGGTCCACCCGAGGCATCGACCCCGAGAACCGCGGGAGAAAGCGGGTGAGCTTGACCCGTCGACCGGCCCGCCTCCCTCCCCCGGGGAGGAGATTGACCTCGATCAAGGCGCCCTCCTCTCGTGCTTCACGGTGTCCTGAGCGCCAATCCCAAGGGGAGGAGGAGCATCGGCCCCGCCTCGTCGAGGACCAGGTTGAGAGGCGCATCCGGACGCACCGGCACTCGCTCGAAGGGGTTTACGAGTCGCGTCTCGACTCCCATACGACTTCCCAGCGCCTCGGCCATGCCCGGGATCCGTCCCCCTCCTCCGCTCAGGTAGAGGCGGCCCAATCCCGCACCAGGGTGCTGGGTCATCAGGAAGGCCGCCCCCCGCTCCACTCCCACGGCGACCTCCTCGGCGCTCTCTCGAACGAAGTCGACCGGATCCTCCATCTCCGTTCGACCCTGAACCACCTCCTCCGCGGCCTCAGTGGTCAAACCCCGTTCCCGCTGGAGGCGCTCCCGGATCTTTCGGGAGCCGAAGGGAACGTCTCTCGTCAGGATCGGAACGCCGTCCTCCATGATGTTCACATTCGTAGTTTCGTGTCCCACGTTCACCAGGGCCACGATCCCCTCCAATCCCTCCGGATGGTTGTGCTCGAAGCCGTTGTGGAGGGCAAAAGCGTCCACGTCGATCACAGTGGCCTGCAAGCCGGCCCCCACGAGAACGGAGAGCTTGTTCTCCACGAGCTCCCGCTTCGCCGCCACCAGCAGGACTTCCATCTGGGGACCGTCGGCCTCGGGATTCAGGATCTGAAAATCCAACTCCACGCTCTTGATGTCGAAGGGAACGTGCTGCTCCGCCTCCCAGCGGATGACCTCTCGAGCGTCGGCCTCCTCCATTCGGTCCATGTCGATCTTCTTGATGATGACATCGTGCCCCCCGATCGCCGTGATCACCTCCTTGTGCTTGAGGCCGGCCTCCTCGACCAGGTCGCGGACCGTGTCGGCGACCAGCCCCGGGTCCATGATCTCTCCCTCCACGATCGCATCGGGAAGGAGGGCCCGCATGACAACCCGGACGACCTCGGGCTGGTCGCCGGAGTGATCCACCTCGATGAGCTTGATGAAGCCGCTGCCGATGTCCAGACCGACGGAGGTCTTCTTCTGGCCGAACAGGGCCATCTATCCGTCTCCAGGGGAGGGATACAAATGTTTCCCGTCTACTTCTGTCAGGTTACCATGCACTCTCGAAGCTTGTCAAGCGAGCCCGCCCCCCCCTTGCGCCGCGCATGAGCCGCACACCCGGCCTTCAGAAGGATGCACCCGTCAGATCCACCCAACTCCTCTCGGCGAGGGGCTCGAGCCGGGACAGGGTCTCGCTCAACTCGAGCGACCGCCTCACCGCGCAACTCGAATAGTCGATGTTCGGAGTTCCAGAGAGGGTGCTGGCCGACTTCGCCGCGACCGCGCCGGTCACCCGCGGGGTGCCCGCGGCCGCCGAAAACTCCCCCTGCACCAGAATGATCCCGCTGAAGTGGGCGTTGCCGTGCATCTCCAGATCGCCCTCGACCAGGAGCACCCCCTGGCCGAGCGCGCTCCCTCCGATCGAGACATTCCCCGTGACGTGGATGACGGGATAGTAGTTCAAGCAATCGTCGTCGGTCGAGGTGGGCTCCGGGGTGCCCCAGTTGTTGGGATCGGAGACGTCGCAGCCCCCCCCCGAGGTGTAGCTCGGCCCGGGCTCCACCGCGGTCGCTGTCACGACCTTCGTGGCGAGGCCAATGAGCTCGTTCCACATCTCGTCGACCGAGGCCATCTGCTGCTGGACCGCCTGCACGTCCTCCTGGATGCAGGGAGTGCCCACGTACTGGTTCGGGCACTCCGCTCCCCCGGGCCATGGGGAGGCGGTGACCTCCGACGCGTCGTCGGTCATCACACCGGGCTTCGGGGTCAGGGGATTGGGGCACATCTCGCTCGTCCAGAGCGCCGGGACCTGGTCGCTTCCGTCCACCTTCCTCGGAGCCCCCTGCGCGTGCACCCCACCCTGGATCGTGAGGGCGGCCGGAGGATTCAGATTCGCCGTGGCCAGCCGCGCGAGAAGCCCCACGGTACGGGTCGCGGGCGCCTCCCGCGCCTGGACCTCACCCGTCGTGCGGATGAAGTAGAGCCGGTCGTCCACCTGTCGAATCACGGCCTCCCAGTCCCCCTGACCGGTGCTCCCCGTCAGAGTCACCGGTTCTCCCCAGGCAGTGATCCCGGCCGCCCCCGCGTTCCAGGTGCCGAGGACGGTATTCATCCCACTCTCGGCCACGTAGAAGGCTCGGGCGGCCTGCCCCGTCGCTTCCCCGATCCGGGACTCCTGCGTGGCGATCTGGATCCCTCCGGTGATGAGCAATCCCACCACCACCAGTCCGAGGATGGCCGCCGGAAGGGCGAAGCCGTCGGAGCGCCCCCGGAGGCGAGTCGATTTCTTCATGATGCTTCTCGTCCCATGAGAGCTTCCCAGAGGTCAGTTTCGAAGAAACACTGCGGTGGTCAGGGTGTCGGCCACCGTGTGCCCCCACTCGTCCCTAGCCGGCGAGGCCGTTCGGAGGGTGATCCGGACCCGCGCCACATCAGAGGGATCCCCTGCGGTCATACCGTCGACCGCCAGATACTCGAACTCCAATCCCACCCCGGCCTCGAGGGGGCCCACCAGCCGGGCCACGCTCCCGTCGAGGGCGCGTGCGAGGTGCCATCCGTCCTCGAACTCTTCAAGCCCATACTCCACCTCCTCCCAGGCCCTGACCGGGGCTCCCCTTCGGACCCTCGTGAACTGCGAGTCCGAAAGTCCTCCGAGGATGATCTGCTCGGCAGCGATTTCGCCGTCCCCGGACCCACAGAGATGGCCTGTCTGCACACCACTCACCGACGAGATCAACCACTCGTCGTCAACGGTGAGCCCAGGATCTCCATCCGCAAAGACATAGAGCGACTCTCCCAGGCGAAACGATCGGCCCAGGTGAGCGACGGTTACCGCACGGGAGGAGACGCCCCCAACCTCGCAGACCACCCCATAGGCCCGGAACGCCCGGAATCCCACCCTCCCCTCGTCGGTCACCAGGAGATCGCCTCCGGAGGCGCTCACCTCCCTGAGCTCCTGGGCAAGCAGGGAGAGTCCGGCCCGGAGCGCCTGCTGACTCTGCACCTGCTCTCGCTGGACCGCGGAGACTCGTTGGTTGCTCACCAGCACCTGATAGACGGCCCCCATCAGGAGCGCACCGATCACGATCGCAACGAGGAGCTCGACGAGGCTGAAGCCCTCCCTCGAACCTCCCCTCGGTCCGTTGCGCACCCCACGAACGCGGTTCATCGGCGGCCGACCAGGTATTCAAAGGTATCCGCCACGACCGGGGAAATACCGGGGGCGGCGCCTACGCTCCCGGGGGTCCGCCCCGGTCCCACCACGACGACCTGCATCCGCTTCCATCCAGGAGCTTCCTCCTCGATCGACCAGGAAAGCTCGAAGTGCCCGTGGAGGGCCGCACCGCTGTTCAGCTCTTCGAGTGGGGTCGCCCTCACTTCCTCCATCGCGGCCTGAAACGCGGCGGTCCGGTGAGTTTCGAGACGAGCGAGGTCGACCGAGCGGATCACCCATCCCGTTCCGGCAGCGAGCCCCAGGATCCCGACCGCGAGGACGAGCATCGAGACGATGAGCTCGATCAGAGTGAGTCCGGAGCGATTCAGCTTCACGGCGTCACCGCCTGGCCGAGCGGCAGGAGAACCACGGTCGAAGCCCGGTCTCCGCGAACGAAGTTGACGCGGGCCTCCTGAGAGAAGGAGTTGGCATTGATATCTGCATAGCCCCTGGGAGTCATGCATACCCAGAGTGGCCCTCCACCGGTTTCGAGCGTCACGGCGTGGACGGCCGCAAAGCTTCGCGATTCGATCACCACCCCACCGTCCCCGCACCCCTCCTCGATGCTTACCATCCCGCTCGTGGGATCCACCCGCAGACGGATCGCTCGTCCCCGCTCCACTGCGAGAGCCCGGGTCTGTCCGTGCATCGAAAGAAAGTTGGACTGGGCCGAGCGCACACCAATCCGTGCTTGAACGTCACCGAAGTTCGCGACGGCAATGCCCGCGACCAGGGCCCCGATGGCCAGGACGATCACCACTTCGAGGATGGTGAACCCCCCTTGAGCCTGCATGCTGAAGCCTCTGAGCGTCGGGGATTCGTGCGTTTCCCCTCGGATGACGGAGCGCCGAATGCCTCCTCCACCCGAATAAGCCAGTTTCATGCCATAAGTGTACCTCCTTCCCCACGGCTACGGAACCAGTCACGAACAGTCGGAATCCGGCAATCTTTTCCGATCGATCGGAAAAGTCTGCCGCTTGCAAACCCTCAAAATCGCCCGAGGCGATCCCCTGTTGAGATCCGGTGGGTTCGGTTCAGGGCTGGCTGACCCAGGGCGGCGGCCGCCCAACCACGACACCCGAGGATCCGCCCATTCCCTTGGAGGTGGACGGTGCCCCCCACCATGACCACGCCCTCCACGACCGCTTCACCCAAGACATGGAGGTCGCCCGCCGACAACACGAGCCCTCGAAGCCGAGAGGCTCCATCGAGGGTCAGGTCGCCCAGTGAATAGAGGATCCCCGAGGCCGAGCCCCCAGCGATTCGGCCGCCGGGCTCCGCCCGGAAGATCCGGAAGTCCACGTCGCCCATCTCGCCGACCGCAGGAAAGGCGCTTCCCCCCGCGATCTCGATCGCCGACAAGTTCTCGAAGTCCTCCAGCCCCAGGATTCCGATGCGGGGAGGGTCGGGGAGGGGTGGATCCGGAGCAGGCTCCGGGTCCGGCGGCCGCACCCGGATCAGCGGAGCCGCAGCCCCGGGGATCGCTGGACATCCCGCTCCCGCTCGCTCCACTCCCGAGTCCGGGGGGTCGAAGCCGACGCCAAGGGCCGCCGGGAGTGCGGCGGCCACCGAGTCCGGATCAAGGCGCCACCGGACACCCATCGCAGCAGGCCGCCCCGGCTCCACGATCGCCCGCACCTGTTCGACTCCCCCGGGAAGCCCGAAGATGGCTGACGGATCCGCCCCACCGCTCTCACCCGACCAGCCCTCGGCGTCGAGCGGGGCCCGGCCCTCTTCCCCGATGTCGGGCTCTGAGGCGAGCGATCCTTCTTCCAGGACACGACCCTGCAAGTAAAGGACTCCCCGGCGCTCGAGTAGAAGCTCTGATCGGATGAGAACGAGGACCGAGGTCGCGAGGGCCGAGAGTGCCAGCACCACGAAGAGGGCCACGGGGAGCAGAATGCCCCGTCGAGATCCGATCCGGCTCACTCCATCCCCCACGACTCCAGCCCCATTCCCGACACAGTCCACTCGAAAGGTTGGACTTGTCCGACCTCGCCCACCGGTAGGATCTCGATCGTCACCTCGAGTGCGCGGGCTTCGGCGCCGGCCCATGTGAACCGGCTCTCCGGCCCAACCCTCTCGGGAGTCAAGGGCTGCCGCCCCCCCTCTCCTCTCCGGTACCGGAAGGCCCCGTCCACCAGGTGGTACTCGCCCCGCTCGAACACCCGCACGAGGGCTGGAGCAGGCGCCTCGGGTTGGGACCAGCTCCCGGTGAGCACCCTCTCCCCGGGCTCGGACTCGCAATCCCCGGTTCCCACCACCCCCACCAGGTCGAAAGCCCTCCAGCCTCCATCCACCCCGAGTACGAGTACGGAGTCGCGCGCGGGTTCGGGAAGCCTACGTCCACGGTACGCGACCACCCAGCGATCCTCATGCTCGGCCCCGGAGCAGATCCTACCCACCCCCCTGAACGCGCGGAGCCTCAGCACTCCCTCGTCATCCACGGTCCAGTCCCTGCCCGCGAGGCCCGGTCGTACCTCTTCGTCGAGGACGACCCAGATCGTGCGAATGACTTCGAGGGCCTCGGCGCGCAGGATGAGGGACTCGGTCCACTTTAGCGAGCCCCTCAGCACACCGACGAAGGCTCCGAGGACCGCAATGCCGAGGGTGAGGGCCAGCAGCATCTCCAGAAGCGTGGCACCTGTGGAACTCTGTCGGGTCTTCACCTTCCCGCCCCCCGACCCGAGCTGCCTCCCTCGAGCCTCCACCTCCGGGGCTCCCGGAACCCGGTCGAGAGCACCTCCTCCCTCGCACTCGCTTGATCGACCCCGTGTGGGGGATCATATCGGACGATCAACTCCCCCTCGGCGGACGTCTCGGCGGTGAGGGTGCCCGGACCGGCGGAGCGAACCGATCCGTTCCCCTCCCCCCCGCCACCGTCGTGGAGCTCGGAGAGGAAGAGGGAAGCCCGCACCCCGAGCTCCGCGCCCTCGATCTCCCTACCTGCCTGCCAAAGCACGCGGGCCGTGAGGGTCCCTCCGACCGAGAGGATCAAAAGCGCCACGAGCAGCTCAGCTAGGGAGGCCCCGACTCGACCATCCCACCGACCCGAACCACCCCTCCGCGAACAGGGTCTCGATCCCGCTTCCAGACGCGCGGTCATCGTCGAACTCGTCCGTAACTGGAGATGACGAGCCGCCTCTCGGCATTCCTGCGAAAGAGCACGAGGGTGGTCGAGGCGAAGGCCGCCACTCCGAGGGGACCGTAGACCAGCTCCGCCGAAGTCCGATCCCCGACCACCTCCAGTTCGACCCCACGCTCGGCGAGGGACACGCTCAGGAGTCGTTCGAGCTCCGGGTGCTCGGGAGAGGCCCCGGGCTCAGCTCTACCGCTCGGAACGAGGAGGACGGGATCGGCGTGTTCCTCGACGACCACCCAGGCGGCTCCGTGGACCCGAGCCTCCATCCGTGCCTGATGGATGAGGGCGATCAGTTCCTCTGTCACGCCCCGAAGAACGAGGGCGTCCGACTGATTTCGGAGAGGTATCGTCAGAAGCTGGGCGGCCACACCCAGAAAGAGGAGCCAGAGAACGAGCTCGGGCAGGGTGACTCCCAGGGGACCAGCGGCCGGAGGTGCTTGGAGCCGATGCATGGCCCAAACCTCCACCGGCTCGCCGGGCGTTCAAATGGACTGATCAGTCGGCGTCCAGGCCGTACTCCTGGATCTTGTAGCGGAGAGCGCGGTCGCTCAGCTCCAGCAACTGGGCCGCGTTCCCCCGGTGCCCTCCCGTCCGCCTCAGCGCCGCCCGGATGAGCTCCTTTTCGAGCTCTGCGCCTCGGCGCTTCACCGAAAGTTCGAACTCCGTCGAATCGTTCGACCCCGCGTCGGAGAGAGTCGGGACGAACTTCACCGAAGGCTCCCGCACTCCTTTGGGGAGGTCCTCGAGCTTCACCTTCGAACCCTCGGCCAGCACGAGCGCCCGCTCGAGGACGTTCTCCAGCTCACGGACATTTCCTGGCCAGGGGTACGCGATCAGCGCGTCCATCGACTCGGGAGACACCTCCTCGACCTGCACACCGAGTCGCTTCCGGTGCAGGGCGAAAAGGTGCCGAATCAGGTGAGGCACGTCCTCCATCCGCTCGCGCAGGGGAGGGAGATCAACCGTCATCACGGCAATCCGGTAATACAGGTCCTCGCGGAACCGTCCCTCCTCGACCTCCTGTTCGAGCGAGCGGTTCGTCGCGGCCACGATC
>SLFU01000170.1 GCA_007124095.1 Gemmatimonadota bacterium
CCGAGGCTTCGTTGGGGCCTTTTGCCAGGGACACTTCATACCCCCAATTGTGCAGCCAACCCTCGAGGACGCCACGAGTCGTGAAGTCGTCGTCCACCAATAGAATGCTCATATCGCTGATTCTCGCGGATCTCCCTCCAAACGTGCCCGGACCGGAGTCTCGATGCCCCTCTGTGGGTGGTCTGCGTCGAGGAACCCGGAGGTATGAAACGCAGCCTCCAAAGTTACGCTCCTCCTTGGTCGCACCGATATCCACCGAAGGAATGAGAAGGCCGGATCGGCGCCTAGCCCGTGGGGACCGGAGGCACGGACTGGAGGTACCTCCAGAGCGCCTGCAACTCCACCTCGGTCATCTCCCTCGCGTAGGGCGTGATCATCGTCATCGGGAGCTGGACCGGGCTGCCGTCCGGCCGCACCTCATCCAGCATCGCCCTCGCGAAGTCCTCGTAGCTCCACCCCGCGAGTCCGGACTCGTGCGGAGTAAGGTTCCGCGCGGCTGCCCAGCTGGGGTCCCCTCCTGCGATCGGTCCCCCCGCGTAGTCCTGGCCGTGGCAACCCACGCACACGCCCGCGAGGTGGCGGCCGAACTCGACGGACACCTCGGCAGCCGGCGGAAGGGCAGTGTGGGAGGTAGTGTGCGAGTCGATGAGGTCGGCAGACAGATGGATCTCACCGGTGGCCACGAGCATTCTCCCGAGGGGGCCGAAGGAGGGCGGAGGGACCTGGTTGTCGATCGGAGGTTGAGACGAGAGGAAGACGATAATGTCGGAGAGCTCCTGGTCGGACATGAGCTGGAAGTCTTCCGACGGCATCACCGCCGGCCTCCCGTCGGGGAGGACGCCGTGGCGGACTATCCGGTCCCAGTCGGCGGCCGTGTAGCCGCCGGTCACGCCCCCCTCTCCCCCCGTAAGGTTCGGACCGAGAAGGCGCCCGATCGGAAAGGCGTCAACCATCACCCCTCCCGAGAAGTCGTCGCCGTGGCACTCTCCGCAGGCGTACCGGGCCTGAACCAGGTGTCGGCCCCGCTCTCGGGCTCGCTCCAGCGCCACCTCGCGAGCCTCCTCGTCCGTGAGCTCCAGCTCCTCTACCTCCTCGGCGGCGAGAGGGAAGGGGATCGGAAAGTCGATGCTGTGGGTGTCGATGGCCCTCGAAAAGGCCCGGTCGGTGGTGACGGAAGCCCAGCCGTAGGCTGCCCCTCCGATGAGGAGCAGGCACGCGACGACAACCCCGGCTACTTTCAGTACGGTTTTCATGGTGGCGAAATGGGCTGGAGAGTGAGTCCGGCGCGCACCCGGGATCGCGTACCCGGCGCGTGCCCGGGAATGATAATCGGCTCCGCTGCAGTTGACGCAGCGAAATACTTCACTGTCCCCCGGAAGAAATCAAGCACGCCGTTTTCCTGCCCAGCTTCCGGAGCTTCAACGTCCTTTTAGCGGCCCATCCGCTGCCGACGGGCCTCTCCCTTTTCGATCCAGGGCTGGCGAGCGAAGTAGCTGCGGCTGAGCTCCTTCACCTTCCCGACGAGGAGGCCGCACGCGATGAGATTGGGGAGGATGAGGATGCCGAGAAGTACATCGCTGATGCTCCACGCCACCATCAATGGCACCACGGCTCCGGTGAAGTGCATCCCCACGAAGGCGAGCTTGTAAGGGAGGAGTCCCTTGCTTCCGACGAGGTAGTTGATGCAGCGGTCCCCGTAGTAACTCCACGCGATGGCGGTGGATACCCCGAAGAGGACGACCGTGAGCAGTACGATGTAATGGCCGAAGTCGCCGAAGGGCTGGAGGCCCCGGCGGAAGGCCATCATCGTAAGGGGGGCCCCGTTCGTGACGGCCAGCGCGTAGAGGGACTCCCGCTCCTGGCCGTCCCGGGTGACCGCGATTCCACGATCGGGGAAGAGGGAGCCCGTGAAGGGTTGGCTGTAGTCGGGATCGAGGAAGAGGTCCTCCAGGGGGGCTGCGTGCCACGCGACCAGCGGGGCGCCAGCTCCCGTCTCGACGTGGCGTCCGTCCACGATCTCGATCTCGGGCGGAGGATCCACGGTTCGGAACACGCCGCTCTCGTCCACTGCACGATAGGAGAGGTCCCCTCCCGTCATCTGGACTTCCTGGGGGACCGGATCCCCCCAGGAGCCGGTGACGATAATGACCAGAGCCGTCATCGTGCAGATGACCAGAGTGTCGATGAAGGGCTCCATCAGCGCCACCGACCCCTCCGAGACCGGTTCCCGGGTCTTTCCGGCTGCGTGGGCGATGGGCGAGGACCCCATCCCGGCCTCCGTCGAGAAGAGGCCCCGCCGCACGCCCCAGACCAGGGTGAGGAGGAACGCTCCGGCACCCGTGCCGGCCACCCCGGCGGTGGGATTGAAGGCCTCCCGAAAAATCAGCGCGAAGCTCGGGAGGATCTCGCTCCAGTTGAGGAGGAGGATCACCAGGGCTCCCAGCACGTAGATCCCCGCCATCGCCGGGGCCAGGATGCCCGTCACCTGGCCGATCCGGGTGATTCCCCCAAGTATGACGAGCCCGACCACGGTCGCCGTGACGAACCCGGTGATCCAGACCGGGAGCCCGAAGTTCGTCTCGATGACATCGGCGACGGTGTTCGCCTGGAGGGCATTGCCGCCCAGAAACGCCGCGATCGCCATGCAGATCGCGAAGAAGACGGCAAGGGGTTTCCAGTGGCGACCGAGACCCCGTTCGATGTAATACATCGGCCCGCCGGAAACCGTACCCGCCCACGCCTCTCCATCGGGGCCCTCCTCGATGCGGTAGTGCTGTCCGAGGGTCACCTCCGTGAACTTGGTGGCCATCCCGACGAAGGCGGTCACCCACATCCAGAAGAGGGCCCCGGGGCCGCCCCAGTGGATCGCGATCGCGACCCCGGCAATGTTGCCGATCCCGACCGTGGCCGAGAGCGAGGTGGAGAGCGCCTGGAAGTGATTCACGTCGCCGGGATCGTCCGGGTCGTCGTAGCGGCCGCTGGTGACGGCCAGCCCGTGCCCGAATCGCCGGGCCTGGAGGAAGCCGAGGCGGAGGGTGAAATAGATCCCCGCCCCCAGGAGAGCCAGGACGACGAATGGGATCGTCTCGTCCCCAACGGGGATCCCCGAGCTCCAGACGAGGCCCTCGAGGGCCTCGACGGTCCGGCGTAGTGTCTCCATGGAGGATTGGATGGGGATTCGAGGAGTATCCCCCGGGATTAGCGGCGGCGCCCCGGGCCGATGGGCCCCTACGATGAGGGGGCCTCGGTCCGAAGGCAACCCGAGGTGACCGGGCCGCCTCCGGCCCGCCGCCTGGCACCGCGGCTCTCATGGCCGGGAGCGGCAGGACCCGCCGGACGGGTCAGGCTTTCCGGCCGCGGAGCACGATCGCTTCGGCTCCGAGTGAGGCGGCGAGCTCCCTCGTGCCCTCGCTCGGGCTGTGCGCGAAGTAGTCGACCCGGTCCAGGATCTCCACGTCCTCGAAGCCGGCGTCGCGGAAGAGCTGAAGGTATTCCTCCTCCCGCGTGGCTCCCACGATGCATTCCGCCCACAGTTCCGGCTTGCTCCGGCAGGCCTCCGATGGGGTTTCCCCCAGGACGATATCGGCGATCTGGACCCACCCGCCGGGACGGAGGATCCGGTGGATTTCCTCGGCCGCCCCGGCCTTGTCGGGAACGAGATTCAGGACCCCGTTCGAGGTGACGACATCGACGCTGGTGTCGGGCACCGGGATGGCCTCGGCGGTCCCGTCGAGCACCGTAAGGTTGTCGGCTCCCGCCTCTGCCGCGTTCTCTCGGAGCCGCTCCCTCATGGCCAGGGTCATGTCGAGACCGATCACCTTCCCCGTGGGACCGACGAGGGCGCTGGCGATGAGGGCGTCGGTCCCCGAACCGGAACCCACATCCAGGACGACTTGCCCCTCCTCGATGACCTGAGCGGCAAAGGGAAATCCGACACCGGCGAAGGAATCGAGGGCCCCTGAGGGGAGGGCATCGAGGAGCTCGGGGGGATAGCCCTCGAGCTCGCATGCGGGGCGTCCCGTGGGAAAGTGGAAGCCCTGCTCCGGCGTGCGGGCCACTTCGCTGTACATCCGTCGGACCGCGTCCAGGATTACGTCTCGTGCCTCGGACGTGATGACCACCATGTCTCAACCTCCAGTCAGTCGGAAACTGTATGTATTCGAAACTGCGGCGTGCCCCGAGTCACTCTCCTTCGACGAGGCCTTTCAAAAGGAGGCGCACTCGTTTTTCGAAGGGGGCCGGAACGTCCGCCGATCCAAGATTCTCCCGGATGCTCGTCTTGAGCTGTCGCTCGAACTCGGCTCTCGAGAAGCAGCTTCGGCAGCGCTCGAGATGTTGCTCGAGCTCGGTGCTGCCGTCGGGGTCCAGCTCCTGGTCCAGGTACTCCGCGAGGCGCTGCACGGCCTCCTCGCAGTCGATCCGCTCCATCTCGTTCATTCCGGCCTCCTCTGACCAGGACGTGGCGGTTCTCGCAGTCCCCGGTCCACGGCGTGCCGCCACAGGTGCTCCTGCATGCGTGATCGACCCCGGGCCAGTCGGGAGCGAACGGTACCCACGGGGATCTCGAGGGCAGCGGCGACCTCGGCGTACCGGAATCCGTGTACGTCGATCAGCACCAGAACCTCCCGGTAGCTGTCCGGGAGCGCATCGACGGCTTCCGCGAGATCCTCCCTCAGGATCCCGTTCAGGAACTCCTCCTCGGGATTGCTCCACCAGAGGAGGAAGGGTTGGTGCAGCCGCTCAAAGAGGGAGAAGGGTCGATCCTCACCCTCTTCGTCGGAAAGCGGAACCTCCACCGGCCGCGACTGTCGGCGGCGGCGTCCGGAAAGGAAGACATTCCGGAGGATTCGGAAGATCCACCCCCGAAAACGGCCTCTCTCCCGGAGGTCGCCCCTGTGCTCCCACGCCCGGGCCACCGTGTCTGCGGCGAGGTCTTCGGCGTCGGATGGGTCACCGGCCAACGACCGGGCAGCTCCCAGGAGATCGGGGAGGAGCTCCACTACACGATCCTCGAACCATCCCGGGTCCAGGTTCGGCTCGGTCTCGATCCGTTGGCTTTCTGTCATGTGCCCCTCCATCAGGCTCACCGCCTCCTATGGAAAACGATGCGGGAGGAGGGGAAAGGGTTCCAGGGGCCGGTCCGGGCTCCGGGGGGCCGATTGATCATCTGCCCGCCTCCGGGGTTGTACGTCCGGTGACCGAATCCAGAAACTCAGCATCCAGAAACTCAGCATAAGGTGCAGCCCTCAGCCATGTCCAAGACCGTCGCGTTACTCGGGTGGAGTCTCCCAGCGATCGAGAGTGTTCAGAGGATGGGACGACCCTTCGTTGTCGTCAGCTTTCCCGAATTCGGGGAATACGCCCGGGAGAATGGTATTCCTTTCGTGGGATGGAACTTCAACGAGTGGAGTGAGAGATCGAACAGCCTCCAGCTGCGGGAGCTGCTCGATCCCTTCGACGTGGATCTGGCCGTCCCGCTCTTCGAGGAGACGGTGGAATGGGCGGGGGCGATGAACTCGCTCTATCGAGACGACCCCAGGTTGCTGAACCGGGCCTACCTCTTTCGAAACAAGGCGGTCATGAAGCGAAAGGCGCTGCTCGCGGGCTTCCGAGTGGGGCTGTTCGAGGAGGTTCACACGCGCGAGCAGGTACGCCAGTTCATGCAGCGGCTCAACGAGGCGCATCTCCAACTCGAAGGAGAGCAGGACGCCTGGGTCCACCTCAAGCCTTTCGGCGCCGCGGGGACGGTGGGGCACAAGCTCCTCCGCACCCAGGCTCAGATCGACGAGCGAGTGGTGGACGCCGACCTCCCGTGCCTGGTCGAGAGCCACCTTCCCGGCCGGGAGTTCTCGGTGGAGGCCTTCATCCATCGCGGGAAGATTCGGTTTCTCAACATCACCGAGTACGTGAAGTTGGGATACTCCAACTTCGTCCCCGCGGGACCGTCGCTGGAGTCGAGGCGGGATCGGATCCGGGAGGCCACCGAACGGCTCGTCGCCGCCTTCGGGATCGAGTACGGGATGATCCATCCGGAGTGGTTTCTCACGGACGACGAGATGCTGAGCTTCGGTGAGGTCGCGTGCCGGATTCCGGGTGGGCACATCTTCGAGCTCATCGAACGCGCCCACGGGTTCGATCCGATCGAAGGGCTCGTCCTCTGCAGCGACCCTTCGGTCTCGGATGAGGAGATCGAGGCCTTCTTCCCCCGCGAGGAAGGGGGACGCGGGGAGTACGCGGGAAGTGTGATGGTCTACCCCCGCCCCGGACGCGTGACGGAGCTGGAGATCCCCCAGGAGCTCAAGGAGGATCCCTATTTCGAGAGCCATACCCTCATCCCCCCGTCGGAGCACAAAGTGCCCGATTCGCGGGAGGGTTTCGGCAACCACTACGGAACGGTCTTCTTTCGAGGGGAGGACCCGGACCGGATGAAAGAGTTGCTGGTGCACTACCAGGACGTGGACTTTTTCACTTGATCCCGGACCTTACCTCGATGGCTTCCAAGATTTCCGAGAACATTCTGGGCGGGCTCGACGCGACCGTCGAGGCCCTGGCGAGTTCCCAAC